>JAGXHG010000036.1 GCA_024636345.1 Desulfobulbaceae bacterium | reverse complement strand
TTCGCAAGGGCCTTGCATCTGAGCGACCGGCACTCTGGTTTTTCGGCAGCATGCTGCTGCGGATGAGCATTGTCCTGGCTGGTTTTTATTTTATTGCCCATGGTCACTGGCAGCGACTGCTGCTGTCTCTCCTTGGCTTTGTCATCGCCCGTCTTGTTGTGACACGGCTCACCCGGACAGCGGAAAAGCCAGTCGATCTGGCACCGGAGGCCAGTCATGCGCCTTAGTCCCGACGAGATTATTTTCTGGCAATACGGGTTGTTCAAACTGAACGCCACCATTGTCTATACCTGGGGGCTGATGTTTGTGCTGGCCGTGGGTGCCAGGCTGATCACGCGCAATTTTTCTACGGGTCTGAAACGTTCCCGCTGGCAGAACCTTGTGGAAATCGTCGTCACCGGGATCGAGACCCAAATTGAAGAGGTAGGCCTGAGTCAGCCGCGGAAATATCTCGGTTTTCTGGGCACGCTTTTTCTGTTCGTCGCCGCAGCCAGTCTCAGTACTGTTATCCCTGGCTACGAGCCGCCGACCGGCTCGCTCTCGACCACGGTTGCCCTCGCCTTGTGCGTCTTTGTGGCCGTACCGTTTTTCGGTATAGAGGAAAAGGGGGTGGGCAACTACCTTAAGTCCTATATGGAACCGACATTCATCATGCTGCCGTTTAACCTCATCAGCGAGATCTCACGGACACTGGCCCTGGCCGTCCGTCTGTTCGGCAACATGATGAGTGGGGCAATGATCATCGCTATTCTGCTCAGCATCACTCCCTTCATCTTCCCGATCGTCATGACGCTGCTCGGCCTGCTCACCGGAATGGTGCAGGCCTACATCTTCAGTATCCTGGCAGCGGTTTACATCGCGGCAGCTACACGAGTTCGTAAATCCAGGCCTGAACCCGAGGCCCAAAATATTGAAGCCTGAACGACCACAACAAAAGGAGAACCTATGGACAGCATGACCTTCATCGCGGTGGCATCAATTGTCATCGCCGGCATCACCACGAGTTTCGGCTGTTTAGGGCCGGCGCTGGCGGAAGGGAGGGCGGTGGCGACGGCGCTGACCTCACTGGCCCAGCAGCCTGATGCCTCCACTACCATTACCCGGACCTTGTTCGTGGGTCTGGCCATGATCGAATCAACGGCCATTTATTGCTTCGTGGTCTCGATGATTCTCATCTTCGCCAATCCCTTCTGGAACCACGTCATCGCCCAGGCCACAGGAAAATAAGCCTATGTTAATCGATTGGTTCACGGTCGGAGCACAGACGCTCAATTTTATCATCCTGGTGTGGTTGATGAAGCGCTTTCTTTATCAGCCCATCCTCCATGCCCTCGATGCTCGGGAGAAGCGCATCGCCACAGAACTGGCGAACGCCGAGGCGAAACAGAGCGAAGCCCAAAAGGAACGCGACGAGTTCCAGCAGAAGAACAAGGAGTTAGACCAGCAACGCGCCGCACTCTTGCGTCAGGCGACGGACGAGGCACAGGCCGAACGTCAGCGGCTCTTCGATGAAGCGCGGCAGGCGGCCGATGCTCTGGGTGCCAAACGGCAGGAAACGCTGAAGACCGATGCCCATAACCAGAATCAGGCCATCGGTCTTCGAGCCCAGCAGGAGGTATTCGCCATTGCCCGCAAGGTGTTGGCGGATCTTGCCGCGACCAGTCTGGAAGAACGGATGGGCGAGGTATTTATTCGCCGCTTGCAGGAGATGAAGGGAGAGACGAAGGCAGGCCTTGCTGAGGCCCTGAAGACAAAGTCAGATCCTGCGCTGGTGCGAAGCGCCTTTGACCTACCGGCTGAGCAACGGGCGGCCATACAAAATGCGCTCAACGAAACTTTTTCGGCTGAAATCCGCGTCCGTTTCGAGACCGATCCGGAGCTGATCAGCGGCATTGAACTCACCACGAACGGACTCAAGGTGGCATGGAGCATCGTTGATTATCTGGCATCTCTGGAGCAGAGCGTCGGTGAAATTCTGCAGGAGAAGGACAGGCCTGCAGTCAAGGCCGCACCTCAAGCTGAAGAAACTCAGCCCGAGCCGGAAAACCAATGAACAGGGAACCTGAGAGCCTCAAAAAGGTTTTTGATGTCGCATTTGCCGGACTAAGCCAGGCACGGGAGGCATTCACGCCGCAATTAACGCCACGGGAGGTGGGCACGATCACCAGTGTCACCACCGGCATCGCCAAGGTGTCGGGTCTCCCCGGGGTGGGCTTTGATGAACTGGTCGTCTTTCCCGGTGATGTGCTCGGCATTGCCTTCAACCTGGACCCAGATGAAATCGGTGTCGTGCTGCTTGGCAAATACTGGCATCTGCACGCGGGAGATGAAGTCGGGCGCACGGGCCGGGTCATGGACGTGGTCGTGGGTGATGCCGTACTGGGGCGTGTCATTGATCCGCTCGGTCGGCCGCTCGATGGCAACGGGCCGGTAGCCGCAGGCCGGCGCCTGCCCGTCGAACGGGTCGCCCCACAGATCATGGACCGGGCGCCGGTAACGGTGCCTCTCCAGACCGGCATTAAGGTCATTGATGCCCTTGTTCCCATCGGGCGCGGCCAGCGCGAGTTGATTCTCGGCGACCGCCAGACCGGCAAGACCGCCATTGCCATCGATACCATCCTCAACCAGCGCGGCCGGAATGTCCTTTGCGTCTATTGCGCCATCGGTCAGCGCGCCTCCTCCGTCGCCAAGACCGTGGCAACCCTGCGGGAAAAGGGAGCGATGGATTACACCGTCGTGGTAGTGACCGAGGGCAATGACCCGCCGGGTCTCGCTTACATCGCTCCTTACGCCGCGACCAGCATCGCTGAGTATTTCATGGAGCAAGGCCGCGACGTGCTGATCGTTTACGACGACCTCACCCATCACGCCCGCGCCTACCGCGAGCTCTCTCTTCTGCTGCGCCGTCCGCCTGGCCGCGAAGCCTTCCCCGGCGACATCTTTTATATCCATTCGAGGCTGCTCGAGCGGGCGACGCACCTGCGCCAGGAACTCGGTGGCGGCTCCCTCACCGCGCTGCCCATCATCGAGACCGAAGCACAGGATATCTCCGCCTATATCCCGACCAATCTGATTTCCATCACCGATGGGCAGATCTACCTCTCCCCGTCACTCTTTGAATTGGGCGTTCTGCCCGCGGTTGATGTCGGCAAATCCGTTTCGCGGGTCGGCGGTAAGGCCCAACGGGCGGCCTACCGTACGGTGGCCGGTGACCTCAAACTCGCCTACGCCCAGTTCGAGGAACTCGAAACCTTTGCCCGCTTCGGCGCCCGTCTGGATGAAGATACCCGCAAGATCATTGAGCACGGACGGCGAATTCGCGCCTGTCTGAAACAGTCGGAATTCACACCGGTGTCTGTGCCTGCACAGATTGCCGTGCTGCTGGCGTTGACCGCAGAACTCTTTGACCGTGTACCCCTTGACCGGATGACGGCCGCAGAGTTCGCCCTGCGCGTGGCGGCGGCGGATATCCCTATGGAGGTGCGCGAGCGATTGGACACCACCGAGAAATTAAGCGCTGAGGATCGTGCACTGATTGTTCAAATCGCCCGCAAAGCGCTCGAAGAGTTCTTGCCCAAGGAGGGACCAAAGTCTGAGTCTGAACAAAAGACCTAAGAGTAACCCAAGCCGGAAACCAGGATCCGGACAAAACCAGATGAGCCCAAGAGGGCACAACAAGAGAAGCCGTGAGCTACACCAGCACACGGGCCTGCACTGGAAGATCGACCGCCGCATCTTGCTCATGCCGACCGAGCGGATGCCGGGTTAGCAAGGAAAGGCCGCCAACTACCGCTATTAAACCAATCACAAAAGGAGAATACCATGCAAATACAAATTCATACCGACCATAACATCGGAGGGCATGAGGCGCTGGCCGCTCAGGTAAGTGGCGTAGTGGAGACTGCCCTGAGCCACATCAGCGACCAAATTACGCGAGTGGAGGTCCATCTGAGCGATGAAAACAGCAACAAGAAGGGCGGCAATGACCACATGCGTTGTGTAATGGAAGTGCGCCTTGAAGGCCGACACCCCATTGCGGTCACTCATCAGGCAGCGACCTTGGACCAAGCCGTCGACGGCGCTGCAGAGCAGCTGTCCAAGTTGATCGAGCACACCCTCGGGCGGTTGCGCGATCAAAATAGTCACAGGACTGACCCACCTCTGCCTGGGGCAAAGCCAACGGAGGAGTAATGAGCGATACCATCGCGAACCTGCTCCGAAAGATTGAAAGCGCCGGAGATCTCCAATCCGTTATTCGCACGATGAAGGCCATGGCCGCCTCGAGCATCGGACAGTACGAGAACTCGGTGCGCTCGCTGGGCGATTACTATCGCACCGTGGAACTGGGATTGGGGGCCTGCTTCCGGGTAGGCGGGGTGGTTCCGTTGATGGGAGAGCAGAAAAGAGAGATGGATGCGGCTGTGATCGGTGCGGTTGTCTTCGGTTCCGACCAGGGCTTGGTGGGCCAGTTTAATGATGTGGTGGCCGATTATGCGGTCAAGAAGCTGGCGGCTCTGCCGGCCAAACCCCAAGTCTGGGCCGTTGGTGAACGCGTTCATGCTCGCCTGGCCGCTGCGGGTCTGCCGTTGAGGGGACTCTTTGCCGTGCCGAACTCCGTCAAGACCATCACCCCGCTCGTCGGGCAGATTCTTGTAGAGAGTGAGATGGACCACAGCCAGGGTGAAGTCACTGAGCTCCACCTTTTCTACAACCGTCCCAAGTCCGGGGCAGTTTATGTGCCTGTCAATCAGCGGCTGCTGCCGCTGGACGAGAAATGGCAACGCCAGCTGGTTGAACGTCCCTGGCCGACGCAGAACCTGCCCGAGGTCATCGGGGGCGGCATGACGACCCTGCGGGTACTCATCCGCGAATATCTTTTCGTCTCGCTCTTCAGGGCCTGCGCCGAATCGCTGGCCAGCGAGAACGCGAGCCGCCTGGCGGCGATGCAACGCGCCGATAAAAACATTGACGAATTACTGGAGGACCTCAATGGAACCTTTCATCGTTTACGTCAGAGTGGCATCGACGAGGAACTGTTCGACGTCATCTCCGGCTTCGAAGCGCTGAACGTGGAGGGAAAAAATCCATATTGATGTCACCAATACTACAACAAGATAATAACAACAGATAAGCTCTAAAAATTATTATTTCTTATTGTCATTATCATCGGGGCTGCACCTAAAAGGATTCCTCGACAAATACCTGATTCACCATTTCGCAGTTCAAAAAAGTGCCCATTCTGTTTATAAAGTGCAAAGCAATTTCCTTTATGGTATATTTGTCAACTTATTGATATTTTCATCTCATTTCAACATGTTGTCATATAAGGAGGTTCGCTGTGTTATCACGACTTTTCCCATTCATTCTTCTCTGTACTCTCTTGCTTGCAGGTTGCGCTCCAGTCACACAAAATCAAATGGCTGCCAAGGGCAGTACCCCACTCACCGCGAAACAGATATTTGCTCTGGTTTCTGGCAATACCTTATATATGGAAGCCATGAGCTTTAATGCCCATATGTATTTCCAGCCCGACGGTAGTATAACCGCCCGGGCAGAATCCATAACCGGAGACGATACCGACAAGGGGGGATGGGACATTAATGGTGAGAATCAGCTTTGTCTCAAATTCAAGGTCTGGTATTACGGCGAGATGCGATGTTATGCCGTTTATCCAGATACAGGCACTAACAACTATGCCCTTTTTCAAAATAGCGGCGCCCTCGCCTACAATGCCAAATCTCTCACTGGAGATTCTGCGCATCTGTACAAGCCGCCAAAATCACCTCAGAAAAATACATATCTCCGCGAATCTCTGGCTACAGGACAAACGTCGCCTACTCCCGTGCCTCCTTCTCCCCCCCAACAAAGTGCTGAACCACCCCAAAAAGCCACCTATCTTCGAGAATCCCTGGCCGCGGGACAGGATGTTTCTTCCCAGCAAGATCCAGGAGTGTCAACTTCTCCTGTGCAGAGCGAGGAAGCAATGCCAGTCGCCACCGATGAAGAAATGGAGCACACCGTAAAATCCATGGCCAAAAACTGTCCGGGATGCAATCTGGCAAAAAGCGATCTGCGGCAGGCAGACCTTATAGGCGCTAATCTCAAAGGGGCCTATCTCCAAGGAGCCGACCTGAGTCGCGCCAATTTGCGCCGTGCCAACCTTGAAGATGCCAACCTGAAAGGAGCCACTCTCTTGAACTCCAATCTGCCTGGTGCTAACCTAAAGGGCGCTGATCTCACAGATGCCGATCTCAGCGGGGCTAACCTGATCAAGGCTGATCTCACTGGTGCCAAGACCGAAAACATGATCTTAAATAATGCCCTTCTCGAGGGCGTGCGAGGCCTGAAATAAAAATGAGCGCCGGATTTGTTCATCTCCACGTCCATACCCAGTATAGTCTGCTGGATGGGGCCATCCGTATTCCTGACCTTCTGGACAAGTGCAAGGAATATGGAATGGACAGCGTGGCTATTACCGATCACGGCGCCATGTACGGTGCACTCGAATTCTACGTTAAGGCTAAAAAGGCGGGGATAAAGCCAATCATCGGTTGCGAGTTCTACATGGCTCCAGGCAACCGGACAGAACAGGAAAAGGGTCATTTTCATATCGTACTTCTGGCCATGGATATCGCTGGCTACAAGAACCTGATGAAATTGGCTGCGATTGCCCAGTTTGAGGGGTTTTATTACAAACCCCGCATCGACATGGAGACCCTGGCTACCCATAACGAAGGCCTTATAGCACTCACAGCCTGCCTTCATGGCCAGGTTCCCTGGCTCATTGGCCAGAACGACATGGACGGGGCCCGGGAAAAAGCCAGAGAATTCCAGGAGATCTTTGGCGACCGTCTCTACTTCGAGCTCCAGGAAAACGGTATCCCTGAGCAGACCCCGGTCAACAACGGGATGAAAAAACTGGCGGCAGAACTTCAGATTAAGACAGTGGCCACCAATGACTGTCACTATCTGAACAAGGATGAGGCCCATGCCCATGATGTGCTCCTCTGCATTCAGACCAACAACACCATAACAAACTCCAAACGTTTTAAATTTTCCACTGACGAATTTTATTTTAAATCTCCAGAGGAGATGAAAAATAATTTCAAGCATACTCCGGAGGCCATTGCCACAACCATCGAGATTGCCGAGCGCTGTAATCTCGAAATTTGTTTTGGTGACTACTACTTCCCTATTTTTCCAGTAGTTGAAGGCGAGACCCTTGAATCCATGTTCGCCACAGCCTGCTGGGAAGGGTTGAAAGATCGCTTCGCGGCCATGCGCAAGATCGGGACATTTAACCCTGGGACCGAAAAACAGTATAAAGATCGGTTGACCACGGAAATTAATGTGATCAACACCATGGGTTTTCCCGGTTATTTTCTCATCGTTGCTGATTTCATCAACTGGGCCAAAGATCAGGGTATTCCAGTAGGACCGGGCCGTGGATCCGGGGCAGGAAGTCTTGCCGCCTACTGCATGCGGATCACCAATATCGACCCCATCCCCTACGGCCTCCTCTTCGAACGTTTTCTTAATATCGAGCGAAAAGGAATGCCTGACTTTGACGTGGACTTCTGTCAGGAACGGCGTGGAGAGGTGATAAAATACGTACAGAACAAATATGGCGGTGCCGATCATGTCGCTCAAATCCTGACCTACGGCACCATGAAGGCACGTGGGGTAATCCGCGACGTGGGCCGGGCTATGGATATCCCTTTTGGTGAAGTGGACAAAATCGCCAAGCTCGTCCCTGAACAGTTGAAGATGACGCTCAAGAAGGCCTTTGCAGAGGAACCGCGCCTTCAGGATGCCGCCAACAAAAATCCCCAGATTGCCGAACTGTTGCGTGTGGCCCAGTCTCTGGAGGGACTTGCCCGGCACACATCAACACACGCGGCCGGCGTTGTCGTCTCTCCCCAGCCCATGGTGGAATTTCTGCCCACCTGTAAGGGAAAAGAGGGTGAGACCCTGACCCAGTATGACATGAAGCATACCGAGATGACCGGGCTGATCAAGTTTGATTTTCTCGGCCTCAAGACCCTTACCGTTATTGACAAGGCACTCAAACATATCAAGGCCGACATCGGCACGGATCTTGACATCGATGCCATACCCATTGATGACCTCAAGACTTATGCTCTGCTCTGCAAGGGAGATGCCCTGGGGGTCTTTCAACTGGAGAGCTCCGGCATGCGGGAGCTGCTGGTCAAGATGGCCCCTGAACAGTTCAGTGACCTGATTGCCCTCGTCGCCCTATATCGTCCCGGCCCCCTTGACTCGGGAATGGTGGATGATTTTGTGGAAACCAAGCACGGTCGCGCCACTGCCAATTATCCCCTGCCTCAGCTTAAATCAGTCCTGGAGGAGACCTATGGAGTTATTGTCTATCAGGAACAGGTCATGCAGATCTCCAATATCCTGGCCAGTTACTCTTTAGGAGATGCCGACAACCTCCGGCGGGCCATGGGCAAGAAGATCTCAGAGGTCATGGACAAGGAGAAGGTTAAATTCATGGCCGGGGCCAAACAGAATAATATCCCGGAAGACAAGGCCGAATATGTCTTTGACCTGATGGCTAAGTTTGCAGGCTATGGCTTCAATAAATCTCACTCTGCCGCCTATGCCCTGATCTGCTATCAGACTGCCTATCTCAAGGCCCATCACCCAGCCCAGTTCATGGCCGCCCTTCTTTCCTGCGACATGAACAACACGGACAAGATCGTCCTTTATATCAACGAGTGCCGGGAACATCAGATCGATGTGCTGCCACCCGATATAAATGAATCACTTTATGACTTTAACGTGACTGATGACCGTATCCGCTTTGGTCTGGCCGCGGTCAAAAATGTCGGGGGCGCCGCTCTGGAATCCATCATTCAAGAGAGAGCGGAGGGAGGAAAATATACCTCGCTGGAAGATTTCTGTAACCGGATTGATTCACGGCGGGTCAACTCCAGAGTTATTGAAAGCCTGATCAAGGCAGGCTCTTTTGATTCGCTGGGATGTAAACGCTCTCAACTCAACACCATTCTACCCCAGGCAATGGAACAGGCCAAAGCGGCTCAGCGAGATCGTCAGAGCGGCCAGATGTCTCTTTTTGATCTTACACCTGGTACCACTCAAAAAGAAATTATTACCATTCCTCTTCCTGATATTCCAGAGTGGAGTGAACTGGAACGACTAGCCTTTGAAAAAGAGACCGTGGGTTTTTACATCACCGGTCACCCGCTGGATGATGCCATCCATGAGATCAGAACTGTTGTTGATACCGACATAGGCAAACTGGCGGAATGGGGAGATGAACAACCTGTCCGTGTTGGCGGCCTTATCCGTACCTGTAAACTGCTGAAGAGCAAAAAAGGCGATTCCATGGCCTTTATTACTCTTGAAGATGTTCTCGATTCGGTGGAGGTGGTGGTTTTCCCCGACACCTATGCCCGCACCCACAACCTGCTATCCTCAACAGAGGCAGTGATCATCCAAGGGACAGTGCAGAAAGACGAACGAGGTGCCAAGATCATCGCCGAGTCCATCGACCTTCTTCCTGAGGCCCGGGAAAAATATACCGAATCCATCAAGTTGGAACTGAAGACCGCAATCATCAATCGACAACGACTGGAGGCACTGAAAAAAACATGCTACCAGTTTCATGGAACCTGTCCCCTGCTGATCACCCTGCATTTCCCAGGGCGCGGTGAGGTCGACGTTGAGATTCTCAAGGATCTCACCATCAGGCCATGTTATGAATTTTCTAAAAAAACAGAGGAAATTCTTGGTTATCCAGCCCTATCTTTCAAGAAGAAACCACTCATTGCTCCTTCCCGTAAAAAATGGGGTAAGTAAAAAAAGAGAGGTTTTCAGATTTTTTTTATAACATTGTAATGACTATGTTCAATAGTAGATTCTTAAACAAATGGACCATCACCGCCAGAATTGGCACGGTCATATCCATTGGAATCATAACCAGCATTCTTGTCATTGTAATAGGGGCTGCCACCTTTCTCAAAAAAGAGCATCTCACCACTTTTGGAAATCAACTTTTTACAACAGTGCAGGCCTTTGCCACATATCTTGATGACGATCTGTCAAGTAAACTGAAAGCGATATCAGTGGTAGCTGATATCGTGCCGGCAGAGACCCCTCTTACGTCCTCTTCTGCCCAGAAATTTCTCTCCTATCGAACCGGGATTCTCTCTCTCTTTGACGATGGCCTGATGATCCTGTCGGCAGAGGGAAAGCTCCTGGCTGAGCTGCCTGTTCTTTCCACGGAAAGAGAGGATAAAGATTATTCGTCTTATCCATTCTTTCAACAGGCGCAAAAATCATTACGGCCGGTTATTTCCGAGCCATTTCTCTCCGTCAAACCCAATCAGCGTCCTATTATCGCATTTATGGCCCCTATTCACGACGCCCAGGGGGAAATTTTAGGCTATTTATGTGGTGGCCTTACCCTCAATGGAGATAATGTGTTGGGCAACATCGCCAGACGCAAGATTGGTGACCATGGATACTTTTATGTTTATTCACAGGATAGGACCATCCTTATCCACCATGACTCCACTCGCATGATGCAAAAAGATGTCCCCCTTGGAGCAAATCTCCTTTTTGATCTGGCACTGCAAGGATTTGATGGCAGTGGAGAGACTACTAATTCCAGGGGACGGCATCTCGTGGCCTCTTTTCAACATCTGAAGACAGCGCCCTGGATTCTGTCTGCCAACCTCCCCATGCAAGAGGTCATGCAGCCTTTTTACGCTTCCCAGCGGCTGATCATCCTGACCATCATCATTTGCGGGAGTAGCGTGCTTCTCTGCAGCTGGTGGGCTTTCTTCCGTTTTATGACCCCACTCTCTCGATTTATCACCCATATGAAAGAATGCGGTGTAGATGGAGTTCCCTTTAAGCAGGAAGGCGGCCCGGAAGTAATCCTTCTCTCCACTATCTTTAACCAGATGCTTACCAGGATACAAAAGAGTCAGGCTCGGCTGAGGTCCAATGAAGAATTACAACGCACCCTGCTCAATGCCTCGCCAGATATCATCTGTTTCAAGGATGCCCGTGGACGCTGGCTGCTTGCCAACGAGGCTGTCCTGACACTTTTTCAATTAACAGATGTAAAATATCAGGGAAAAAAAGATTCCGATCTTGCCGCCTTATCCAATCCTCCTTGTCATGATGCTATTCAGACCTGTGGGCTGACAGATGAAAAGGCCTGGGAACATGGCTCTATGGTGACATTAGAAGAGACGATCTGTATCCCCGGTAAAGAATGTAGAATCTTTGAAGTAACAAAAACGCCCCTCTTTGATCCAGACGGTGGACGTAAATCTTTAGTTATTATCGGCCACGATATTACTGCCAGAAAAAAGAGTGAGGATAGTATTCGAAAACTGTCTGTAGCGGTGGAACAAAATCCTCTCTCTATTGTCATTACCGATACTGAAGGTAATATTGAATTCGTCAATCCAGCATTTACCAAGTTCACTGGCTACACCTTGGAAGAGGCGCAGGGGAAAAATCCACGTATCCTTAAAACCGACAAAAATCATCCTGAAACTTATATACAGCTCTGGCAGACCATCACTTCAGGCAAGGTATGGGAAGGTGAATTTTGTAACCAAAAAAAGAATGGAGAAGAGTTTATTGAGCATGCGGTGATTTCTCCCATCTTCGACCAGAACGGTAAGATCACCCATTATATGGCCATCAAAGAAGATATTACTGCCAAAAAGCAATCGGAAGAGATTATCTGGCGTCAGGCCAATTTTGATACCCTGACCCAGCTTTGTAACCGCAGATTATTCTACAATCGTTTGGAGAATGCCATCCACCAAACGATGCGAGAGAAATCATCTTTCGTCCTGATATTTCTTGATCTCGATCATTTCAAGGAGGTCAATGATACCTTGGGACATGACTATGGAGATCTTCTGCTTATTGAGGCCGCACAACGCATCCAGGAATGTGTGCGTGATACCGATATCGTGTCTCGTTTCGGCGGAGACGAATTTGTCCTGCTGCTCACTCATATCAAACCGCATGTGGGCATTGCCAAAGTTACGGGAAAGATTCTTGCCAGCTTAACGAAACCTTTCTATCTTAATAAAGAGGTCGTATCCATTTCAGCCAGCATTGGTACCACCATTTGCCCGAATGATGGAAGTGATGTCACTACCCTGCTGAAGAATGCTGATCGCGCCATGTACCTGGCCAAAGACGCCGGCCGTAATTGCTGGAAATCCTATACCGATATCAGCGAAGCTGACAGCCAACTAAAAAAGGAAGCCCATGTGGAAATCTAAAGATGTCTACTTTCTTTCCGGCAGCACCGGTATCCTTGCCGAGGATCTTGGCAAGGCGTTGCTCTGCCAGTTCCCGGAGATCAGCTTCAACGAAGAGAAGATCCCTTTCATCAGGACAGAACAGGATGCCTGGAATGCCCGCGAGCATATCCTTAAACAATCGTCAGGCCGCCATCCTCTTGTGTTCTCTACTATCATGAATCCTGATTTGATCCGGATCCTCGATGCGCCAGGGATTGAAATTTTCAACATCTGTGATACTTATCTTAGCCGACTGGACGAACTCCTGGAGGCTAAACCCCTGCGGGAATCGGGATTCTCAAGGCATCTCGATGACACCACCATGGCCAAGCGAGTTTCTGCCATCCAGTATTGTATCTCCCATGACGATGGCACCTCGACCAATGATTACGATGAGGCAGAGGTTATCCTGCTCGGTGTTTCCCGTTCCGGAAAGACCCCTGTTTCAGTCTATCTGGCCACCCAGATGGGGATCAAAACCGCCAATTACCCCCTGGTCTGTGACGACTTAAACGTCTATCGTCTGCCTGCAGATATCGTCAGGAACAAAAAACGGGTCATCGGTCTCTCCACCACTCCGGAGATCCTTCATCATATCAGAGAAAAACGCTACAAAGACAGTTCATATGCCAAGCTTGCCACCTGCGTCAACGAGATCAACCAGGCGCATCAGATCTTTCTGAAATATAAAATTCCGTTTATCATGTCTGATGGCAGATCCATTGAAGAAACGGCAACCTGGGTTGCCCAGGAATTAATGATCAAGAAAAAGATCCATTTACACGCAACAAAGAAAGAATAATTAATTTCTCCTCTGCGCAAAATCGTACCTACCTCGATACAATACAGGTTTATCCCATGTCATATTCAAAATTAGATTGTCCCGAGTTCCTCGCGCATATCTTTTACCCACAAACGGAAGCAGTGAGCCCTTTGCCGCCAGGAGCCAAAGATATCAATATTGAGATGGAGCCGGGGGTGCACATCGGTTGTCGTTTTTATCTCACCGATTGCGACGCCCCCTCTATTCTCTACTTTCACGGAAACGGAGAGACGGTAAGCGACCATGATAGCCTTGGCCCGCAATACAACGAGGTCGGCATCAACCTGCTGGTAACAGATTATCGCGGGTATGGCTGGAGCAGCGGTCAGCCGAGCGTCACAACCATGTTCAGCGATGGAGAGATTCTGTTGCAGGAAAGTAGAAAGTGGTTGAGTGAAAATGGATATACCGGCCCCCTCTTTCTCATGGGCCGCTCCCTGGGCTCTGCCTGCGCCATAGATCTTGCGGAAAAATTTTCAGATGACATTAAGGGATTGATCATTGAAAGCGGCTTTGCCGATACCCTTCCCCTGGCACGGTCACTGGGAATAGATCTTAACAATTTTAATATTGCGGAAGAAGATTGTTTTAATAATAATGCCAAGATCGCGCAGGTCACGAAACCAACGTTTATCCTCCATGGTGCAAGAGATGAGCTGATTCCAGCGGTTGAGGCGGAAAAGCTGCAATCATTTTGCGGAGCCAAGAGCAAGGAATTCCAGGTTGTCCCCGGGGCAGATCATAACTCTATAATAGCGGTGGCAGGGAAACTCTATTTCCAAGCCATCAAAGGGTTTATTGACAAGATCACCGGGGCTTCATCCTGGCGCAGAAGACGAAAATCAGTAAAATAAGAAAGAACAGACTCTTGCAACGTCAGGCTGCAGGGAACTCGTTTAAGGAATTCATAATCACTTTTTTTTCATGTACACACGTATGCGCAACTATATCATTCAACCCTTGCTGACAGCGCTGACCTTGCTCTTTTTTTTCAGCCTCAACGCCTGTGGGCCAGACATTCCTGAATATGTCTTGCCCACCAAAAAAATATCCCAACACCAGAAAATAATAGTCAATCCTCTAGTCGTTCCTCCAAAACCAATACCGCCAGAACCTCTGGCAGATCCAGAGATAGCAGCTGCTCCCGATATTTTGCGAGTGGGAGTCTCCCAGGACGTACCACCCTTTATTTATCATCAAGGTAAAAAAGTTCAGGGACTGGAGGCAGACCTTGCCCAGCAATTAGGGATATTTTCCGGCAGGACGATACGATTTATCAAAGTACCGAAGAAAAGGGCAAAGGAAGCGCTGCTCAAAGGGCATATTGATATCATTATGTCCGGCCTGAGAATCAACAACTTGGAAGATCGGGCAGTAACTTTCAGTGACCCGTACCTGCGTGCCGGGCAGATCCTCTTGGTCAGATCCCGGGATATGGCACTCTTTTCCACCGGGATCTACAGTCTGGAAGATTCCGGTTTTACCCTTGGGGTCATCGAAGGAAGCGGAGGCGACCTGTTTCTCACCAGAACTATTCAGGGCGTCAGAATCATGCGTTTCAAGACTGTTGAAACGGCAATTCAGGCCCTGAAACGCAAAAGAATAGATCTGTTTTTCCATGACGCACCAACAATCTGTTATTATGCCGCAATTAATAAATCAGCCGGGCTTAGCCCGATTCTTACCCTGGTGACGGAAGAATATCTGGGATGGGAGATGAGAAAAGATGATGAGAAGCTAAGAGAACAGACCAATCATTTTATCCAGCAAAGCAAGATTGACGGCCAGTTGCAGAAAATAATCAAACAATGGATTCCCAACCTGTAATCGCGGAAGTAAATTTTATGAATAAGACAGAACAAAAGCGGAGTGACTATCTTTCCTGGGATGAGTATTTCATGGCAGTCGCCCTCCTCTCCGCGCATCGCAGTAAAGATCCAAACACCCAGGTGGGAGCCTGTGTAGCCAATGAACAGAACAAGATCGTAGGGGTCGGGTATAATGGCTTTCCCTGGGGCTGCTCCGACGATAAACTCCCATGGGCGCGTGAGGGGGCATTTCTGGACACCAAATACCCATATGTGTGTCATGCGGAGGTCAATGCCGTACTCAACTCCATCACCTATAACCTCAACAATTGCCGGATCTATGTGGGACTCTTCCCGTGTAACGAATGCACCAAGGTAATTATCCAGGCAGGAATCAAGGAGATTATCTATATGTCAGACAAATACAAAGAAACTGATACAGTCCGGGCCTCAAAAATGATGCTTGATCATGCCGGCATCAGCTACCGTCAGTTTAAGACCAAAAGAGAATCGATCCGCCTTGATCTGGCCCACTTGTCGCTGCTCCCTGACTAATCTTAATGTTCGTATCCCTTAAAGGTTATGTCACTACGGGTTCCATCATTTTTTTCCAGAAGAACACCTTGGCCTTCTATGATGGTTCCAATCGGATAAATTTGATGGTGAGGTGTGGACAGTAATTGCATCTCCAGCTCTTTTTTCCTGTCGGGCGGCACAGTGAAGAGTAGTTGATAGTCCTCACCCCCTTTGAGTAGCAGATCCAGCTTTTCCGTAGCCAGAAAAATGGCCGCACTGTCAAGGGATGGTAAACATGGCAGTCTTTCCTCGTAGAGAATACTGCCGATTCCACTTTCGTGGCAGATATGGGCCAGATCTGTGGCCAGGCCATCTGAGATATCCTGCATGGAGGTCACGCAGCCAGAAAGTCCGAGCTGCTGGCCCAAATCAACCTGCGGAGCCGGATTTAAGTGAGCGTCAAGCAGTGCCTGCCATTTGGGCCATTGCCCAGAAGGCGTCCCTTCCTTTTTTGCTCTCTGAAACAGGGCCAATCCGGCGGCGGCAGAACCAAGCGGGCCACTCACATAGACGATATCTCCGGGACGAGCACCTGAACGATAAAGGATATGATTGCAAGCAGCCTCCCCAATCACCGTAACCGAAATCACCAACTCCCGGCCGCGCACCGTATCGCCACCAATCAAGATACATCCATATTCAGCCAGGATAGCAGAAACCCCAGACAACCAGCATTGCAGCCAGTCGGAGGCAAGAGAAGGAGGCAGACAGAGAGAAAGCAGGACAAAACGGGGACGTCCGCCCATGGCCGCGATGTCACTAAGGTTCACCGCGATGCTCTTGCGGCCAAGCAACTCAGGGGGGTGCCAGTGCCGGTCAAAATGGACATGATCAACCAGAGTATCGGTTGTTATCAGCCACTGCCCCGCCTCAGGACTTCCAAAAACCGCACAATCGTCACCAATCCCCTGAATCAGATCTGGGGCCGAGGTAGAACTTTTTTCTCTGATCAAACGAATCAGCGCCCGTTCGGACAATACCGCCATTATTTTACCCGTTTAAGAAAAGGGGCTTTTTTCTCTTCCTTGGGTACTGAGCCAGGTCGCTCCTGCGTTGTCCTTGGCGCCTGATCCAGGCCGTCCATAGTCGTTGCCTGCAGAGGAATAGTAAACTCAACGGCCTTGACAAAACGTTCCTCCCCACCCATGGTGAAGACCTCCATACCTGTCAACTGAGGCGTGCGCAGGGTCCAGATCGTCTCTTGTGGAGGAATGGATAACAGGGTCAAACTGACATGCCACCATTCATTCTTGCGGCTGCTGTCCCGCTCGATATCTGTGACCAAGGCATATAAGGCCGATATCTGTGGCTCTTTAGCAACAATCAGGACCAGATCACCGATATCGGTGCTGTCCTTGAACCTGACCATCTGTTTTAATTCTGCAATTAATTTTTCCATATCATCATGCTCTTTAATTTAGGAACCGTAAAGAAATAGCTATGACATTTCTATCAATTTCTTTACGATACCTCTTGACTACTGAGCCAGTATTGTGGTCGATTCCAGGATAATAGCGTCATCCTGGATATGGCTGCGTGAACCAATCACCTCATACATGGCCAGCCCATCGAGAAGAGGAAAGATCAGTTGATCAATCATTACCTTAGATTTCTGCGCTGCCTCACGATCCTGCATGGAAAGCATGGTTCCACCCCAGCGTGCCAGTTCCTTTATCACATGCAACAGAGATGAAAACCGGACAAAGCTCACAGAGTTATTTTCCTTGGTCAGCCCGTGACCCAATCCTTGATTGACCTGCTTAAAACTATCATCACTGACCAATCCGCCGCTCCTGCTATCCTTGTTTCCCGCACCATTAGACCGTCCTTTGTCATCACCAGCTTCACTGTCAATAATATTTTTTACGAGCTCCATAGTAGTTGCCAGGATAAAATACCCTTGATGCAGGGCGTAAACAGGTTGCAGGCTGGGATGGAATGAGACCTCCAAGGAGGTGAGATTGACCCCTTTATATTCCTCGGTCTTGGTTGGGATATTACTCTTGGCAAGCAATGGCCCCAACATTTTAATAAAATCATCCTCCTTCTCAATCTTCAGAAAGATAGCCCCATCAGGCAAAGGGATAAACCCGTCTGTGGCAATTTTTTTCAACAGGACAACGCCCTCAGAACCAAACATAGAGAGAAGCTGCGGCAACTCCACACCAGTGACCGTTTTTACATCCTGCTCCATGACCCTGAGCTGCTCCTCACTATTTTTCATTTCCAGGATGAACATCTCCCAGAACGTGTTCATATTCAAGGTATTAGTCCAGTAATAGCCAAGGACGCCGGCAGGAACCATGGCCAATGTTTTATTGTCCACTGGTTGAATAGCAAACATCTTGCCCACAAGAGGATCCAGCAAGTCTTTTTTAAACAAAATAACAGCCTTGTCCCGTATTATCCCCTTTTCTTTCCAGGCCCCAAAGGCCAGCCCCTCCCAACCTTTCCACTGGTCGGTAACCTTCTGAAGATCCTCTTTCTGCACAGGATCAAGATGCTCGCTCAACTTGCTGACCTGAACATGGAGCGCTGGCATCGAAACATAGGTAAAGAGTTTGGATTTAATAAAATCGTGACGCAGACGGATATATTCCTTCTTCTGCGCCAGGCTTCCCTGCTTGCTGTCGTATCGGTCCAGGCTTTCCTTCACAAGTCGATCATCAAAGGCGGCAATCACATAGTCATCAACTATTGCCGTAGTCAAGGTGTTGCCCTCGTCAATGAGATATTGCTTGAGGCTGTATTTCCCATGCTGGATGCTTGTCTGTTCCAATTTTTCGGAAAAAAGAGAAGTTAACAGTTCTATAATATCAGTGCTATGTCTCGGTTTTGCTATTAGAAGGAGACTGGATCTCACTGTTTTTTCAGGGATATCCAGGGAGTCATCAGGAACCGGCAAGAGGCCAAGCGTAAACTCCTGGCCAAAAAATTCTTTAAAGACGGGACTATTCAAAAAATCATCCAGCTGTTTTCTCATATCCCTGATCCTGTTGACCTCCTCAGGGGGAAGACCAAGGTCGATGGCAAGCTTCACATAATCAATACCTGTCACTGCACGACCAAGGCGTGACACCTTGAACTCGTCAAGCAACTGTCCGAGATCCCGCTGTTCAATACAGACCAGAGCCTCTGCCGGCAGAAAATCAGCGGCCGTACCCTTGCCCATTCTTGTCGTAACCAGAAAGTAAACAGCTACTAGAATGCAGGCTGCCCCAAGGATTAATCCTGTCTTCTTCATTTATATCTCCTTTCCTTTCATCTCTTTTCGAGCCTTTATTTTTCCCAGAATCCATTGCACCACTGCGGCCAGATCATCCCCGATGAAAGCAGGCTGAACCTCCTGGGTCGGTCCAATATATTGGGCATCTCCGCGGCCATACCCGGTAAGTACAAGCACCGGCGTTGCGCCACAGTTCACCGCTGTCTTTAGATCCGACCAGCGGTCTCCGACAACAAATGATTGAGCAAGATCAAGACCCAACTCTTCCGCCGCTTGCAATACCAGTCCAGGTTTAGGTTTTCGACAATTACAGGCCACGCGATACTCCTCCCTCTTTGCCTCAGGATGATGGGGACAGATATAGATTCCATCCACATGTGCACCGTGTTCTGCCAATAGTGACACCATTTTATCATGGACCGTCACCAGTAAGTCCGGAGGAAAATAGCCACGGGCCAGACCCGACTGATTGGTCACCACCACCACCGGGATCCGGGCCTCATTGAGCTTCCTGATGGCCTCGGCAACGCCAGGCAGTATCTGAAACCGGCTGATGTGATTGATATACCCCATTTGTTCATTGATGGTGCCGTCACGATCAAGAAACACAGCAGGCCGGAGAGAAGAAAAAGATGCCGTCATAGATAATGGTACCAACTCGGCCATCAAATCCCCTCCACTGGTGGCAGAAGGCTTGCGGGATAAACAGCAAGTGCCTTGGCCACTTCCGTGTAAACCTCCTGACTACTGATCTCCTCAAGACAGTTCAGGTGTTTTCTGGGACACTCTGATTGCAGGCAGGGACTGCAATCCATCTCTTTACGAATCACCACGGCACGCTCAGAAAATGGGCCGGTGGCGATATGATCGGTTGACCCGAAGATGGCAATGGTAGGGGTATCAAGTCCGGCGGCCACATGCATCAGCCCTGAGTCATTGGTAACAAAGGCGTTGCAGCATTGTATCAAGGCCATGACTTGTTGCAGAGTGGTCTTGGCCGTCATATCAATAACATGAAATGGGGTTCGTACGGAAAACTCCTTTATGGCACGGGCAGCATCGGTATCATCCTTGGTACCAAAGACCAGAATAAGACAACCTCTCTCCCCATGATGATGAGCAATGAGTGCAGCCAATTGTCCAAATTTCTCTGCTGGCCAGCGTTTGGCCGGGCCATAGGCGGCTCCTGGGTTAAAACCGATCACCGGGATAGTTATCTCGCTCGTGTCCCTTATTTCAGTTGAAGATATTCTCTCAGAGTGAGCCTTCCCGTCTTGAGTGGAAAATGGCCCCTGGCCCTTCAGACATTCAATATACCCCTTGGCCCAGCCAATCAATTCATCTGACAGGGGAAGACGCAATTTGTCCGGCCCGAGATCAAGTCCCAAGCCCGCTAACATCATCTGATAATAATGCACCTGATGCCTGGCACGAATCTCCGGGGTCAGCTCAACACCATGGGTCAGGAGGAAGCTTCGGCCATCACGTTTGTAACCAGCTCGCACGGGAATACCAGCCATCCACACAAGGAAGGCGGCCTCAAAAGCATTCTGCAGCAGGATTGCGGCATCAAACCGATACTGCTTCAAATGATTGGCAAGTTTCAACACCCCTTTTATCCGGCCTGGATAGAGATCCTTTTTGTCATAGACCAGGACCTTATCCACATCCGGACTCAGTCGAAAGATGTCCGCCACCCAGGGCATGGCCAGCATGGTGATTTCAGCATTGGGAAAATTTTCCCTGATGGTATGGACGGCAGGCGTAGTCATGACCGCGTCCCCTATCCAGTTAGTGGAGCGGATCAGAATCTTTTCCGGATTCATCTGCTTAAGAGTGGATTGTACTGCCAAAAAAAACCTCACAAAAAAACTTATAAAAACAATCTGCTTTATCCTTGAACAATCAGCTCAGCAAGTTGCTCTTTAGCAAAATCAATTGAAGGATCTAGGGAGAGGGCCAAGGTGAAGAAATGAATAGCCTCATCCCGCTTGCCGATTTTACGATAATTGACGCCTAAGTTTGCGTAATCCATGGCCGAGGCAGGATTCAGTTCAACCGCCCGATGAAAATGAACAATGGCCTGATTAAAGTCTTCTTTTTTATAGTAACAAACACCGAGCATATTATGAAGATCCGGCCGTTCATCATCCTCTTCCCTGCCCTGATCCAAGGCCTTTATGGCCTCATCATAGCGGCCAAGGTCTTTCAGACAATGCCCCTTGTAGGAATAGATATAGGGCAGGTCCTCCTGTTCAGGGAATAAAGCCAAGGCCCGGTCAAAGGCATCCAGAGCAGGTTCAGGCTGGCCATGGTTATAGAGATTACGTCCTCGATAAAAGGCAAGGTAATAGGCGTCCGGAATCAACTGCTCCATTTGTGCCAGCTTCTGTTCTAGGTGATTGGTATCATCAACCAACTCCACCAGAAGCTTGGCGGCAAAGAGCCCCACATCCTGGATCATGGAGCGTTCACGAAAATGGGCACCGGGGACAATGGTATAAATGGCAGGAATCTGCAATTGCGGATGGGTGGCATCCAGCATAAAGACCTCTAGATCTCTCTTGGCCAGAGCGGCAACACAGTTCTCCACCTCTGTTTTAATGTTCTGATCAGCAAGGGAATGCATCTTCTCTATTGTGGTACGGAGTCCGGAATCAGTCACATAACGGACATCCTCCATGGACAAAGGCTTCGGCAGCCCGGAGGCCACATAATTGGAACCGCTGTTAAAATCACCCGCCAGTTGCGCCACCTCTGTTACTGCCCGGATCAGTGCTTTTTCAGGATCGGGAGTCGTGCCGGCGGTAAAGACGATCTCACTGGTCTCGGGAAAAGAGTTCCTGTCAATGGCCAACGCCGCTATGGTGCTGATGCCGGTATCGAGACTGAAATCATTGAGATAGAGTTCTATATTATTTCTGGCAAATTTTTCAAGCAGTTCCCTGGCCACGGGATCCTTGACCGAGGCCGGATCAATGGTCGGAGTCGGTATCTTTGCATGATTGACCAGAGCACAGACATGGCGTTCAACCACCTCGGAGATGCCTTGCAACGCGGCTTCTTCATAAGTATTTCCGGCGGAAGGGCCATTAAACTCATTAATTGCAAAAAACCAGGAAAAGGGTATCAAGGTGTCGAGACCGGTAGTCAGACTGGTGGCCCAAGTCCACTGCATGGGGATCTCCTGGAGCAGCTCCTCCAGAAAAGGGACATCGTGGCGGCTATCATGTACCGACTGGAGCAGGCGGGAGGGATCAAGCACCGGATAGCCAGCATCCCGCATCTGTTGATAATCACCAGTAATAAAATTATTTTCATTGTTCTTGAAGGAAAAAAAAGAGAACCTTTCAGCAAGCTCCATACAAGCTGAAGCCTCGGCCTGTATGGCTGATGAGCCTTTACCCATCTGTTTTTTTGTTCCGGTAAGGATCTCTGCATCTTCCCCGCAGACACTGAAAAAAACAGGGATATCCAGCCTGCCATTGTCAATCCGTTTTACCTCTTTCAGGATCTCAACATCAAGATGCTTCAATCTTTCCTTAAAGCGGGCAACGGTATCTTCTGGCCGGATGGCCTTGTCCTGATCTGTTGTATAGGTCTTCAGACAATCCTGAAGCCGAATAGATTTTTTTTGCATAATCCCTTGTAATATTATTTGGGGTAAATAAAGAAGAGCAACTCACCACAGCTTCTGTTCATCCAGCGAAATATCCCGACCAACGTACCGCATCCAGATAGAAATCCACTATTTTTGTGCCCTCCAGATGCAGGAGATCCATGGTTGCATCCAGATCGTTCCATCTACCAGCTTCATACAACTGAATAACCTGCAGATAAGGAAAAAGAGGTCCTGTCTTATTCACCAGGGCCTGGGAGACCTCGGCAGAAACAGGAAGCTGCTTCATCAGGGACTCCATGGAGGTATCAAGCATGGCATCAAGCAGGGAAAAGAGACCAAGTAAAAAGAAAGTTCCTTGATCCTGATTCAACTCTTTGCCAAGAAGCTCCAAAAAACGAGCTCGAATACAAGAAACACGAATGAGTTCATCCGGTTTATTCTCTGATAATTTACTAGTGGCGATCAGTGACACAAACATCCTTGTGCCCTGTTCTCCCAGAAAGGCAATGGCCTGACGAATGGAAGAGATCGGCTGCAGCCGCGAATAATAAGCCGAGTTGAGATGCTTGATCAACTTATACGAGATGGAAACATCCTGTTTAATAAGGTTTTCAATAGTTTTTACTTCAAACTCAGTCCGGTTTACCTCCATGATCAACTGCATGGCAATCATCTGAGAGGAAGAGATCTCTTTATTTTTCAATACTTCGGGTTTGGAAAAAAAATAACCCTGAAAATAGACAAACCCCATACTGCTGGCCCGAGCATATTCCTCATGGGTCTCTATCTTCTCAGCAAGCAGTTTAAAGTGATATTTCTTAGAGAATTCAACCATCACCATCATCTGATCAACGGAAGTCTGCCTGAAATCAACTTTAATAATTTTAGCAAGCTCCATCAAGGGAATGTAATTCCTGGTATAGACAAAATCATCCAGAACCAGCATATACCCCTTGTTCACAAGATTTTGGCACGCAGCAATCACCTCTTCTGTTGGCCCGACATCTTCAAGGATTTCCACAACAACAGAACGAGAGGGAAACATGGCAGGGACTCCACGGATCAGCAGCCCTTCCGTGAAATTAATAAAGGCCTTGTGTCCGCTTGCTATCTGCTCAATACCGACCGTAAGAAAGGAAGAGGAAAGCAGACTGGAAGTGGCCATATCCCCATCCACTCCAGGAAAGGAATTGCACAGTCCATCCCGGAACAAAAGTTCATAGGCAAAAACCCGCCGATGTCGATTGAAGATGGGTTGCCTTGCTACAAAAACGTCCATATCTTTCTCACCATACAATCAGATAAGATTGTCAGCCCAATGTACGGCTTCCAGATAAAAATCCATTATTTTATGTTCATCAAGTTTCAGCTGCCCCAGCGCCGCATCCAGTTCATTCCACTCACCAGCCTCATAGAATCGAACAAGCTGCAGATAGGGAAAAAGTCTCCCGGCTTTATGTACCAATGCCTCAGTGATCTCCTCTGAGATTGGGATCTGTTCCATCAAGATATCCATGGAAGCATCAAGCATGGCATCAAGCAGAGAGAACAGACCCAACATGAAAAAATCGCCCTGATCCAGATTAAGCTCACGGCCGATCAGTTCCAAAAAACGGGCTCGAATACAGGAGGTACGGATCAGTTCATCAGGCTTATGCTCAGAGAGCTTGCTGGTGGCAATCAGTGACACAAACAGTCGCGTCCCCCGTTCTCCCAAAAAGGCAATGGCCTGGCGGATAGAAGAGATAGGATGCGGTCGTGAGTAATAGGCCGAGTTGAGATATTTAAGCAATTTAAAAGAGATGGAGATATCCTGATTCACCAGCTTCTCGATATCCTGCACCTCGAATTCAGCCCGATTCACCTCCACAATCAACTGCAACAGGGCCAGCTGCGATGAGGGAATATCTTTATTCTTCAGGACTTCCGGTTTGGCAAAAAAGTAGCCCTGGAAATAGACAAATCCCATACTGCTGGCCAGGGTAAACTCCTCATAGGTCTCAATCTTTTCTGCAAGCAATTTACAAGGATATGAACTGAGGGCCTCCACCATCTCTTTGATCTGCTCAATGGGGGTGAGACGAAAATCTACCTTAATAATTTTGGCAAGCTCTATCAGTGGGGTGAGATTATCAGCATAGACAAAGTCATCAAGGGCCAGGGTATAGCCATTATCCACAAGTTTACGACAGGCGGCAATAACTTCATCGGTTGGCTGCACATCTTCCAGAACCTCCACCACAACACAATCTCGGGGAAACATGGAGGGAACATCTTGAACCAGCATATCTTCGGTGAAGTTGATAAAGGCCTTATGCCCACTTGCTATCTGCTCGATACCAACCGTAAAGAAAGAAGATGAAAGCAGACTGGAAGTGGCCTCATCCCCATCAACCCCGGGAAAGGCATTGGACATTCCGGTCCTGAAAAGGAGTTCATAAGCGAAGATTTGTCTTTGCTTATTAAAGATGGGCTGACGAGCTACATAAACGTCCATAATTATTTAATTTACCGAGTAAATACTGCTAATATTGTCAACATCTCTTCAGGGTGTCAGATTTAAATCCTGCAACCTTTCCTTCCAGGCACCGACACCAGTATCACAAGTCAAGCACCGGGATTCGTCTGATCCGATAGTCAAGTTTATCTTTAGTCGATTTTCCGGGACAAGATCACCTGCCCGCTCGCACCATTCTAACACGGTGAGACCAGAAAGAAAAAAATATTCATCCAGCCCCATGTCCTGAATATCAGAGGCACCTGTCAGACGATAGAAGTCCATATGATAAAGCGGCAACCGGCCTTGATACTCATGAAAAATAGCAAAGCTGGGGCTGGTTACATAGTCCTTTGCCGGCACCTCCAACCCCTGGGCAATGGCCTGGGTCAGAGTCGTCTTACCCGCGCCTAAATCGCCGTCAAGACAGATCACATCTCCAGGCTGGGCGACTTGTCCAAGAAAACGACCAAAGGCAAGGGTATCAGCAAGAGCTTTCAACAGAATTATCTTCATATACGTCTGAATCAGTGACTTGAAGTGGTATCTTTCATCCACCAGCTCATCAACAACTGCATATAATCATAGTACAAGGGCAGGGTTTCCGGCTGATTAAAAATATTGCGATAGGCCAAACGGTGTCCATCCATAAACCAGTTCGGCACCATATAATACCCATACCAGAGGATACGATCCAGCGCCTTGCAGGCAGCAGTTAATTCCTCCTGCGTCCGGGCATAGATAATTTTGTCAACCATGACATCAACAGCCTGTTCTTTCACCCCCGCCAGATTTTTTGATCCTTGAATATCTGCTGATGTTGAATGCCAGAAAGTACGCTGTTCATTGCCCGGCGACATAGACTGGCCATAAACATGGACAATCATGTCAAAATCAAATTTCTGTTCCCGGTCAGTATAGAGGGCCGGATCAATCGTACGATATTCCGCATGAATCCCCAACTTTTTCAGATTGTTGACATACGGGGCCATCACCCGTTCAAACGAGGGAGAGACCAGAAGGATCTCAAAGGTAAAAGGTGTGCCCGCTTTATCTTTTAAAACACCACCCTGAATCGTCCAGCCCGCCTCACGCAGCAATCCGGTGGCCTTGCGCAGGTTTACTCGCAGCCCATCCTTTCCCGTCACTACAGGCGGGGTCAACGGTTGCTGAAAGACATCCGCTGGCAGTTGTTTACGGAACGGCTCCAGATATTCCAGCTCCAGACCAACCGGCAAACCAGTTGCAGCCAGAGGTGAATTACTGAAAAATGAATTAGCCCTGGTATATTGATTGAAAAAAAGAGATTTGTTAGTCCACTCAAAGTCCAATGCCAACCCCATTGCCTCCCTTACTTTTGCGTCTTTAAAAACAGGCCTCCGGGTGTTCATCAGAAAACCCTGCATTCCGGCATTATTTTTATGAGGAAACACCTTTTTCAGCAGAGTTCCATCAGCAAAACGACCACCTTCCATGTCACGTGCCCATTGTTTAGCGATATTCACCAGCATAAAATCAAACTCTCCAGCCTTGAAGGCTTCAACCGCGACAATCTGATCCTTATAGTAATTAACCGTTATAGTATCAAAATTAAAAAACCCTTTTCTGACGGGATGGTCTGTGGCCCAGTACTTCGGATTTCGTGTATAGGTAATGGATTTCCCCTGTTTAACAGATGTCACCACATAAGGTCCCGAACCAACAGGAGGCAGAAGTGCTGCCGCTCCATCCTTCTGTTCGAAACCATGTTTCTGATAAAATTTTGCTGACATGATCGGGATCTGGGCCGCGATCATATGCAACTCCCGGTTGGGTTTAGCAAAAATAAAACGAACCCGGTGCGGATCCAGAATTTCTGCCTTCACAATATCCTGATAATAATAGGAATAGGCAGGATGGGCCTGATCGCTTTTCAAAATTTCAAGAGAATATTTTACATCCTCAGGGGTTATGGGACTATTATCAGAAAAACGGGCAGCTTCGTTCAAGGTAAAAACCACCGACAGTTTATCCTTCGCCACCTCAATATCCCTGGCAATAAGGCCATATTCGGCAAAGGGTTCATCGAGACTGGCAACGGCCAGTGTTTCAAAGACAAAGCTTTCCAGACCAAGGGGCGGCGTGCCTTTCAGGGTAAAGGGATTCATCTTATCAAAACTGCCCAGATCGTGAAGAACAAGCTGACCGCCCTTTACCGCTTTGGCTGAAACATAGTCAAATTGCTGAAAGCCAGATGGATATTTCAACTTCCCGTCAATGGAGATTCCATGGGCAGCAATCAAGGGTGACGTGACGCAACAGATGAACAAACCCACAAAAAAAGAGCAGAGAATACGGAACATAAGAGAACAATCCTTTAAGGGATAATGACTCCAGCTGAGCCCTGAAAGTTGACGGCTGAAAGAGTATTAAGTATGCTATGGCAACATTACCCTTTTTCGACTAATATGTCAGCCATTCTTAGGTCTTCACTTTTTCAGATGTGAAGTTGTTTATATAATTGATACATATATTTGCCAATCTGGAGCATACTGATGGGAAAGACCATAGCCAGCAAAATATTTGACGCGCATCTGCGTGACACCCCCACCCCGGGAAATATGATCCTTAATATTGACGTGGTCATGTGCCACGAGATCACCACCCCCATCGCCATTATGGACCTGATGGAAAAAGGAATGGACCGGGTCTTTGATCCCACAAAGATCAAAGCGGTAATTGACCATGTGACCCCGGCCAAAGACTCCAAAACCGCCACTCAGGGTAAGATCATGCGCGACTGGGCCAAGCGGCACCAGATCAAGGATTTCTTTGATATCGGAGCCAACGGCGTCTGCCATGCCCTCTTTCCGGAGAAAGGTTTTATCCGTCCCGGCTACACGGTTATCATGGGCGATTCACACACCTGTACTCATGGTGCCTTTGGCGCCTTTGCCGCGGGTGTCGGCACCACAGATCTGGAAGTCGGCATATTAAAAGGCGTCTGCTCCTTCCGGGCCCCGGAGACCATGCGCATCAACCTGACCGGTAAACTCACATCCGGAGTCACGGCCAAAGATGTGATCCTGGCCGTGATCAAAAAACTCACGGTTAATGGAGCCACTGACCGGGTCATTGAATTTGTCGGCCCGGTGGTTGATGCCATGACCATGGCTGCCCGCATGACCCTGTGCAACATGGCCGTCGAGGCCGGAGCCACCAGCGGTCTTTGCCTGCCTGACAGGGTAACTGCCGAATACCTCTGGCCTTTCATCAAAGATCAATATTCTTCCATTGAGGCAGCGGTCCAGGATTTCAGCAAATGGCATTCCGATCCTGATGCCGAATATGTGGAGACCCTTACAATTGATGTCTCCACCCTGGTGCCCCAGGTAACCTTTAATTTTAAACCGGATCAGGTCAAAGATATCAGCGCGCTGGAAGGCACACTTGTTGATCAGATCTACATCGGCTCCTGTACTAATGGCCGCATTGAGGATCTCAGAGATGCCGCCGAAATTCTGCGAGGGAGAACGCTTGCAGATGGAGTGCGAGGGGTTGTCACTCCGGCCACGCCTGCCATTTACTCCCAGGCTCTTGAAGAAGGGATTATCAAGATATTCATGGATGCTGGCTTTTGTGTCCTCAATCCGACCTGTGGAGCCTGCCTGGGGATGAGTTCTGGTGTGCTTGCCGCGGGCGAGGTCTGCGCCTCAACCACCAACCGAAACTTCAATGGCCGTATGGGCAAAGGCGGCATGGTTCACCTCATGAGCCCCTACTCTGCAGCTGCAGCTGCAGTCACTGGCACGATTACTGATCCCAGAAAATTTCTGAGCTAGAATTCATAAATAATTTTAATTTGTTACAAGAGGAATATCCATGAAAACATTTGGCGGTCCGGCCATATTGCTGGACAGAAGCGATATTAACACCGATGAAATAATCCCAGCCAAGTATCTCACTGAAATCACCAAAACTGCGATGAAGCCCCATCTTCTGGAGGACCTGCTGCTGGATGGCCGCCCCTTTGACGTCCACTCTCCTGCCATGCAACAGGCAAGAGTTGTAATTACCCGAGCTAATTTCGGTTGTGGGTCATCAAGAGAGCATGCAGTATGGGCCTTTGAAGTAAATGATATTAATATCGTCATTGCTGAGAGCTTTGCCCGAATCTTCAGGCAGAACATGTTCAACTGCGGCATCCTTGCCATTGAGCTGCCGGCGGTAGATATCGAACAACTCTTCCAGATGCGGGGTGAACTCACCATCCAGGTTGACCTGGACAAAACAGAGATGACCGCCAGTTCAAACGATCCCGCTCAGGCTCCCCTAACCTGCTCTTTTCAGCTGAATCCTTTTGACCGGGACCTTGTTGCTGCTGGTGGCTGGCTCGCCTATGCCGATACAAAATTCTAGACATCTCCTCAACTGGAGAATCTACAGCTGTTAAATCTCATAGCCAGACACCAACAATATTTAGTCAGAGCCGTTGTCTAAAAACATCTGTAACATTGCATTACCCTAACGGTATAAGGGACCGTAAAGAAATATATCAATGAAATGGTTACTCCTTAACGGCACATTGTATGTTATCTGCCAGACGTCACCCAAAGAAACAGCCGGAAGAAACTGGCTATTTCTTTGAAGCGGCATAAGGTACCGTAAAAAAATAAGCAAAAAAGCACTGCTCATTTCATAACGGCACCTAAACATCTACAGTCATCAAGCTAACATGACCAGAGCGAATTTTCTCATTGCTATCGCCATCACCATGATCTCAATCCTGTTCTGGGCGATTCTCAACCGTCCGGAACAGGCACCGCCATGGCCGACCCAGATCCAGGGTTTTTCGTTTTCGCCCATGCGGGAAAAGCACAACCCCATCAAACATATCCTCCCAACCGCCGAAGAAGTTGATCAGGACCTTGCCTTACTGGCCAACACCACCCATGCCGTACGCACCTATATTCTTGAAGGTGATATGGTGCAGATTCCAGCCCTGGCCCAGAAATATAACCTGAATGTAACCCTCGGCGCCTGGTTGAATGCAGACCTTAAAGCCAATGAAATTGAGATCAAAAAACTGATCAAAACGACCCGGGAAAATTATCGTAACGTGGTACGGGTTATAGTCGGCAACGAGTCAATTCTTCGCGGTGAGCTGAAAGTCGAACAACTTGGGAAATATCTAGATCAGGTACGAGCAGCCGTCACAGTTCCCGTGAGCACAGCCGAGACCTGGGATGTCTGGCTGTCCCATCCGGAACTTGCCGATCATTGTGACTATGTCGCTGTTCATATTCTTCCCTACTGGGATGGGGTTGAACTGGACAAGGCCGTTGATCATGTAGTCGTCACGATGAACAAACTAAAGAGTAAATTCCCTGACAAAGAGGTCATTATTGGCGAGGTCGGCTGGCCCAGCAATGCCCGCACCTATAAAGCAGCAATTGCATCGCCTGCCAACCAAGCGACTTTCCTCCGCCGCTTCCTTCAACAGGCGGAACAAAAGAATTACGTCTACTATATCATGGAGGCCTTTGACCAGCCGTGGAAAAGAGCAAGTGAAGGTGCTGTTGGTGCCTACTGGGGGGTCTATGATGCTTCCCGCCAACCCAAATTTGCCTTTATCGCCCCCATTGTCGAAATTCCTGAATGGCGTCTCCTCGCAGGAATCTCAATTGCTATCGGAATTCTCACCTTCACCATGCTGCTCATTGACAGCAAGAGCCTGCTGAATCGAGGACGCAGCTTTCTTGCCATCATCGCTTTTTTTGCCGCCTCCGCCGCAGTATGGATTATTTACACCTATTATCACCAATACCTGACAACATCGGCGATTATTGTCGGCATTCTCATGATCATCGGGATCATTGGCGTCGCCCTGGTTCTCTTGACCGAGGCCCATGAATGGGCCGAAGCCATCTGGGTAAAAAAATGGCGCCGACCATTTACGCCCATCCAACTGGCCGATGAGGATCTACCCATTGTATCGGTGCATGTCCCGGCCTATAATGAACCTCCGGAGATGATGATCGAGACGCTTAATGCCTTGGCAGCCCTCGATTATCCTCAATTCGAGGTCATTGTCATTGACAACAACACCAAGGATCCCGCTATCTGGCAACCTGTTGAGGCCCATTGCGCTATTCTTGGCCCCCGTTTCCGCTTTTTTCACCAGGATCCCCTGCCGGGATTCAAGGCCGGCGCCCTCAATTTCGCCCTGACCCAGACCGCACCGGAAGCAGTAGTAATTGCCGCCATCGACAGTGACTATCAGGTCTCTCCGCTCTGGCTGCGCGACCTGACTCCCCAGTTTTCACGACCGGAAGTGGCCATTGTCCAGGCACCCCAGGATTATCGCGATGACAAGGAGAACCTCTTTAAGGCCATGTGCTACGCCGAGTATCAGGGCTTCTTTTATATCGGGATGCAGACTAGGAATGAACGGAATGCCATTATACAACACGGCACCATGACCATGGTCCGGAAATCAGCCCTCGAGGAGGTGGGTGGCTGGTCTGAATGGTGCATCACTGAAGACGCCGAACTCGGATTAAAGATCTTTGAAAAGGGGTATGAGGCAACCTACATAGCCAAAAGTTACGGCCAAGGAGTCATGCCGGACACCTTTATTGACTTCAAAAAGCAACGTTTCCGTTGGGCCTACGGGGCCGTGCAGGTCATGCGGCACCACTTTGGTGTCCTCTTTTTTGGGCGCGGAAAGACTAAACTAACCGCCGGTCAGCGTTACCACTTTATTGCCGGCTGGCTTCCCTGGATGGCCGACAGCCTGAACCTGTTATTCACCCTGGCCGCCATCGGCTGGTCAAGTGCCATGATATATGCTCCGCTCAAATTTGACCCGCCACTGGTGATCCTCTCTTCCATGCCACTAATGCTTTTTTCTTTCAAGATGGCGAAAATGATTTATTTATACCGTACCAGAGTCGGGGCCTCCATCACCGAGACAGCGGCCTCAGCCCTGGCTGGTCTCTCTCTTTCCCACACCATCTCCATGGCCATCCTGCAAGGAGTCTTCACCAAGAGCAAACCCTTCTTCAGAACCCCGAAGATGGAACAGGCTCATGCCCTGCGCCGCGCCCTGCTCTCTGCCCGTGAAGAAGGGCTGATCATGCTGGCACTGTGGCTTTCTGCATATGGGGTAACGGTTAAACAAGGAACTGGCAGCTCGGATATCTTGGTCTGGGTCATGGTTCTATGTATCCTTTCCATTCCCTATCTGGCATCCGTACTGGTCTCGCTGATCAGCGGTTTCAGCCACTTGCCCAGTGGGCTGATCCTAAACAGGGAGAAGAAGTAGTTGACGGTCTGGCATCGCATAACAAGTTAAAATTATTAATATGCGATTTATCGATTTTAATTTGTTACTATTCCATCAATTGTCGCTCTATCATTTTATAATGGAATTATTCACCTGATTGGGACTGTCTTCAAGATATAAATTTTCTGGATAATCCGATCGTCTCAAAGCCATCACTGGGATTATTGATCAACGAAGAGTCACGTCCAACACATGAGACACGAGCCATCGTTGCTGACAATAAAGATCACCCCCCCTCCTGCTCTGTACTGTTGTTTTCAATATTTGTACCGCTAATATTCAAATCAAAACTGTTGCCGTCATTGCATATTGCCCCGCCGCTGCCGCCTCCGCCATCATAGCACAAGGTGAAAATTGAAAAAGGCAAAGCGACATTCTTTAAAACTACTACAGCCTCCTGGAAAACTCAGTGTGCAAAGTCGTTCATCGCACGTTCAGACTTATGGATCAGTTTGTCTTCCTGAGTACTTGATTGACTGAGGAGGGACATTATGTAAAAGACAGCCACGAAGAAAAAACAGAGGGCCAGAAACTTAGCGGTTATCTCCGGTTTTTTGTACAGAGAAAAGGAAATGGCAAGACCAAGGGCAATGGCAATCAAGATATTGTTGGAGAAGAACTGAAGAACAAGAGCGGCGTAACTGCTGAAATCAATCATTTTTCATCCTATTTTTTGTTTCGGGACAACATTAACACACAGCCGGATTAACCTTTGCTAACGACACGAATCTTCTTCAGGCGAGCCCCCAGACGCGGAAAAAGCGCGAGTTCGGTATGGGGCAGGAAGTGGCTGGCGATATATTCGTTCTTGAAGTGAGGTACCTCGGAAAGCTCAAAGCCGGTCATGCGGCGCACTGTATCCACCACGTCACGGCGGATGTGGTTGGAGAGCTCGCTCATCCAACAGCCCATGAGTGAGCCGTTGCCGACGTAGAGAACGCGCTCGGCGTCTACCTCGGGCAGCAGGCCGACGGTCATAGCCGAATCAAGATCGATGAAGCTGCCGAAGGTACCGGCCAGGATGATCTGCTCGATATCGGTGATCGCCAGGCCAACCTCTTCTACCAGGGTCTTGACTCCGGCGTAGATAGCCGCTTTAGCCCGGATAAAATTCTGGATATCCACCTCGTTGATGACGATATCGTGGTCGGTACCGGATTCTTCTTGCCAGGTCAGGACGTATTCATAACCACTTTTTCCTTCACGAACGCGCGGAGTTCCAAGGTTGCGGTTGAACTTGCCACTCTGGTCGATAACGCCGTGCTCGAACAGGGTGGCAACGATGACCAGGAGTCCGGAACCGCAGATACCGATGGGGGGCTGGTTGCCGAGGGTGAGGTTCATCGGCTCCAGGGTCTCCGGATTGATGCTGAAATCCTCAATGGCCCCGGTGGCGGCCCGCATGCCATGGGTGATGCCGCCGCCCTCGAAGGCCGGTCCGGCCGAGCAGGCAGCACAGGCCAGCCAGTCCTTGTTACCGATGACGATCTCGGCGTTGGTACCGATGTCGATGTAGAGGGTGAGGAGATCGGTGCGGTACATACCCGATCCCATAACACCGGCGACGATATCTCCTCCAACGTAGCTCGAGATGCAAGGGTAAGGCAGAGCCACCGTATGCCGGGGTAGGTCGATGCCGAGATCTGCGGCCCGCAAAGGCGGCAACACCCTGGTGACCGGCACGTAAGGGGCGCGGCGGATGTTGTCCGGCTCCAGACCAAGCAGGAGATGGGTCATAGTGGTGTTGCCGGCCAGGGTGATCGAGCTGATCTCGTCGCGGTCGATACCGCCCTGCTCGACGCCCGGCGGTTTGGCCTTGACCAGCAGCTGGCTGATGGTCTTATTAATGGTGGCGATCACCAGTTCCTGCATCTGGGCCAACCCCTCGTCTTTTTCGGCATGAATGATGCGGGAGATGACATCCTCGCCGTAGGCGATCTGGCCGTTGTAATCGCCGGCCCGTGCCAGCACCCGGCCGCTGTTCAAGTCCACCAGGATGCCGTAGATTGTCGTCGTACCGATGTCAAAGGCCAGTCCGAAATTGCGGTGTGTCCAGTTGCCGGGCTGGACGTTGGAGACAAAAGTTTTTCCCTTCTGGTTCACCGGTCGGGACAGAGTGACGGTGACCAGAAAATCCTTTTCCCGGAGCACACGGCGCAGCTTTTTAAGCACCGGCAAGGTAATGGTAAGCTGGTGCTCGTTGTACTGGTTGGTCAGACCCTGAACGAGTCGGCCGGCATCGGCCATGTTGTCAAGGATGCTCGGCGGCGGCAGCTCCAGCACCAGTTTTTCCACCGGCGGCAGGAAAATCCCCTCCCGGCGGAGGCTTTGCATGTCGTAGACGTGCATGCTGGCGCGGTTTCGTACCGACACCTCGGTGGTGAGCCCACCCTTGGCCAGACCGGACTCCTCCGGCACCCGGATCGTAACGTCGCCGTCGGCCCTGGCGGTACAGGCCTGCCGGTATCCCGCGGCCCGGTCGGCCTCCGATAGTTTTTCGCTGATGCCGCCATCGACTGTGCCCTGCTCAATGATGACCCGGCACTTGCCGCAAATTCCGGCGCCGCCGCAGGAGGCGTTGATGTGGATGCCGGCAGCCCGGGCCGCCTTGATGATCGAGATCCCTTCAGGGACATCGATCTCTTTGCCGATCGGCAGAAAGGTGATACGGCAGGCTCTCCCGCTCATGACTGCACCTCCGCCACATCGAGCTGCAGCAACTGGGCGCGGCTGAACACCGGCCCGTCGACGCAGACCAGTTTGGAGTCCATGTGACAGTGACGGCAAACCCCGATACCGCATTTCATATGGCGCTCCATGGTGGTGAGGATATTGTCATCGGAAAAACCGCGGCCGGAAAGTTCCTTCAGAGTGGCATCGATCATCATCGGTGGCCCGCAGACCAGAGCGGTGGTGGCGGCCGGGTCGATGTCGGTATGATTGAGCAGGGCCGTCACCAGTCCCACCGCTCCGTCCCATCCCGGCTCGGCTGCGTCCACAGTGAGGAAACAGGAAATCCGCGGATGATTGCGCCAAGGCCCCAGATCGGCATGGAAGGCGATATCGGAAGGCAGACGGCTGCCGTAGAGGAGGGTGAGGCGGGGAAAGGCGGCCTCCCGGTCGAGGCAGTAGTTGATCACCGACCGCAGCGGCGCCAGCCCGATCCCGCCGGCAATGAAGAGCAAGTGGCGTCCTTCCAGGGTCGCCATGGGGAAGGGCTTGCCGTATGGGCCCCGCAGGCCGATCTGCTCACCTTCCTCCATGGTGTGCATGAATGCGGTCAAGGCGCCTGCCCGCCGCACGCTCAGCTCGATGGTGCCGGGCCTGGTCGGGGTCGAGGAGAAGGAGATCGGCGCCTCGCCATGGTGGGGCACCGAAACCATCATGAACTGGCCCGGCAGGTAGTGGAAGGAGCGGTTGCTCTCCTCATCGGCAAAAGCCATTTCAAAGGTCTTGACCTGGGAGTTTTCGACGGTGATTTTTCTGATCACTGCCGCCTTGGGGATATAGTCTTCTGTACGCTTTGTCTGCATGGCTGTCTGGTTGTTTCCTTTTTTCCGGGGTCCTTTCCTTTAATCTTCGCCGGCCATCCCGATGAAGCGGACGATATCAACGCCGCCGAAGCAGATGCCGACGCAGCGGCCGCAGCCGACACAACTGGGGCGGCCGTATTGGGTGACGTCATAGTTCAGCTTGTGCATGAAACGCTGGCGGATGGCGCCGGTCCTCGGATTCACCGGGTTGTGACCGCCGGCCATGCGGGTGAAGCCCCGAAGGTGCAGGCATCCCAGCTGCGCAGCCGCACTCCGGATTGCTCGTCGGTTTTGCGGTCGCTGATGGTAAAACAGGTGCAGGTGGGGCAGACATAGGCGCAGCCGGCGCAGTCCTGACAGCGCAGGGAGAGCTCTTCCCACACCTCCTCCGGCACCAGGCCCGCCTGGAGGCGACCGATGGCCTGATCGGCATGGACGTTGAGGCGGAACTTGGCCATGGCCTCCAGGGAGAGCTGGTACTGCTGCCGGGTGTCCTCCTCCTCGGCCGGGGTGAAAAACTGGATCCAGTCCTGCAGCATCTCCCGGCCCTTGGGGCAGCCGACCTCCACCAGATAACGCTCCCCGAGATCGGTGAGCAGCAAGTCGTAGCCGTACTCAAGAAATGGTCCGCTTTTGGTGGCGTTGCAGAAGCAGTTGGGGAAAGGGTCGTTGCAGTTCAGGCCGATGAGGATCGCGTCCTGCCGCCGGGCCCGGTAATTTTTATCCTTGATTCCCCCCATAAAAATCACATCGGTATAGAGAACCGCCATGAGATCGCAGGGCCGCACGCCGAGGTAGACAGTGGGCTCGGGTAGTGCTTCGTTTTCGGTGAAGCGGTAGCCGTTTTCATCGACGGTATAGGTGCAGAGGGTTTCCTGCTGGGGAAAGAGGAAAGGTTTGATGGAATTGAGGGGCTGGTCGTTGAGATTGACCGGCACCCGATCGAGGTGGCTGAGGGTGCAGAACAGGGTGTCGCCGTGCTGGTTGGTGACCGGCGCCACCAGGCGATGGCTTTTCTTGACCTTGCGCAGGAAGCTCTTGAGGTGTGCCTTGCTGAGGATATATCTGTCGTTCATGACTTTGTCCCTCGGAAAGCGGCGGCGGTGTCCGGACATTTTTTCTCGATGCGTACGGCGCAGACCTTGAACTCCGGGCAGCGGGACAGGGGGTCGTTGGCGTCGACAGTCAACCGGTTGATGGGCGCCTCGTTAAAATGGAAGGAGGTGTAGACCGACCCCGGGGCCACCTGGCTGCTGATTTCGGCCCGAACCTCAATGGCCCCGCGGCGGGAGGCGACGCAGAGCATGTCGCCGTTGCGCACCAAAAGCTTGGCGGCATCGTCGGGGTGGATCTGCAGGAGCGCCTCACACGATTCCCGTGAAAGTGTAGCGCTCTTCCGGGTCATGGTACCGGTGTGATAATGGTGATAGATGCGGCCGGTGTTGAGGTAGAAGGGAAAATCCTTGCACGGATTCTCGGACGGCTCCACATGGCTGCCGGGAATGAAGTGACCGCGTCCGCGGGTGAAGTAATACTTGTGCAGAAAGGGGGTGCCGGGATGATTGGTGTCCCAGCACGGCCATTGCAGGCCCCAGGATCCCTGGAGCCGGTCGTGGCGGATGCCGCCGTAGATCGGGGCGAGCAGGGCGATCTCCTCCATGATCTCGGCCGGGGACTCGTAGGACATGGGGTAACCGAGCCGGGCTGCGAGTCCGGCGATGATATCGGCGTCGGTGCGGCAACCGCTGATGGGGTCAATGGCCTGGCGCACCATCTGCACCCGCCGCTCGGTGTTGGTGAAGGTGCCGGTCTTTTCGGCAAAGGAGGCAGCCGGAAAGACGACATGGGCCAGGGCCGCGGTCTCGGTGAGAAAGAGGTCGGAGACCACCAGGAAGTCGAGGCCGGTGAGGGTCTCTTCGACCTTGTCGAGCATGGGGTCGCTCATCATCGGGTTCTCACCCATGATGAACATGGCACGGATGGGACCTTTCGCGCCGCTGTGGGTCATGGACAGCAGATCGAGGCCCGGTTCTCCCGGCAGGTCGGTCTTCCACACCCGTTCGAATTTTTCCCGGTAGTCCTGGTTGTTCACCGCCTGATAGCTGGGGAAGACGTTGGGCAGCGCCCCCATATCGCAGGCCCCCTGGACGTTATTCTGGCCGCGCAGTGGATCAACGCCGGTAAATTCCTTCTCGACGTTGCCGGTCATCATCGAAAGATTGGCTATGGCCTGGACGTTGGCAGTCCCGGTGACATGCTGAGTGATCCCGAGGCAGTAGCAGATCACTGAGCGCTTCGCCCGGCCGTAGAGTCTGGCAGCCTTGCGGATCTTGTCGACCTCCACCCCGGTGATGCTGGCAATTTCGTCCAGATCAAGGGCGTAGAGCATATCGCGGAGCTCAATGAAATTCTCGGTGCGCATCTCGATGAACAGGGTGTCGATGAAGTTCTCTTCGAGGATCACCTTCATCAGGCCGTTGAGCAGCGGGATATCGGTGCCGGGACGCAGGTTCAGATGGACGGTGGCGAATTCGGCCAGCCGGGTGCGGCGCGGGTCGATGACGATGAGTTTGGCGCCTTTATCCATGGCGTCAAACATGCGGCGCGCCACCTGGGGATGGGCCTCGGTGGTGTTTGAACCGGAGACGAGGATGACCTCTGCCTCCTCGATCTCGTTGATGGAGTTGGTCATCGCCCCTGAGCCGAAGGTAGTGGCAAGACCTGCCACCGTCGGGGCGTGTCAGAGGCGGGCGCAGTGGTCGACGTTGTTGGTCTTGAGCACCGCCCTCGCCAACTTCTGGAACAGGAAGTTCTCCTCGTTGGTGCATTTGGCCGAGGAAAGCAGGCCGATGCCGCGGTGATTGGTCTGCTTGGCAATGCGGGCCAGTTCGCTCGCGGTGAAATCGAGGGCTTCATCCCACGAAACCGGGACCAGTGAGCCATTTTTGCGCATCAGGGGATCGGTGATCCGGGCCGGATGATGGATGAAGTCGTGCAGGTGCCAGCCCTTGACGCAGAGGTTGTTGCGGGAGACGGGGTGGTTGCGGCTCGGCATGGCGCCGGTAACACGACCGTCTTCCTCGCGGAGATAGACGCCGCATCCGCATCCGCAATAGGGGCAGGTCGTCAGAACGTGGCGCATGGGATCCCGGCCTCAGGTGTCAAACCCTGATCAGGGCCAGAAAACATACCCCTGATCATTATAAAAGAGGTTAATAGCAACGTAATATCGTATCGTACAATGTTTCCGGAGTGTTTCAAGGGCAATCCTCTTTTGTTAACCTCGTTGATATCGCGATATCTTACTTATTTCACAGAAGAAATGAGAATGGCCATTATCCTGTAAAGAAGCATCAATCGATTGCTGAGATATTAACAAATCAGCAATCTTTAGAAAAAGAAGCTTAAAACAATACCAAGAAGGCTGGTTACGACAAAAAAATGACTACTTTTCGTTGATAGACTTATCCTGAAAAATTGAGCAGGGCTGTAGTCTTATCTGACCAGAAACCCCTCTACCTCATCCACTTCCTTCTTGCTGCCGATGATCAAGGAGATCCGCTGATGGAGCTCCGTGGGTTGAATATCAAGAATCCTCTGCCCCTCATCAGTGATGGCACGACCACCAGCCTGCTCCACCAGATAGGCCAGGGGTGATGCCTCGTAAAGCAAACGCAGTTTTCCCTTGGGCTTGTCGGGATTGCGGCAATCACAGGGATAGAGGAAGATGCCGCCAGTAATCAGATTACGGTGAAAATCGGCGACCAATGATCCGATATAGCGGGAGCTGTAGGGACGTCCTGAATCCCCATCAATCTCTTTCAGATAATTTACATACTCACGCATCTCAGGGGTCCAGTAATGATAGTTTCCTTCATTCACTGAGAAATATTTACTTTTTTCCGGAATCCGGATGTTTTCATGGGAAAGGAAAAACTCTCCGACACTGGGATCCAATGTAAAACCATGTACCCCCTCCCCTGTGGAGTAGACCATCATGGTTGAAGATCCATAGATAATATATCCTGCGGCAACGAGACTGTTTCCTGGCTGAAGGACATCCTGCAGGGTTCCCTGCTTGCCCTTACTCTGACGGCGATGAATGGAAAAGATGGTGCCGATGCTGACATTAACATCTATATTGGATGATCCATCCAGAGGATCAAAGGCCAGGGTATATTTACCCTCATATCCTTCCTGAGTCGGAATAATCTCATCATCTTCTTCCGAGGCCATGACACAGATATATCCGCTTCTGGCCATTCTACGTTTGATAGTATTATTAGCAAACTCATCCAGCTTCTGCACCTCTTCCCCCTGGATATTAGTCTTACCCGAGACCCCTATTATATCAGCTAACCCTGCCATATTGGCCTCGGCTGAGATAATCTTGCCGGCAACAATCAATTCTGTCAGCAGACCTGACAGATCCCCTGTTGCCTCTCGGTGCATATGCTGACTATCCATAATCTTTCGATGGACGGTTATTCCCACTGGTCGTTTCATCTTTTCTCCTGATTGAATTAAAGGTATCGTCACTATTAAGTATAGTTATATCTTCCCTCTGTAGAACATGGGAATGATATAACTGGGCACTATATGCTGAGTGCTTTTTCTTCTTTCTTCCATTTCCGCACAAGTTCCAGAAGGGTCCTGACACCTATGCCTGACGGCCCTTTAGGAACATATGATTTTTCCGTAAATTCCCAGGCAGTACCGGCAATATCCAGATGGGCCCAGGGGGTATCGGTAACAAATTTTTCCAGATAGGCCGCCGCAGTAATGGTCCCGGCCGACTTTCCACCGGTGTTTTTCATATCAGCCACTAGAGATTTAATCTGTTTTGTGTACTCCTTACCAAGAGGCAGTCGCCACAGAGGCTCACCACTGCGCTCACCAGCGGCCAGTAGACGAGCAACCAGCTCATCATTATTACCAAGGAGTGCAGTACGATGATGTCCAAGACCAACAATGGCGGCCCCGGTCAAAGTCGCAATATCAATCACGCAATCAGGTTTGAATTTCTCCAGACCATAAGCCAGGGCATCTGCCAGGATCAGCCGTCCCTCGGCATCAGTATTAACAATTTCTGAGGTCAATCCATTGTAATGAGTAATAATATCTCCCGGTTTCAAGGCAGCCCCCCCAGCCATATTATCTGTTGACGGTACAATGGCAATCACTCCCAGATCAGGCCGTTCTTCTCCCACTGCCTGCATCAGGGCCATAACCGCTGCACCGCCGCACATATCATATTTCATATCCTCCATCCCAGCTGCCGGTTTGAGGCTGACACCACCTGAATCGAAGGTAAGCCCCTTCCCCACAAGAAGCACGGTCTGTGATTTATGAATTGGCCGATATTCCAGGATAACCATCTTGGGCGGTTCCGGTGAACCTTGATTTACAGCCAGGATGCCACCCATCCCGAGACGCTTCATATCATCCTTATCAAGCACCGTACACTTCAAGGAATATTTTTTGGCAAGCATGCGACCATGGGCAGCAAAATGGGAAGGAGTCCAACTATTTCCGGGTTCATTGGCCATATTTCTGGCCTCACGGGCTGCAAGAGCCGCAATCTGTCCCGCGCGCATCCCTTTTTGCAGGGCATCCGTGCTGGACTGGACAAAGAGACGAACTTCCTCAAACCCTGTGAAGGACTCTTCATCAGGGTCATTCTTCTTATATTTCAAAAAATGATAATCACCCAGTAACACCCCTTCACTTATGCATTCGGCAACCTCTTTTGGCCGTACATCCATAATTTCAGGCAGACAGATCATGATTTTCTTCGCCTTTACCTTGGCCGCTTGCTGGGCTATGGTTCCGCCACTCAGACGGCATCTTTCCCGAAGTTCATCATGAGTCTCGTTTCCCTCAAACTTTCCCAACCCCACGACAAGGATACGCTTGGCAGAAAAAGCACCATTCTTTTTATCTGTCTGGGGGTAAAACACTAAACATTCTCCAGATTTGGCACTGAATTCTCCCAGTGTCCCGCTATTTTCCAACCAACTCTGCACTATGGTATTTTCACACTTAAAACCACCTTTTTTAGCCAGCTCTATGTAATAAACCAGCAAGTCGCCACTGAACTGTTCAGGTTTTTTCTCAGTTACAATCAGTTTTGTCGATTCCACTCTTCATCCTCTTGTCATATTATTTTCTTTTAAATTTTCTTCTGGGCCTAACGGAAACCTGACCATTAAGAAGTCTCCAATTCAGAATTCATCATCCTGCCCAGATACTCCTGATTATTCGATTCCTGTCGACATTTCACTTCTTTATTTCTTTCACCACTGAAGAAAGAGTAAATTCTGCTATCCGAACTCTTTCCAATTGAAAGATTGACTCATTAAAGAGTATATATGTACTTATATAACGTTAAGTTGCCTCTTGGCAAAGAAGTATCATACCTACCCTTTACTTAATTTTAATGCTTAACGTATCAACTTCACTCTGTATCCTTCAGGGCTAGCCGTTGTTCAGAAAAAAACATACCATTGAAATGCCGCGACTAGCATAAGGATCGGTAGAAGGAATGAGCAAAAAAACAGAGTTCATTCCTTAACGGCGCCTCCGCAATTTCATAAGGACCCGTAAGAGGAATGAACAAGAGGAAAAAACATTGTTCACTCCTTAACGGCTCCTAAATTTCATTCAGGAGTATATTTGTGCTATCCACCCTTATTACCGCAGTCATTTTGGCCCTTAGCATCTCTTTCTGCTGTTCTCTTTTTGAAGCAATTCTCTACTCAATCTCTACCAGCCAGGTGGAGATGCTCAAAAAAACAGGCCACAGCTCTGCAACCCTGCTTACATCCTTACGAGCCGACATTAACAAACCTATCACTGCCATCCTCACCATGAATACCATTGCCAATACCGTCGGGGCCACTGTAGCCGGAGCTTCTGCCGCTGCGGTATTTGGTGAAAAAAATCTTATTCTGTTCTCCGTATTTTTTACCATGTCGATTCTGATCTTTTCTGAAATTATTCCTAAAACAATCGGGGTTAGCTATGCGGTGAAACTTGCCCCCTTGATTGCCAGACCTCTCTTCTTTATGGTGATCCTGTTCAAACCCATCATCTGGCTTTGCCAGATGATCACCCGGATTATTCCCCAAAACAAGAACAGTGGACATATCTCCGCTGAAGAATTACGAACGATCGCTTCCATGTCTTTGAAGTCCGGTGAAATCGAAGCGGATCAGGAACGAGTCATCAATAATATCCTGGAACTTGGCAACAAGATTGTCCGTCAGGTCATGACTCCTCGCACGGTCACTTTTTCCCTGAATCAGGACCTGACCGTTGCAGACACCATAAAACTTGAAAGCATGTTCAGCCGTCACAGCAGAATGCCACTCTATCATGACACCCCCAATGATGTTGTCGGGATAGTTATGCGTAAGGATATATTACTTGCTGCAGCTGAACAAAAAAACACCCTTCCACTGTCACAGCTCATGAGCCCGGTCCATTTTGTGGCAGAAACCGCCCCATTAAATCGAGTGCTCGTCGATTTTTATGAGAGGCACCAACATCTTTTCGTGGTTGTGGATGAATACGGGGCCATGACCGGGATTATCTCCATGGAAGATATTCTGGAAGAAATCGTTGGCCGAGAGATCATGGATGAGTCGGACAAGGCAAAAACCATGCGGGAAATGGCCAGGCGACAGTATCGGTCAACTTCAACAGAAGCGACCACTCAGATAGACGTCACTAAGGAAGACAAAAAGTAACAGTTATTTCGTAACGGTTTCTAACCAGACAACAAGATCACTGACAACACTCAGCGCTGCCTGGTTGATTGCCGCAGTGGCGCCTCTGGCATCTGTGGTGACAACTTCCATCATGGCCACCAGTTCTTTACTGGCAACAACCCTCTTGCTCGTATTGTCGACAAGATAGAAACGCATCCTGACAACCCCTTTCGAAGAACCGTCCTCGGCAAAAAAATGCCCGAATTCAAAGAGGGTGCTTTCCAGCAGTAAATCAGCTTTGGATACCGAAGTTGGAGGCAGTACGGCCCTGAAAAGGCCGCTTTTCTCCAAGGTCACCTCAAGCACAGTCTGCATCGATCTGATCGGCGCATCTCTCCAGCGACTGAAAGCATAACTCTGCTGACGGTGCCGTTTATCCGTATAGAGAATGTCGTTGGTGCTAAAGGCATCACTCCCCCGGACTGGGGCTATCTGAATAATAACTTCACTTTTTTTTACTCTTTGTGCCGGATCATGTTGACTCCACCCAGGATCAATAGCATAAACCTCCATGGGAGGAAGCTTCTGAAAGGTACATCCTGTAGACAGAGCGAGTGTGATAATAAAGATGGCAAAGGCCAGAGCTTGCCTCAATCTATTTCTCATCATACCCCTCCTCTCCAGGCCCAGGCTGCAACCGGGATCGCTTAAAAATCAGATCGCTTGGACTGGCCTCTATGGCCCGGGTGGCTCTTTGCATATCTCCAACCAGGACATCCAGTTCATAAAGCAGTTGATGGAAAGTCTCAAGATTCTGGCGGACCAGGGTGGTCATATTTTGATCCGGATCCGCATAATCATGTCCAAGGTTCCTGACCATCTTCTCAACACCCAAGGCTGCCGACTCAACCTTGTCAAAGGCTTGGGTAATCCCTTTTTCCATGGCTATGCTGTTATCGACAAGAAGCTTAAACCCATGTAATTGTGATCTGAGAGCTTGAGGAAAAGCCTTCATTTCAGAAAGAATACCAGCAACATTCTGCAAGTTCTGCTCACTGAGCAGACGATCGATCTTATCCAGGGCCCGATCCAGTTTTTCTGTCAGGAGAGTCAAGGACTCGTCAAGTCGGGCATAGGTTGAAGGAGCTGCGGGAATGACCGGGATCTTATCCTCCCTCTTCAGCAGCTGGGCATCTTTGCGCCCTCCTGTCAGTTCTACAAATGCCAGTCCAGTTATACCGAAGGATTTGAGCGTGGCCCTGGTATCCACCTTGATCTGGGTACCGTGCCTGAGCTTTAAAAGGAGCTCCACCTCTTCAGAATTTTCTGGATTCAATCCCATCTTCTCAACAATACCGACATCCACACCCCGATATTTAACCGAGGCCTCAGAGCTTAAGCCGGAAACCGACTCCACCATATAGACGTAATAATAGTCATGTTCCTGCTTGTATCCATATTTCCCCAGCCAATAGACAAAAACAATCAGCCCGGCCAACAACAGGACCACAAAGATGCCCACGACAGTATAGTTGATTCTACTTTCCATTCTGGCTCCGTATCATTCCCCGTGCGCCCCCGAAGAAAGCCCTGACAATGGGATGGGGATTTCTTCTGACTTCAGCAAGGGTGCCTTCGGCAATCACCTTTTTATCACCCAGAAATGCAAAACGATCAACAACAGTCCATATGGAATCTAGATCATGGGTAACCATAACTACAGTCAAACCAAGCAAATCCCGCAGTTTAAGAATAAGCTTGTCAAAGGCCTCAGCGCCAACGGGATCTAGGCCTGAGGAAGGTTCATCGAGAAAGAGCAGCTTCGGGTCCATGGCCAGGGCCCTCGCCAGCGATGCCCGTTTGATCATGCCGCCGCTCAATTCGGCAGGATAGAGATCTGCTGCATGGTCAGGAAGACCAACCATATTAATCTTCAGGCGAACAATATCCTGGATCAGGGAGTCGGAAAAATCGGTATATTCTTTAAGGGCTATTCCAATATTCTCGGCAACGGTAAGAGAAGAATAGAGAGCTCCTCCCTGAAAAAGGACCCCCCACTGTCGCCGCAGCAGAGAGGCCTCAGCGCGGCTGATCGTTGACAGCTCATGCCCCAGAACCGTGATTGTTCCCTCCTGCGGAGAGAGCAGCATCACCATTTCTCTCATTAAAGTGGATTTTCCTGCTCCGCTGCCGCCAAGGAGTCCATAGATCTCCGCCTGCCCCACGGTCAGCCTGATATCGTCATGAATCAGGTTGCGGCCATACCTTGTCACCACATTGGCGACGGTGATAACAGGATCACTCAAATGCCCAGCTCCGTAAAAAGGACTGAAAAAAGAGCGTCACAGGCAATCACCAGAAAAATTGCGTTGACCACACTGATCGCAGTGTAGCGCCCTATGCTCTCCGTGCTCTTCGAGACCTGAAAGCCACGGAAGCAGGCAATCGCGGCGATCAAAAATGCAAAAAATGGTCCTTTGAAAAGACCAATCCACACATGCTTAACCTCGAGTGCCACCTGCAGTCGGCGGAGAAACTCGCCATAGGAAAGATTCAAGTGGATGTTGGAAATGAACATCCCTGCAAGAATCCCAACCATGTCAGCAAAGAAGATCATCAACGGCATGACAATCATCAGGGCTATAATCCGCGGCTGCACCAGAAAAAGCAGGGGATCAAAACCCATGGTCCGCATGGCATCAATTTCCTCGGTTATTTTCATCACCCCAATTTGAGCGTATAGGAGGAGCCGGTGCGGCCAGCCACGACAATGGCGGTAATCAGGGGGGCAAGTTCCCGCGTCACTGAGATGCTGATCATATCGACAATAAAGATATGGGCGCCAAATTTCTCCAACTGCACCGCTCCCTGATAAGCGATTACCACCCCGATTAAAAAACTGGTCAGAGCAACGATAGGCATAGCCCGAACCCCAGCCTCTTCGATATTTTGGACAATCGCGCCATAACGAATGGACAGAGGGTGACGCAGGGCTAATAGAAAAATGATAAAATTTTCACCAAGAAACGAGAGAAAGGCTATCATATCCCAAAAAGATGAAACAGCAATCCAGCCCAACATATTGATAATTCTAAGAAATCTGGAAGAGAATGTTACCCCGTCAACAGAAGGAGCCGAGACATACTGTCTCAGCAACCGATACATTGTGTCATGCTCGGCACCGGCGCCAATGATCTCGATGGTGCAATCATTGCTTTGCAGCAGATCATAATACCTGACAAAAAGCATCATTCCTGCTGAATCAACGCGTCCCACCGCAGAGACATCCCACTGGACAGACTTTTTGCTGACCTTACCGGCAAAATGTTCAAGCTTTCTGTCCACATCCCCCAGTCCCTCAATCACCCAGTCACCACTGCTGCTGATCAGCACACTGCTGGAGGTTTCAACAAACCCTATTTGGCCCTTATGAGATAAAGTGTCACCCATCAGCTTTTTCCCAAGTGTCTTTATTGAGGAGGAGATTGGGATACATGTACTTTATTTCAGTATATTGATTTCCATTATTGACGTCAAGGAACCGTTTTGAAACCCCGTTCGAGTGAGGGCTGCAATCGGATTTTCTCATTGTTCAAACTTCATTCCTGCGGTATCATTTCAGAAATAAGACAGGAAGCATAATAATCGACAACAGAGACCGGTTGCGCCCTTGGAATATTCAAAGAGGTCGACCCGCCGCGGCCGTAGGCAATCGCGGCGTTGCCTACGGCTATCTAAAGGTGACGAACCGACGTTCCAGAGTGCGCCGATTGACCTTATTGTGTGGGGACGAATTACAGCGGCAGAGATACTCGTCTTTGTAACTGTTGAGATAGAAAAATGGTTCTGGAGGAGAACAGCAGAGAAGGGCTGAAGAAATCAACAAACACAGTTCAGCTTTCTAATTCTAAAAAGCATTCAAGTTGACACCGAGAAGAGAAGTGAGCGACGATGAAGCAGTAGGGGTAATACGATGAGGAGCCGCGCAGTGCAGCCGACGAAGGTGCCGGTTTGAATGCAAATTGGAATAACTCGATAGCAGCCACCAATGATACCCAATTGTCTAAATAAATCCCGTCCTACCAACCGACAATATCGTAGTTCAGAAATCACTCTGAAGCTCTGATACAATTTCGGCCTGCTCCTTTGGCCTCATAAAGCAGTTTGTCGGCCCTATTCAAGAGAATATCAATGGTATCCTCTTGATGGTGGTCCGTCACACCAAAACTGATAGTGACACCCCCAACCTCTCCAAAATCCAATAGACGAATATTGGCAAGAATATTTTCCACTAATGGAACAGCAACTGACAGCGAGGTGTTGGCCAGCAACAACACAAATTCTTCTCCACCCCAACGGGCAAAGATATCAACACTACGGATTCTTTCATGAATAGAGGCAACAATCTCTTTTAACACCCTGTCACCAGCCTCATGGCCAAAGGTATCATTCACCCTCTTGAAATGATCGATATCGCCCATTGCCAGTACAAACTGAGTCCCGTATCTCTTAGATTTCTGTACCTCTGTCTCCAGAATCTGCAGGAAATAGCGACGATTAAAGGCATTGGTCAAGGGATCGACATTACAAAGATGGAAGAGTTGTTCTTCCATCTTTTTACGTTTCGTGATATCTCTGAAAATCGTTACTGCGCTAACGATTTTCTCTTTCTTGAACATGGGTTCACTGGAAACCTCGGCCACAAAAGAGCTTCCATCCTTGCGCCTGAACACCTCTTCCCCCGTATAGCTTGTATTGGTCAGTAAAACATTAAAAATTGGACACTCCGATAACGAACTGCTGCTGTTTTCTTGAAGATGAAACAGGGTATGCGCTTCCTGTCCCAGTAATTCGTGACGAGGATATCCCAGAATCTCAGACGCAGTAGCATTGACAAACGTAATAATACCTTTGTTATTCATAACATACAAACCATCGTGCATGGTGTTGGCAATCAACTGAATATTCCGTTGTTTTTCGACAACAGTCTGTTTGCTCTGCAGAAAAAGGAGAATGGCAATGGCCACAAACAGCACCATCATCGAAAAGACCAGGAGATTCAGGCGATAATGCCAATACATCTCATCAATTTCAGGTGCGGCAGAAAACGAAAGCAGGACAGCAGCAGTCAAACCTTCCACATCTTCGAGTGGAAAAATTGTTACTTTATAAAATCCATCTTGGGATTTAACAGTAATGGACTGAGGTTGATGTTGAGACAGTGCCTGAAGAAGAGATTGTGATTCTGCCAGTCCTGCATAAATTTTTTGGGCTGTATCAGACATTTTTGGCGGCGAATCGGGAAGCTCCCGCCTTGGATCTTCCACCAACCAATCCTGACTGAAAAGAGATGATTCATATGTTTTTTCCTGCTCTTCAAAGAGCTTGGGGAGAAGCAAAGACGCCTTATAGACAAGCATAAAATCATTGGATTTATCCAGGTGCCATATTTCCCGTCGAAGAGACTCAAAAGGTTGACTGATTTCAACACTTCCCAGATCCTCGTCGCTATCAATAATAGGAAACACGTTTCTAAAGCCAGACAGCATTCGCCCAGTTTCAAATCCCTGAATATACTTATGATCACGATTGGCCATAACCACAGAGGGGCGGATGCCAGTCAGGGAATCACCAAAATGATTGGGGGAGTGGAAACGAAGAAAAGATCGAGAGTCCGGGGTATGAAAATGCAACTGTCGTACATCTCTCTCCCGCAGCTTCTGGTAAATTGGGTAAAGATATCTGTATAATCGCACCCGCTGAACAGCCTGATCCGATTCACTTCCCCCCTGTGCCGCCCGCAACAATTCTAGAACCTCTGGTTGCATAATATAAGTGTCAAAATAGACCTGCATCCCAGTCTTATGTGACTTGACAACAGCCTGCCAAGCCATATCCAAGATTGTGGTCTGGTTAGCAAGATACATTCTCTCCATGGTGTTGCGTTCATGTCGCAAATAGACAAAACCACTGGACCAGAGAAGACACACCAGAACTGCTACATTAAGAAGTCGAGCCAACATATTCTTGATTCAATCTGCTTGAAGGTCAATAGCTGCCATATGGCGGGTGAGAAAATCAAAATCTTTATCTGCAGCTACGGAAAAGCCATCTTTGCCTGTTATCCAGGAAGACCTGGTCTCAGGACTTGCCTGAATAAGTAATTGCCCAATTTGCTGTGCCTGCTTGATGTCCAATGTTTTTTTATTGCCGACAATCACAAATCCTGGAAAAGATACTGTCTCTTTTAAAACTTTCAGCGTTAAATTCTGGTATTTCCTTGCCACCTGCGTCTTCATGACACCGGCCTTAAACTCACCTCGGACAACTGCCTGGGCTACTTTCCCATGATTGCCCAGATATTGATACCCTAATTGTTCGAGATCCGGCTGATGGTCTTTCAGCAACAAGGCGGCCGCAAGATGCCCGCAAGTGGAAAGAGCCTGAGGCAGGGCAAGTGGACTATTTATTTCTTGAACCGATTGAGGGCCATCAAAACTTGTTACCAGAGCGCAGGTATAAGCCGGTTTTCCGTCTGATTCATTCATGATTGCCAGGGGTTGTGCCTGTGGATCTTCCTTTTTCAAGGTCACATAAGGCAGCGGCCCCAATTGTACCAGATCAATCTTTCCCTCTTTAAAAAGTTGTAAGATCTGCTGATAATCTTTTTCATAGCGAATTTTGATCTGCACTCCTAGTTTTTCAGCAAGATAGCGGATCATAGGGGTATGACTGGCAATGACTGTTTCTGAGTTTTCAACGGGCAGCGGCACGTAAACCAATTCTGCCGCACCCGGTTGGGGAAAAAGAAAAAGCACAACCAAGAGAGAAAGAACAAAAATCTTCATGACTCAATAACCTGCTTCATAGTCAGGGCCAGACTGGAAATCGTATATGGCTTTTGCAGAAAAGTCTTCACCCCAAGCCCCAGAATCTCTTCTACCCGTTCATCCTGCCTGAATCCCGAGGCAAGGAGAACCTTCACCTCCGAATTGATTTGCTTCATCTCCATAAAGGCCTCCCGGCCAGACATGACCGGCATGGCCATATCAAGCAACACACCCTTGATGCTGGTATTATACTGCCGATACATTTCCACGCCTTCCTTACCGTTAGATGCAGTCAGCACAGTATATCCTACGGCCTGCAGAATATCCTCCGCCATCTTCCTGACTATATCATCATCATCCACTACCAGGACAAGACCATCGCCACGACTGATGGCTAATAATGTGTCACGGGCAGAGGCAGGCTCCACCCCTTCACGCTCCAGCAAAGGCAGATAGACATTAAAGGTTGAACCTTGTCCAGGCTCCGAATAAACGTCAATAAAGCCATGCTCTTGTCTGATAATATTATAGACCATAGCCAATCCAAGACCAGTCCCCTTGCCCTGTTCCTTGGTGGTAAAAAATGGATCAAAGATCTTGGCAGCTGTCTTGGTATCCATGCCGACCCCGGTATCACTGACCGACACCTTCCAATAAGCACAACCCATTGCTTCAGGATGCCTTTTTTGAAAGAGCTGATCAACTACAACCTTATCAATGGCAATGGTCAAAGTGCCGCCCCAGAAGCCCTCTTCCCGCATAATAGTCATGGCATGAATACTATTAATACAGAGGTTCAGGAGGACCTGTTCCATTTCCGTAATATCAGCCAGCACATAGGCAGGACACTCTGCTAGATGAATATCCACCTGTACCGACTTATCAAAAGTATTCTCACCAATTTTCCGCACATGTTTTACTGAGAGATTCAGATCAACCGGTACCAGATCCATCTGATGGCGACGGGATAAAGTAAGTAACTGCCGCACCATGTCTACAGCGCGGCTTCCAGCTGTTTCCATACGTTCCAGATATTCTTGGATCTCTGAGACAGAAAGACCTAGCGGACTGTGAATTTTATATTTGAGTAAGGACAAATTTCCCAGAATCGCAGCCAGAACATTGTTAAAATCATGAGCCAGACCTCCCGCCAGGGTACCTACAGATTCCATTTTCTGGGCCTGCCGCAGCTGTTGTTCCTTGAGATCAAGTTCGGTGATATCATCAAGACGAAGAGCAACCCCATTCACTCCATTGGCAATCAGAGGGAAAAAAGTCACGTTATAGAGATGTTCGGCATCCTCCGTCATCTTTTCACGATAGAGTGTGAGCGGACGGTGCTGATATTTTATGGTATCTACCTGCTGGGAATATTTACTGAAAATTGGAACAATTTCATAAATTTTCCTGCCGATGGCATCACGGGACGAAATACCGGTAAGCCGGCAAGCTGCACTGTTCCATTGGGTAACAATCGAATCCGCATCGAGCGTAACCAACATGGAAGGCATCGATTCTATGATATTATTGAGATAGTTTCGCATACGGACAATTTCTTTCTCCGCGCTTTTCTGCACACTGATATCCCTGATCAGCCCCTCATATTTCATAATGGAGCCGTCATCTCCCTTGACCATATGACAAGTCAGGGACACAATGACAGGAGAGCTGTCACTTCTTATCAAGGTCAATTCATAATCTTTGACAAATCCATTTTTGGCTATCTCCTCCTTAAAATGAGCAAGGGCTTCTTCATTTTCAAAGATATTGGCAAACAGATTCTGATCAAGCAAGATTCCTCTGGAGGCAGCACTGAGTATCTGCAAGAAGGCAGGATTGACATCTAACAACTGCCCTTTTCCATCAGCTACAAAGATTCCTTCAATGGCCCGCTCAAACAGCTGCCGGAACTTTTTCTCAGAGTCCTGTAACTTTTGTTCGCGGCTCGCTATGGCAGAGGCCATGGCCTTTAAAGTATGGCCGAACCTGTCCAGCTCAAGCACCCAGCGCGACTCAGGGATCTGTACATTAAATTCCCCGCGGCTTATACTGTCAGCGGCGGTCATATACCTCTGCAGCGGAGCGGTCAGATATCTTGCCAGAAAATAGCCGATAGCAACGGCAAACAACCAGCAACATAGACCGATGATCACCCCATTTCTCTGAATTGCATGGAGATGGGATAAGCTGGCCCGCATGGACAGGAAGACCCGGGTTTTACCAAGCTCAATCTTACCAACAACTATGGGTGCGGTGATAATAAGTTGGGCCTGATCATAATCAATACAGACGTACTCCCCTTCGCCCCTGGTAATATATTTACCAACTGGCTCAGTCTCCATAACTGAGCCAAGGAGTTTCACATCGGAGGCAGCCAGAATCATCCCTTGACTATCACTGATCTGAATAGCATCCACTTCATCATTCCTGAAAACAATATCCTGGAGGAATTCCTGCAAGGGGGCGTAGTTTTCTGTAATCAGGTCATCAGCCACGGAAAAAGCGGTATTTCTGGTAATAACCTCGCCATAAGCGATAAGGTTATCAATGGCATAATCCTTAAAACGGCTGGAATAAAGAGATATGATCGCCGCCGTCAGCAACAAAGGAATAATGGTGCAGTAGACAATAAGATAAGTACGCAGGCGAAAAGAGGTCATGGCGTCCCAAAATAATCTGTGTCCTTGATCTGCTCAAAGAATGGGTCATAATCAGCATCCGTGGCCACCACGATTTTTTTAACCTGCATACTCTTCAGAATCTCCAAGGCCTCTGGCTTGTCCGGAGCAAGAGCGGAAAGTGTTTCTTGAATGGCGGTGATGGTTGACTTATCCATGCTGTTTTTCACTACAAAGGGAAACTGGGGAATTTCAGGCGAGCGAGTAATAATTCTGACCTGCTCCCGAATTCTAATAAAATCGTGAAGATCAAGGGCGTCCAGCCTAAGCAGGCCAGCATCGTACTTCTTGTTAATAACCCCATAGATAATGGTGTCCACTTTGCCGAGAAACTGGAATTCAACTTCCTTTTGTGGATTGACTCCCTTTGCTTCAAGTTGGGACAGAAGAAAGTAGTAACCGGCATAGGCAAAGTCGCCAATGGCCGCCACCTTTTTCCCTTTGAGTTGCTCAACACTCATGATTTCGCTGTCCATGCGGACAATGGCCCCTCCATAAAAAGAAGGGGTCCCTTGAGCGATCACCCTGTATCCACTGGGTCGTAACTTATAATACGGTAGAGCAGGGAGAAGCAGAAGGTCATATTCTCCATCCCTGGCTTTTTCAAGAAAACTGTTGGCATCCAACGTCGAAGAAATCTTGATTTTTTTACCCAGTTTTTTTTCAAGATGAGTGGCAATGGGGCCATACATCTCAATAATCGTTTTCGGAGATTTATAAGGAAAAATTCCAAACTTGATGATATTCGCATTTAAGGTCCCCTGTGCCGGACAAGGCATAGGGACAATAAATACAAAGATAACGAGCAGCATCCCCAAAATACCTGCCGAACGACAAAACATTGTGTCCATTTTCTCTCTTTTTTCTTTGTGGATACGATTTAGTGTAAACAAAACGTCTTCTTACTTAATATTGTATTTTCAGGGAATATGTCAAAGGATATTCCGCCTCCTCCCAAAAAGTGAGGACTACTGTCATATTAGGTCTCAACCGCTACAATTAAAGTTACACATGAACAAAACAAGCTGTATCCCCCATATATCATTGTATCCCACAACACCAAGGAAGCCTGGAAATGGTTACATATGACCACTGGCCGAATATAACCCTTTTTATATGGCGATGCATATCCGCCCGGCAGATGCCTTCTTGTCTAATTATTCATAAAAATAAGGATGATAGGTGACGAAACATCGAACATTAAAAATCTGGCACAGACATTGCTTTAATTAAAAGGAGTGAAGAATGGCATTATTCTTCTCCTTTGACACCTTATTGCCACCATCTTTTTGATGGTCATAAGAAAGTTGATAACGTAACAAAGGGTATCACAGGAATTCCTGGTACTTTTACTGTCCAGGGATATTGAGTTTTTTCTTATTTGGAGGATTTAACCATGAAACATTCAAAGTTTTTTTCCGCTTTTTCCTTAATCATGTTGTTGACCTTTTTCGTGGGATGCGCCTCAACATCTAAGCACGAAGGAACCGGAGAATATGTCGATGATACTGTTATCACCACAAAGGTCAAGGCTGCAATACTCGATGCCCCTTCCCTGAAAACAAGCGAGATCAATGTCGAAACCTTCAAGGGAGTCGTTCAATTGAGCGGTTTCGTCAATTCTCAGGCGGATATCAACCAAGCGATCGAAGTCGCACGTAAGGTCAAGGGGGTAACTTCAGTCAAAAATGACATGCAACTGAAGTAACGCTGAATGCCCCCTACATTCCAGCCATGGGCCGGCGTTCGCAACCGCCGCCCGCCCATGGCTGGAGTTGTCATAAAGAAGCTTGGGACCTGAGCGTCAGCCTGACTTTTCGTTGCAGGTTAACGTTCCAGAGAGTGGGCCGCTCTATATTCGATTCACCAATTCATGGCAAAAGGAGAAAAAAATGCTCGGAACAATTGCAGTCATCTTGATCGTTCTCTGGCTTCTGGGTTTAGTCAGTTCGTACACCATGGGCGGATTTATTCATATCCTCTTGGTTGTCGCAGTCGTAATGTTTCTAATTCGTATCATTCAAGGTCGACGCCTATAAATGGCCACTTGAACGACCATTACACCCAGGAAAGTGGACCGAGCGCCTATAACGTCGCATACGACAATCACTCCTTGGGCATACCGCCCTGCATAGATGACCTGAATGTGGACATACAACTCTATGCACGTTGACAGACGGCTATAATCGTGGTGATGTTTGTTTTTTGAACCAGACTTGTCAAAAAAAAGTAAAAATTTTCTATTCCTTAACATGTATTCTGCTGCGTTACTGTTAAGTTAATCGGATTTTTCAAGAAAACCTGAAGAGTCCTCAACCCATTAACATGATAAAGGAGATACACTATGAAAACCAAAGAAGCATACAGAAAGAAGATAGAGACCGAGCTTGAACTTGTAGAGGCCAGATTCGCCGCGTTCAAGGCCCGGGGGAAGGACCTTACGGCCGATGCACGTATCAAACACTCCCAGCTGGTTGACGATCTTGAGCAGAAGAGCGCTGCTACTAAGACCAGATTAAAAGAGCTGGGTGAGGCCAGCGATGATACTTGGGAAAAACATAAGGAGGGGGTGGAGAGTACCTGGGCTAAATTACAGGCGGCGCTTAAAGATACCGTCACTATGTTTGAAAAGGATGTCTAAACTCGTTCAAATAATTACGATTAACTCAACCTGACTTCTTGAGTAAAGCCATTGGAAGAATTCATTCTCCTTCGTTGTAATGTGCTTCAATCTACCAAAAAAGACGTTCGCTGATTCGCTGAAATTGGTTCAACATCGGAGGCGTTTTGTATAAAAATCTAAAAAGTACCCATAAAGAAAGGAGTAAGACCATGGGCCAGGGTGGTAAGAGAGACAAGGATAAAAGTAAAAAACAATCCTCCGACATGCACAAACAGAAAGAAGATATCATGTTTGAAAACCAACACAAAGGACAGCCTGTACCTGAACTTCAATCCGAGAACACCGTTAGCAAAGACGACATGACAAAGGCCTTGAAAGAAAACATGAAGGCAGTGAAAAAAAACTAATAAATAACCGATGAAAGAGTGTCCTTACCAGTACGTTTAAAGTGAAACCTGAAGAGATCGCAGGCAGTCGTAATATGGCTGACCGAATTGACAAGTTCACTACCAACGAGTTTTTCCAACAAATTCCTTTGCTCAAAGACCAGCAGAACAAGAAACTGCTGGTATGTGCCACAAATTATATCCGGGAAGGTTTGACTGCATCATTCCGGTTGGGGGATTGGACCGTGCGGGGCGGTCAACTATTCACGAGTCTAAGTCCCTGCTCTGTTCACTCACTCCATCAATTTTCCTGACCGTATATATCAAACAAACGAAGGACACAATGACCATGATCACGCCTACCAGCACCTGGCTTTATATAACCGCTCGCCTGGGCGCCGCCGTCCTCGGCCTCATGCTCCTTTTCCAATCTCCCCTGGCAATAGCTGCCGACAGGGCAGGTGATGAATTTCTGACCGGCTATATTGCCTCCATCCTTGAGCGGGACCTGCTTTGGAAGAGAGACAGCTATCTTTTAAAGATAGTCAACGGGGTTGTCACGATTACCTTGTTTGAAGATGACCAGATGCGACGGGAGGCAGCCGACAAACAGTTGCGCACCCTCGACGGGGTACAGGAGGTAACAATTGAGGCAACCAACGAGCAACTACGCGCTATCGACGGAGTGCAGGAGGTAGCGATTGAGGCAACCAACGAGCAACTGCGCGCTATCGACGGAGTGCAGGAGGTAGCGATTGAAGTAAAGTCTACAGATACAGATATGCCGGAAGCGGTAAACAGTTTTATGGGGGTAACCGATGCAGGAATGGTATTTCCAACGGGCGACCTGTTCCGCGCATTCATTGCTGACCCCAAACAGTCACGGTTCTTTGTCAGTCTCGATAACTTCCGATCTTTAGGAGAGGACTACACCCTGGCGGCTGTCGGCTTCGGTGAGACCTTCGGCCTCTATCGGTTCTTCGGCACTCGCGAGGGGGACGGCCTGCAACTGAGCATACTTGCAGGCCTGTTCGCCCAATTCAATATGGACAACGAGTCCTCCGACCTCATCAACGCAGATTATACCATCGGTATTCCTGCCACCTACCGGTATGGCGACAATTCGCTCCGCCTCCGCCTTTATCATCAGAGCTCACACCTGGGGGATGAATTCCTGCTGGGCGTAAATCCTCCGGATCGGATCAACCTCAGTTACGAAGCCACCGAACTCATCTATTCCTACGAATGGCGAGAATTCCGAGTGTACGGCGGTGGTGAATACATTATCCATAAGGAACCGAATGATCTCAAGCCGCTGAGCGCCCACTGGGGGATCGAGTATCGCGGCAGCACACCGCTGCTGTGGAACGGCAGACCGATTGCCGGGGTGGACATAAAAAATCTGGAGGAGCATGAATGGACCAACGATACCAGCGTCAAGGTTGGCCTCGAGTTCGGTAATCCCAACCCTGGACAGCGTCGACTGATCCTCATGGCCGAGTGGTACAAAGGCTTTGATCCGTACGGCCAGTTTTACAATAACAAGGTTGAATATTATGGCCTGGGTTTGTCTCTGGGATTCTAATGGAAGTTATCTTAGATAAGTGAATTTAAACGACGGCCCCATCAGGGGAGAATGGAAAAGATGTACGAAAAAAAGGAAAAAGAGAAAATGAAGAAGAAATTGTTGATGCTAGTAGGTGTCTGCCTGATTATGACGTGCGCGTCCTCGTCCTTTGCCGCCGTAACGCTCAAACGTCTTGGGGTTCATCCCTTCTATCGTCCGCCCATAACCTCTGAGGCAGACCTGCGGACCATGGTTAAAAATCACAACACTGATATCCAGACCGGGTTTACTAAATCAGGTTATCCAGAACTGTTTCCAGATTTTATGGCCCAGTTTCCGGCGGCAAAAGTTGAATTCATCGAAGTTGCTCCAGGGGAGCAATTTGGCTGGATGCTTTTCCGTAAAAAGAGTTCCGGTCCGGTTTCCGTACTCAAGGATGTAACCTGGGGTGGTAAGGCGTCCTTTGATGCCTACAGTTTTTCCATAGACCAAAACGGACAGCGTTACGAGTTTATTGTTCCCGCTATCTGCGGCAATTTGAGTTTAAGGAATATCAGCAGGATCCCCGAACCTGTCGTTCCTGTTGCTCCGGTGGTAATTGACAATAAAGGCGACCAATCAAACTCTACCGAAATTGTCCAAGAAGTAGCAGTGGATCAGCATAAGGGTGGACCAGTGGCCGATGTCGGTCTTGCCCATCAGTTTGATCCTGCCAGCTACGTCTTTGCCCGCGTTGGTTATGAGCTTCCATTAACTGAAAATCTCTACGCAATGGGCCTTGTCGGTGGTTTTGCCCGTATTGGTGGGTATGATGGCGGCAGCGCCTTCACGGCTGATGCCCTGTTGAATTACTATTTGACGGAGAAGATGTTCGTTGGTGCCGGCGTCGGTTTCTGGACCGGAGAGGATGACAATATTGATCTGATTGTCAATATGGGATATCTCATCTATGAGAAACCGGGAAAGATGAGAACCTCACTCTTTGTCGAAGGACGTTGCGAAGCTGATGATCTGATTGCCAGTAAAGCGACTCGCCTGGGCGTAGGCTTGCGCTTCCAGTTTTAGGCAAGAGAAAAGAACAAAAGAAAACATATTATCCAAAGAACGCCCCATCCCGTGCAAACGGGATGGGGCATTCTTTCTCATCTGGCATAGACGAATTTTTACAGCGACACACACCGCTCACGCCTTGTAAATTGAAGATGGAATTCTACGGTTTCTGGATATTGAGTTTAACCATACGGGCACGCAGGGTGCTGCGGTCGAGGTCTAGAATTTCAGCTGCACTGTTTTTTCCGCTTACCTTCCACTTGGTCTGCTCAAGCACCCGCAGGATATAGTCTCGCTCCACCGCCTCCAGAGTCTTAGTGCTTGTAGATAAGTCGTGGAACGGTTTTTTAAGTTCATCAACCAGACGCAGCTTGGGACCCGACGAGTTGATCACCGCCCGTTCAAGGACATTTTCCAGCTCCCTAACATTTCCAGGCCAGGGATACTCTTGTAACGCCTCCATTACAGTCACCGGAATAATTTCAATGGTCTTGCCCAAGCGTCTGGCAATCTTTTTGACGAAAGAATCGACAAGAAGCGGGATGTCATCCATGCGCTCCCGGAGCGGCGGCATGGTAATCGGGAAAATATTTAACCGGTACCAGAGGTCTTCACGGAAACGGCCTTTACGGACTTCCTCCTCCAGATTACGATTGGTGGCAGCGACAATTCGGGTATCAACTTTTATGGTGTGAGAGCTGCCCAACCGCTCAAACTCGCCTTCCTGAAGCACTCTGAGCAGCTTTGCCTGCAGTTCCAGCGGTAATTCGCCGATTTCATCCAGAAACAGGGTCGCGCCGTTGGCGACCTCAAATCGTCCAAGATGTCGGGACTGAGAACCGGTGAAGGCCCCTTTTTCATGACCGAACAATTCGCTTTCGATGAGGTTGGCGGAAAGTGAGGCGCAATTTACCTTTACCAGAGTCCGACCTTTGCGCAGACTCAAGTCGTGAATAGCCCTGGCGGCCAGCTCTTTGCCGGTTCCTGTCTCACCTAGAATCAATACGGTGGTATCGCTTACGGCAATCTGTTCAACCTTATAGAGCACATATTTGAGGCTGTCACTTTGACCGATAATATTCTTATGATTGTATTCCAGTTTGATCTCTTCTTGCAGATAACCCCGCTCCGCTTCCAGTTGCTCTTTTAGCTCTATTGTTTCGGCAAGGGCGTCTTCAGCCCTTTCTTTTCTCTTTTCCGCCTCATCCCTGGCGACGACCAGTTCGGTCGTGCGCTTGGCCACCTCGAGCTCAAGAAAGGCATTCTGATCCCGCAGGGATTCTGCCAGGGCCTTCAGGGCCAGATGGTTCTTTATGCGCGCCTTGACAATGGGCGGGCTGATCGGCTTGATGATGTAGTCGACCGCACCGAGTTCCAGCCCTTTCTGTTCGTCCTCCATATCAGACCTGGCGGTGAGAAAGATCACCGGAATATCTGCAGTGGCAGGGTCGCCTTTGAGTTTCCGGCACACCTCGTAGCCGTCCATGCCGGGCATCATGATGTCGAGCAGGATCAGGTTCGGCGGCGAGTCTGAAGCCGCGATCTGCAGCGCCTTCTCGCCATTATTGGCAACCTTCACCTTATAGTCGTCTTTGAGCAGACCGCTCATCAGGGTCAGGTTTTCCGGCGTGTCGTCGACGACCAGGAGCGTCGCCCTTTCGCTGAAATCAAGTTCATCCATAATCATGCCGATGTCCCGGTGGCAGCCCGCAACGCTGCGAGCGCTGCCTCGAAGTCGAATATTCGCATATTGTCATCAATCTGGCGATAGTGGATGGGAAAGGCCGCATCTAGCAACTCCGCATTCGCATCCAGCACATCAACCGCCTCCGCGTCATCATCGGCCAGCATTGCCGCCAGCTTGTCACAGACAGCCTTGAGTTGTACCGGGAAGACCGTGACCGCCGTCTTGACTCCTTCCTCCGGCAGTTGCTGTTCCAGTTGGGTAATAAAATATTCCAGCACCATTTTCAACTCGTCGAGGTGGGCATCGATATCCGCGCGCGGACTCCGTTGCCTGATCACACCCTCAAGCTTTTCCGCCAGTTGCTGCAGGCCGATGGCGCCGATGGTGCCGGAAACACCCTTCAGCGTATGGGCGAGCCGCTCCGCAGTATCCCAGGAATCATCATCCAGCGCTTTAAGGATTTCCGTCACGACGGTTTTCTGCCCGGCACCGAACCTGCACAGCATTGAGAGGTAGAGCTGCTTCTTGCCAGCACCCGGCGCAGACCGTCGACCATGTCCAGCCCCTCAATGCCAAAAGGCAGGTCGACATCGACCACCACCTGCAACATCTCTTCAACTGTGGTGTTTGTCGATTGTCGTGGCTTGATCCATTTCAGCAGCGCCGACCACAAGATTTCGGGCTCGATCGGCTTGGCCACGTGATCGTTCATGCCCGCCGCTATGCAGCGGTCACGATCGCCCTGCATGACATTGGCGGTCATCGCCACCACCGGAAGATCCTTGAGGCGAATCTCCTTGCGGATTTCCTGGGTCGCCGTCACACCGTCCATCACCGGCATCTGCATATCCATCAGTACAAGGTCGTAATCGGTGGCCCTGACCTTATTCAGGGCGATCTGGCCGTTCTCGGCCAGATCGACAAGGAAGCCGGCATCGTGCAGCAGTTCGATTGCCACTTCCTGATTGAGATCGTTGTCCTCCACCAGCAGAATACGGGCGCCCTTGATGGTAGAGAGTTGTGCGAAGGTGTCGGTCGGGGCATCCCCGGGAGTGCGAACGCCATCGTCGACACCTCCCATAATGCGCTGCACGCTGTCAAAAAGCACCGAGGGACTGACCGGTTTGAACAGCACATCCCCGATGTCTACTCCCTCCGCGGCCTGTAAAAATTCCTCGCGACCGAAAGCGGTCACCATGATCATGTGCGGCATGCGGCTGAGCGGCAGTTCCTTGAGCCGTTTGGCCGTCTCGTTGCCATCCATGCCCGGCATTTTCCAGTCGAGAAAGACGATTTCGTAGGGCATGCCCTGCGCCTCGGCACGATCCACAGCGCCAATGGCTGCCTGGCCCGACTCGGCCTGGTCGACCATGAAGCTCATTCTGCCAAGCAGGTCGCCCAGCATCTGACGGGCGTTCTCGTTGTCGTCTACCACCAAGACGCGCTTGCCCTGCATGTCGGTCGCCAGCGCCAGCTTGCACGACTGGCCCACACCCTTGCCGAGGCGCGCCGTGAACCAGAAGGTGCTTCCCTTGCCGGGTTCGCTGCTGACTCCCACCTCTCCACCCATCAGTTCGGCCAGTTTCTTGGAAATGGCCAGTCCGAGACCGGTGCCGCCAAATTCGCGAGTGATCGAGGCGTCAGCCTGTGAAAATCGCTGAAACAACCGCCCCATCTGCTCCTCCGTCAGGCCGGTGCCGGTATCGCGCACGGCGCAGTAGATCAGCACATCCTCGTCGGTCTCCTCCTGGATGCGGATAACAATGTCGATCTCGCCGTGCTCGGTGAATTTGACGGCATTATTGCAGTAATTGATCAGAATCTGCCCCATCCGCAGCGAATCTCCGATCAGGTAAAGCGGCACGTTCTTATCTATATCGAAGACCAGTTCCAGCTCCTTGGCAAAGGTCTTCTCGCCGATCAGGTTGGCCACATTGTCGAGCATCTTCTCCAGTTCAAACTCGTTATATTCAATGGTCAGCTTGCCCACCTCGATCTTCGAAAAGTCGAGGATGTCGTTAATAATGCTGAGCAAATGCCGGCTGGAGCCCTTGATCTTCTTGATGTAGTCGCGCTGGCGTGGCGTCATCTCGGTCTTCAGCGCCAGATGAGACATGCCGATAATGGCGTTCATCGGGGTGCGGATCTCGTGGCTCATGTTGGAGAGGAAATCCGATTTGGCGAGGTTGGCTTGTTCAGCCACGGCCTTGGCCTTCTCCAACTCGGTGGTCTTTTCCTCCAGCACCTGATCCAGGAATTTGCGTTCCGTGATATCACGCGCTGCGGCGAACACGCCCTGCAATCTCCTGTCCTGATCGTAGAAGGTGGTGGCATTGAAGGAGACCACAGTTTCCTTATCGTCCCTGGTGCGCGCAGTGAGTTCGTAGTTGGTTACCTTCTTTTCGCTCAGCACCAGCTTGATGCCTGCCTCGGCCCGCTCCGGATCAGTGAAGTATTTTTTGAACGGCGCTCCGATCAATTCGTCGCGCGTGCAGTCGGTGAGCTCCTCCATCTGTTTGTTGACGTCGGTGATGATACCGGACGGATCGGTGGTCATCAGCGCGTCGATATTGGCTTCAAACAGGGAGCGCGTGTAGAACTGATGATCGCGCAAGCGCTGGCCGAGCTGCTTCTGCTCTGCCTCGATCCGTTTGCGTACCGTATTGTCCGTGCCGATCAAGAGATATCCGATGATGACCTCCTGCTCGTCGCGCAGGGCCGTAACCGACACGACTGCCGGAAAGCGGCTGCCATCCTTGCGGATGTAGGTCAACTCGTAGATGTCCTCAATACCGCGTGAAGCCTTGAAGACCAAGGCCTCGAAGCCGGGGGTGATCGGGGTTTCGAGTTCGACGCTGAGCGCATCGGCGCGGGCAATCAGCTCCTGCGGATCGGAGATGTCGGCCGGAGTGATCGTGTTCATCACTTCGTCGGCAGTGTAGCCCAGCATGCGCTCGGCGCCAACGTTGAAGATCTGGATGACGCCCTGGGCGTCAGTGGCGATACTTGAGAAATTGGCGCTGTTAAAAATCGCGTCCTGCAGGGCTTCCGCCTGCCTGCGCACGGTGACATCACGCAGAATTCCGGTGAAGTAACGCTCGCCAGCCAGCCACATTTCGCTAACCGCTATCTCCAACGGGAAGGTGCTGCCATCCCTGCGCCGGCCGACAACTTCGCGGCCCAGGCCGAGAGCGCGGTCCTCTTCGCTGGCACTGTAATACTCGAGCGAACCATTGCGCCGGTCTTGATCAAGTTCGGGGATCAGCAGGCTGAAGGTTTGTCCGATAAGTTCTGCGGCAGCATAGCCAAACATCCGTTCAGCGGCCGGGTTGACCGTCTCGACGACACCACCGTGGGCATGGAGGGTGACGATGCCGTCCACCACGGTATTCAGAATCGTCTGGATCAGTGTCGTATTATCGCGCAAGGACTGCTGGGCTGCATATTCTCCACTAACATCGCGGAACACCAGCACGGATCCGACCACCTGATCGTCACGGTCACGAATCGGCGCGCCACTGTCGGCAATATCGCACTCGCTCCCATCGCGGGCAACGAGCACGGTGTGGCTGGCCAGTCCCTGTATCGTGCCCTGAACCAGGGCCTCCATGACGGGGATAGTGGCGGGCTGGCGGGTTTCTTTGTTAATGATGGAAAAAATTTCGCCTACCGGGCCACCGCTGGCCTGCGCCTGCGTCCAACCGGTAAGCCGTTCAGCAAGTGGATTGAGGAGTGTCACCCGTGCTGCGCCATCGGTGGCAATTACGGCATCGCCAATAGAGTTGAGCGTCACGGCGAGCTTTTCCTCACTCTCCCGCAAGGTGACATTGGCCTGCTGCAGTTGCTTGTTTGTCTCCTCCTGAATCTCAAGCAGATGCTGGCGCTCTGCTTCGACCTGCTTGCGCGCAGTGTTATCGGTGCCGATAAGCAGATAGCCGATAATGGCATCCTTCTTGTCGCGCAGAGCCGTGACCGACACAACTGCCGGAAAGCGGCTGCCATCCTTGCGGATATAGGTCAGCTCGTAGATGTCCTCAATGCCGCGAGAGGCCTTGAAGACCAAGGCCTCGAAGCCCGGTGCAATCTTGGTTGCGAGCTCGACGCTGAGCGCCTCGGCACGCGCGATCATTTCCTGCGGATCGGAGATATCGGCCGGCGTGATCCTGTTCAGCACTTCCTCGGCGGTGTAGCCCAGCATACACTCGGCACCGACGTTGAAGACCTGAATAACGCCCTGGGCGTCAGTGGCAATACTCGAGAAATTGGCGCTGTTGATAATCGCGCTCTGCAGGGCTCCCGCCTTGAGCAGCGCCTTTTCAGACTGATTACGTGCGGTGTTGATGGGACGTTTTTTTATGTCATTCATGGGGAAAGTCTGCACTGGAATGTGATCGATTTGTGAACAAACTTCAATAAACAAACAAGACGGTAGATAACCGTGCAGAGACCTTGATGGGTTTATGGTCAGCAAGCACGGTGTATTTCAACGATCATACAGCTATTCTGGATTCTTCGCTCATTTCTTCTCGTTCCTTATGACAGCGCACAGCTGAAACTCCAGTCTTAAAAACAGGGGCTCACTCTCTGCTTACTGTCTTGGACTCACAGACCACGACCAGGTTCACCGGTCATGTTTCAGGTGGAGCGACTGCATCTGCCCTGCAGGTACAGGCCCGGCTCCATGGGGAGGGGAATCTAGGGTTTCTGGATATTGAGTTTAGCCATGCGGGCGCGCAGGGTGCTGCGGTCGAGGCCAAGGATTTCAGCCGCACTGTTTTTGCCGCTTACCTTCCACTTGGACTGCTCAAGCACCTGCATTATATAGTCTCGCTCAACCGCTTCCAGGGTCTGAGTGCCTGCAGATACTTCATGGAACGGCTTCTTGAGTTCATCAGCCAGGCGCAGCTTGGGGCCCAACGAGTTGATCACCGCCCGTTCAAGGACATTTTCCAGCTCCCGCACATTTCCAGGCCAGGGATAATCCTGTAACGCATTCATTACACACACCGGAATGCATGCAATGGTCTTGCCCAAGCGCCTGGCAATCTTTTTGACGTAAAAATCCACCAGAGCCGGGATATCATCCAGGCGATCCCGAAGCGGCGGCATGGTAATCGGAAAGATATTTAACCGGTACCAGAGATCCTCACGGAAACGGCCCTGACGGACCTCCTCTTCCAGATTACGATTGGTGGCGGCAATAATCCGGGTATCAACTTTTATGGTGCGGGAGTTGCCCAACCGTTCAAACTCGCCATCCTGAAGCACCCTGAGCAGTTTCGCCTGGAGCTCCATTGGCAATTCGCCGATTTCATCCAGAAAGAGGGTGGCACCGTCTGCGACCTCAAATCGGCCGAGGTGTCTGGAAGAAGAACCGGTGAAGGCCCCTTTCTCATGACCGAACAATTCGCTTTCAATGAGGTTTGGGGGCAGCGTGGCGCAGTTCACCTTTACCAGAGCCCGCTTGTGGCGCAGACTCAGACCGTGAATAGCGCGGGCGGCCAGTTCTTTGCCGGTTCCCGTCTCACCAAGAATCAATACCGTGGTATCGCTGGCGGCAATCTGCTCAATTTTATAGAGTACATATTTGAGCCCGTCACTTTGACCGATAATTTTCTCGTGATTGCATTCCAGCTTAATTTCTTCTTGCAGATAGGCCCGCTCAGCTTCCAGTTGCCGTTGCAGCTTTTCTATTTCGGCAAGGTTGGTTTCAGCGGCCTGTTTTCTTGCCTCTGCCTCTATCCTGGCTTGGACAAGTTCGAAGGTGCGCGTCTGAACAAGCTCCTCAAGATCTCTTTTCTGCTCTTCCCTCTCTGTCACATCCTCAATGGCCAAAAGGATCAGAGGGATCTGGCTCGGCGTTGTGTGAATCCGCCTGGCGTTTACATGCAATACCTTGCGGCCAAGGGTCTCAAAGGTATGTTCCACTTCAAAGTCATTGCATTCGGCATGTTCAGGAAGGATCTCTTCAAGCAATCTTCGAAGCTGCGGGATATTCCATTGCCGGTGGCCAAGATCATAAATCAACATCTCCTCTGTCTCATCTGGCTTGATTGCAAAGGTCTGGTAAAAGGAACAATTAGCCTTTACCACCTTCAAGTCAGCATCAAGCACCACCAAAGGCTCACGGATCGAACCCATGATGTTGTCAAAGACTTCCGCACAGGTCTGCACCCTTAAAGTATCTCCTGCATATTTTTTGGTGTCACTCTCCACTTTTGTAATGCCACCTCCGGTGTTCATCTGGAAGACATACGCTGAAGTTCGATCGACTAACAACATGCTTAAAAAAACACAACAAGCACAACTGATTCTATATCATATTTTTTTATTAATTCACAGGAATATAAGTAATGGATATTTCAAAAAAAAAAAAATGAAAATTGAGACTTTTCTTCAGAAATCGTCCAGGGAGCTGAGGCCCGACATATTGCAGCCAGACAGCGACCTTGCACCCGGAGCCCTTAGCTTGTCATGTCCCAGCCGCCCCCCTCTTTTTTCAACATAACGAGTCAAAGGGAACTCCACAATATCAGTGGAGAATCACATTTCATCAACCAGCAATACCAAAGAGACCGGACAATGTGTCATATATGACCACCGGTGAGATATGACCATTTCCATGCGGCCGTTGCTGACAGCCCTCTCAATCATTTTCCAGCTATTTATTCAAAAAAAACAAGACATTGGGTGATATAATGCTGATATCGGAGACCTGGCACAGAGATTGCTTAATACAAAGAAGTGGATAAGGGCACGGTGGTTGTCGTCTGGCGTCTCCGTACTGACGTCCTTGTCAGGGTTCTCAAGTTTGCAATACCTGAAAAAGGCATTGCGGGAACTAAAAAAAATACAACAAAAGAAGGAGTAAAAGAATCATGCAAAAAACAACGTTTCGTTTGTCCCTGATCGTAACTGTGGCCTCTTTGTTTTTATGCAATGTCAGTCTGTTCGCATCCGAGACAGATGACCGCATCGAATCATCTGCACAACAATCGTATGTATTCAGGACCTACCTCAAGGGCGATGACATTAAAGTCCAGTCCCAGGATGGCGCTGCCACCTTGACCGGGACTGTCTCTGAAGAATCCCATAAATCATTGGCCCAGGAGACTGTTGCCAGCCTGCCCGGAGTTAGCAGCGTGGACAACAAGCTGGTAGAAAAAGGTGAAGCCCCTGCCGCGCATTCCGATGCGTGGCTCATGGCCAAAGTAAAGGCCACCTTTTTATTCCATCGGAACTTGAGCGCCATCGAGACTGAGGTTATCGTCGACAATGGCACCGTCACCTTGCGCGGCGAGGCCACCAGCGCGGCCCAGAAGGATCTCTCCACCGAATACGCCAAAGATGTGGAAGGCGTCAAGGCCGTTAAAAATGAGATGACAGTAGCAGCTGCTGCCATGGAACCAGGCACCAAAACAGTGGGTCAGAAGGTTGATACCATGGGCGAAGCGATTGACGACGCGTCCATCACCGCCCTGGTCAAGACGACCTTGCTCTATCATCATTCGACCAGTGCCCTCAATACCACTGTCAAAACTCAGAATGGCATGGTCACCCTGGATGGAAAGGCCAAGAACGCGGCTGAAAAAGAACTCGCCACCAAACTTGTGAATGACGTTCGTGGCGTAAAGAGCGTGACCAACAACATGACCGTCGAGGAAGCCAAAATCAAGGAAACAAAAACCACGAAGAAGGCTGCCATCGAAGGTTGTTGATTGACAGACTGCAAAATTGCTGCTTTACTACTTTAGTAGAGCTGCGGTCAGTCGTCCAGGTCAACAGTTGCAGCGCCACTGGTACCTGTCAGGGCCGATCGGCTCTGACAGGTAAACAAGGGAAATGGTCGGGAGGGGGAGCATACCCGCTCCAATCTGGGCTTATCGGTGAAGTTTGTCGTAGTACACAACCACAACGCGAGGACACGTTATGTTGAAAAGAAAGTTATCATTTGCCGTTGCCTTATTGCTATTGAATCAAAGCGCCTTTGCCGCCGAGCTTCTTCTGCCAGGCGCGGGCGGTCAGATTCAGGAGGTTCCGCCCGCCCCCATCCCGCAAAGAGCAATGCCCCAAATTCAGATCGAACAGGGCCAAGCGCCGGCCATCCCGGATTCGGATAAGGTCAAAATTGTGGTCAAGTCGCTGCAGGTGACCGGCCAGACGCTCTATTCCGAAGCCGAACTGGTTACGATCACGGGGTTTGTTCCGGGTGAGGAACTGACGCTCTCCGAACTGCGCACCATGGCCTCTAAGATTGCCGACCATTATCACGCGAATGGCTTTTTCGTGGCCCAGGCCTACCTGCCCGCCCAGGAGATCAAGGACGGGGTCGTGACGATCTCCGTGCTTGAGGGCCAATACGGCAACGTCACCCTGAACAACCAGACAAACCTTTCCGATGGACTGGCGAACGGATTGCTCGACGCCCCGGAAAAAGGGAGTACGATTGCCATCGCCCCGCTTGAGAACCGCCTCCTGCTGCTCTCTGACGTTCCCGGCGTGAATGTGAAATCCACCCTCACTCCCGGCGCTGCAGTGGGCACATCCGACCTGAACGTTGACCTGACTCCGGGGCAGCGCGTGACAGGAAGCATCGAGGCCGACAACGCAGGCTACTACTACACCGGCAGGTACCGTATAGGGGCGACGGTGAACCTCAACAATGCGCTGGGTCTTGGGGATGTCTTGAGTGTACGCGCTCTCTCTTCGGGTTCCGGGATGAATTATGGCCGCGCCTCCTACCAGATACAGCTGGGCAAGGCAACGGCGGGGGTCGCTTACGCCGCCATGAACTACGAACTGGGCGAGGAGTTTGAATACCTTGATGCCCACGGCACAGCCCAGATTGCCAGCATCTTCAGGAACTATCCGCTGATTCGTTCGCGCAACACTAATCTTTACGCCCTGGCCGAATATGATGACAAGATCTTTCGGGATAAGGTGTTTGAGACGCAGCTCACCGAGAAGGATGTCCAGGTCGGGATGGGAGGGCTTGCCGGCAACCATCGGGACCGTTTCGCTGGTGGCGGGC
>JAGXHG010000035.1 GCA_024636345.1 Desulfobulbaceae bacterium | reverse complement strand
TGGCCCATTCTCGCAGGAGAAAAAACTCAGCTCACTTGTTTGCTAATTTAAAATTTTGAGGAAGATTTGCACTTTCTTGGACTTTCGGGGGGTCATTTTTGGACGCTGACAGGGGGTCATTTTTCAAAGCTGATTGACAATCGACAATTGGCTGACCGATCTGCGAACAGACCTCAAAGATGGAACTCTTCTCAATATATTCAACGCTTGATGATATCTCATAGGGAAGATGCGAAGACTGCGAAACTCAAAAAAACATGACTGAGAAGGCTAAGCGAAAAGGCCCAAAGACAAGACGAGAGAAGCTAGGGATGAAGCGTAATTGAGTCCGTCTCAGTAACGTAACGAAGGACGTATCGTAGCGCCGCACTATTTGGGATGTACTTGCAACGCCATCCACGATTAAGTAGAGAATGACCTGAGGCCCCAATGAAAATCCCTCTTATTCAACAAACACTCCGCAACACACGGCGACTGGCCGAAATCCTGAAAGTCTTGTCCAAGTTCGGTTTCAGAGAGATTATTATTGACTTGGGATTTGACACCTGGCTGCCCGGTATAAAAAAAGAAGAAAAGCCAGGTATCCCGCCCCAGGCGACAACACTCTCAAGACCTGTACGAATGCGGATGGTCTTTGAGGAGCTCGGACCCACCTTTATCAAACTGGGCCAACTCCTGTCCACCAGACCCGACCTAGTTCCACCGGAATGGGCAGAGGAATTCAAACAACTCCAGGATAACTGCCCACAAGTACCCTATACTGAAATTCAAAAGGTTCTGGCTGACGAGTTCCCAGGACGCCTCACTCTTCTCTTCTCCTCCATCGAACAGAAAGCACTGGCCGCAGCCTCCATGGCTCAGGTACATCGAGCCACGCTGGTTAATGGAAGCGAAGTAGTAATCAAGGTCCTGCGCCCTGGAAATCGACAACTGATCGAAGAAGATATGGCCCTACTGGAAGGTATGGCCATGTTTGTTGAACAATATTTTTCCAACCTGGGATACAGTCCGGTAGCCGTGGCCAAGGAATTTTCACGAGAACTGTCCAAAGAGGTCAACCTGACCCACGAAGGACAATCTACGGAACGGCTGCGCCGTTACTTTCAAGACGATCCCAACATCTCCTTTCCCAAGGTCTATTGGGAGGCAAGCACCAGAAATGTCCTGACCCTGGAAGAGATCCATGGCCGACTGCTCTCCACTGTAAACCCCGATGAATTAAGAGCTGACGCACGCAGGGCCATTGTCGCCAGCGGCACAAATGCCATTTTTAAACAGTGCCTGCGTTTTGGTTTTTTTCATGCCGACCCCCACCCCGGAAATATTTTTCTACTGCCAGGCAACAAACTCTGTTTTATTGATTGCGGCATGACAGGACAACTGGATAAAAAAACAACTGAGCACTTGATCGATCTGGTCGCCGGGGTAATGAAGGGAGATATCGAAAAACTGTGTCGAGTGGCCATTGGACTGACTGATATTGACCCGCTGCTCACCGACCGGCGTGATTTTCGTTCCGACCTGCAACAATTCGCCACTCACTTTCAGGAATCCGACCTGCGGCATCTGGATATCACCAAATTACTGTCAGATTTTTTTGCAATGCTCCAGCGTTATCAAGTCCACTGCCCATCTGACCTGCTATTTTTGATCAAGGCCCTGACCACCATTGAAGGTGTGGCTGAGTATTTCGACCCGCAATTTGATATCCTAGCCCATGTTGAGCCACAAATACGCGAGATTGTCACCAAACGCTATGGTTTCGCAGCCATCCGTCAACGAATGGAAAAAAGTATGGCTGGCTATCTCGACCTCCTGGAGAACATGCCTCAGGATATCCAACGCTTCCTTGATCAGTTCCGACACAGCCAGTTCACCCTGAATCTGGAGATAAAACGCATCGATCATCTGGCTGAAAAGATGGATTCTTCCAGCCGACTCACAGGAATCTCCATAATCATCTCGGCACTGATTGTTGGTTCCTCCATCCTGATTCTGGCTGATCGGATATCCGGGTCCCCTGGAATTTTAGGCACTCTGGGTACCATAGGACTGGTGATGGCAGGTATTTACTCTGCCGGTTTTGTCGCGGCCTTTCTCTGGCCCAAGAAACGGAACAAATAAATTGCGAATTTTAAATGACTCCAACTCCAAAATTACAACATTCATAATTCGTAATTCGTAATTCGTAATTCGTAATTCGTAATTCGTAAATCGTAAATCGTAAATCGTAAATCGTAAATTTTACTTCATCGAGGCTGCCATCTGCTCACAGATAGCAAGAAACGAACCCACCTCAAGACTGGCCTCACCGACAAAGAGCCCTGCCAGCTCCGGCACCTGCAGGTAATCCTTTACATTGTCGGCCTCCAGGGAGCCTCCATAGACTATCGGCCTGCCCGGCTGGATCTGGGAGATAAAGCGCGCAGTTTCTGCAGCCTTTAACGGTGGCTCCGGGATCCTGACCACCATGGCCTCCACCGGCCCATAAGCAATAATCATCTCCTTGCTGTCAATATCATTCAAGGCAAGAAGCTGAGACATGGCATAGGGCTGATCCACGCAGACAATGGGAACCAAGCCCACATCCACCACCTCGCCCATCTTCCTGGCAACATCCTGTGAGGTCTCATGAAAATAGCGCCTCCTTTCAGAATGGCCGATAATCACATAATCAACCATATCCTTGACCATATCCGCAGCCACCGCCCCGGTATAGGAGCCCTTGGGAAAAGGTGAAATATCCTGGGCAGCCAGAGACACGTTTTCAAGGCCCAGGGCATATACATATTGAGACAAAGACTGCAGACAGATAAAAGACGGGGCAATAATGACTGTAAGGCCTTCTACCGGCCGATACCTTCCAGCGAATTCAGAGAACCAGCTCCTTGCCTCGGCAGCCCCCTTGTTACACTTCCAATTACCAATCACATACTTTTTCACACTCACACCTTTTGAAGGTCAAAATTACTTCGCAGCCACATCCTTACGCTGAATTCCTTCCAAGATCTTTTTCCTGATAACCTCTTCACTCAGCCCGCCAATAATAATCTGCTTTCGACGTGACTGGTGACCTTTATGGATACTAAGCTCCTGGCGCGCAATCTTGAAAAGAGAAGAAAAAAAAGCAATGAGCGCCTTGTTCGCGGCATCGTCAACCGGAGGCGAGGTAAGGGCCACTTTAATGGCCTGATCATGGATACAGACCAGACCCGTACGGGAGGCCCTGGGCTGGACATAGACAGCAAGCAGTGATCTTCCATCCGCTAAACGTGACAAAAAAGGCATATCTGTCAGATATCAGAAATCCGTTGCCATAATACTCCCATGTAATCAGATCCTCTCATCATCTTCGTTGTGGCCTTCTGATTCATCCCCTCCAAAAACAGACAGGAGATCCCGCTCACCATCTTGAGAAGAAAATGCAGCAGCTTCCATATTGAGCGCAGTCAGATCTTCAGAAGCCAACGACCCATCTTCAAGAATCTGAATTTTTTGGAATAATTCATCGCTCCCTCGTCCATAATCCTGCACATCTTCAGCAGCTGGTATGATATCCAGATTCTGTAAATACGATTCCAGGGTTGTACGTAAGATCTGCCGAACCTCTTCCCGTTTATCTTGCAGGGCCTTAATCTCTTCAGGCAGGTGAGAGAGTTCCGCATGCGCTGCCAGGCGAAGATTTTCTATCTCGGTTCTGGCCGCATCAAGAAGCTGTTCGGCCTCCTGCTTACTCTTCTCCTTCAGTGAATCACAGAATTTTTGAGCTGCGGCCAGGGTTGATTTGAAATCAACCTCATCTTTTTTTGCTTCCAGCTGCTGCTCTTCCAAAAGCTCAATCTTGTGCCCCAAAGCCTCTTTCTCTGCCTTTTCGCGCAGAAGAGCCTCTTCCGCCTCGTGAATCCTGGCCTCAGCACTGGTCAGGGCTTCCGCCTGCATCCTTTTTTCCTGTTCAAGACCGGTGATCCTTTCTTGCAACCCTGCTGTTTCTTTACTCAGGAGAGCAATCCTCTGCTCCATCCGCAGTCCCGATTGCCTCAGTTCTTCCGCCATTTTTCTGGCCTCGACACTGCCGGCTTCCAAAGAAGCCTTCTGTTGTTCAAGTTCTTCCCGTTCCTCATGGAAGGTCTGGAGGTCATCAACCTGGAGCCGACAACGCTCCTGCAATTCAAAAAACTCGTCAGCGATTACATCCAGATAGGCATTGACCTCAATAGGATCAAATCCTCTGAATTTGATCTGGAATTCCTGATCCTTGATTATCTGTGGCGTTGTGGACATAATACTCCTCTGTATCCTCTACGAATTAAACAGTTAATTTGTTGTGTGCTAGACCTCAACCCATCGCCCTTGCCATCTGTTTCAGAGTGGGAACCAGAAAACTCTGCAGAAACATTATCACCAAAATGAGAATCATGGGAGAAAAATCAATGCCCCCCATACTGATAGGAATCCACTGTCGAATTCGACTCAACAGAGGTTCCGTAATATCATATAAAAAACGAACGACGGGATTAAACGGGTCGGCATTCACCCAGGAGATAACGGCCCTGCCGATAACAACCCACATATAAGCGGAAAGCAGAAAGTCTATCAACTGGGCCAGGGCCATCATAAAATTATTCACCACAAACATTGTTCGTACTCCTTCTTATGGAAGACCACAAAGACTCAAAGGCCATTTATCCTGTTTTCTCTTTCCTAAATCAGGATAAATGGCTTACGCCACCTTGCTGCCCGCTGTCACCAAACCGCTTACCGTGGTCAGGACCAGACGTTGTTTCCCCTCAACCTTGGTTTTAGCGGCCAGGACCATGCCCTGGGACTGAACTCCCATCAACTCCACCGGTTTCAGGTTGGCGACAATCAACACAAGCCGACCAAGCAGTTCCTCCGGCGTGTAATATTCAGCTATTCCGGCGACAATGGTTCGCGTGTCCGGGGCCTTGACCGTCAGCTTGAGCAATCTGTCTGATTTTTCAATACGCTCAGCATGCACCACCTCTGCCACCCGCAGATCGATCTGTTGAAACTGTGCAAATTCAATAACTCCAACTTCCGCACCTACTCCCTTTTTTTTCTCTTTTTTAGCGGAGTTTTTCTGAGTTGAAGTTCCAGTTACCTCCATGGTGCCACTGCCTTTCCCCGGCTTGTCCATCCGTGGGAACAGAGGTTCTATCGCCTGTAATCTCGTGCCGGCAGAACTCAATCCCCACTGTGCCCCTTGCGAAAAATTGCTGATCCGGGAGTCATCACCCTTCAGACCCAGCCCTACCGCCATTTTTTGAGCTGTCTCCGGCATCACCGGACGCAGAACCAGGGTCAACAGACGCAGAGTCTCCACCAGATTATAAAGAACCGTGTGCAGACGCTCCTGCTGTGCCGGTTCTTTAGCCAGGACCCAGGGTTCACTGACAACAATATATTTATTGGCATGACTGATCAGATCCCAGACACTCTGCAAGGCGCGATGGAACTGAAACCGCCCCATATTTTCGTGATAGCCGGACAGCATCTGCCGGGCTGTCTCTTGCAATATCATATCGGGTTCCTCTGTCGCGCCGGGTGGCGGAACCTGTGAATCTGTATATTTCTCCAGCATGGCCATGGAACGACTGAATAAATTCCCCAGATCATTGGCCAAATCAGAATTCTTTCGCGTCACAATGGCATCACTGGAAAACGAGGCATCAAGGCCGAAAGACATCTCCCGCAGGAGGAAATAACGTACCGTATCCACACCGTATTCGGCAACAAGCTCCGCCGGACGCACCACATTGCCGATACTCTTTGACATCTTGATCTCACCCACATTCCAGTAGCCATGGACATGGAGCCGCTGAAACAGGGGCAGCCCCATGGCAAGCAGCATGGTGGGCCAGTAGATGGCATGGGGTTTGAGAATATCTTTGGCGATCACATGCTCTGCCGCCGTCCAATATTTATGAAAGGATTCTCCTTCAGGATAGCCAATGCCGGTGAGGTAATTGATCAAGGCGTCAAACCAGACATAGGTAACAAAATTCTGGTCAAAGGGTAAAGCAATCCCCCAAGTCAACCTTGAGGTGGGACGGGAGATACAAAGATCCTCCAGAGGCTCGCTGAGAAAGGAAAGGACCTCATTCTTATAACGCTCAGGGGTGATAAACTCAGGATTCGCATGAATATGATCAATCAACTGCTGTTGATATTTGGACATGCGGAAGAAATAATTCTGCTCCGTGATCGCTTCGGGAGGTCGCTGATGATCGGGACAGTTACCGTTTACCAGTTCCTTCTCAGTCAGAAAACGCTCGCACCCCTTGCAGTACAAACCCGTATACTCACCAAAATATATATCACCCTGGTCATACACCTGCTGCAGAATACCCTGGACCGTCTCGATATGCACTGCATCCGTGGTCCGGATGAAATTATCCGGGATAATATGAAGCTGCGGCCAGCTCTCACGGTACAGAGCGCTGATCCGATCCACATACTCTTTGGGCGACACCTGCTCTTTTATTGCTGCTTCGGCGATCTTATCACCATGTTCATCGGTGCCAGTCTGAAAGCGGACATCGTCACCACATAACCTGCAAAACCGACTGTAGACATCGGCCACAATCGTGGTATAGGCATGTCCCAGATGGGGCTGGGCATTTACATAATAAATCGGAGTCGTAATATAGGTTGTCATCACTCACATCGTCACATGCGACGAGTAGATAGTAGTTAGTTGTCTGTAGGTAGTGGTTAATTGCCCTTACTTCTTTTCCCTCTTCCCGCTCTCCTCAACTTTTACCGGTTCACAGTCCTGCCATTGTTCCTTGGTCAACAGATGACTTTCTCCCTGGCTGTCGCTGACAAGAATGGTTTGCTGCAAAGGGTGCTGCCGCCTTACCTGAAAGATATCTTCTCCAATCTTTATCCGCTTGCCGGGTTTGGGCATCCCTTTCCGCTCCCGGCGATAGGTCGAATATTCATAGGTCAGACAGCAAAGCAGGCGATTGCAGACCCCGGATATCTTGGTTGGATTCAGAGGGAGGTCCTGTTCTTTGGCCATCTTGATCGAGACTGAATCAAATTTATCCATAAAGACAGAACAACACAACTCGCGACCACAAGTGCCAAGGCCACCAATCATCTTGGTCTCGTGTCGTACACCAACCTGCCGCATCTCCACCCTGGTATGAAACTCCAACACCAGATCCTTTACCAGGTCCCTGAAATCGATCCGATTATTGGCAGTGAAATAAAAGACTATCTTACTGCCGTTAAAATAACGTTCAGCTCGCACAAGTCGCATAGGCAGTTTATGCTGCTCAATAAGTGATTTACACACCCTGAAAGCCGTTTCTTCCCAGGGCGTGATGGTTTCATATCTCCCTATCTCTTCCTGATTTGCCCGTCTTACCAAGGCATAAGAGGCCCGACGTTTCTGTTCACATCCATGACAGGACGCGGCTCTGCTTATAATGCTTGCCGGTTCAGCGCCATGATCCGTTTTGACCATCACCGACTCCTGAGCCTTCAGATCAGGCAGCTCTGACGATGCAGTAAACTCCTGCCCTTTCTCTCGAAAACGGATACGGTAAAAAAAGATCTGTTCTTCCTCGGCCCGCTCCTGCTCCACCGATTTTTCGCCCTGCTGTTTCGACATAAATATATAGTATTTTGAGATTATGATAACCTGAATGATTCAGGTAGATAGTCCGTAGTCTTTTAAGCTGTCAATTAACAACCTAAGCAAGCTTCGCCGTAACTAAACGTTATAAATAGACAAGTTGTTTCGTAACGGCTCCTAAGTAATTATTGCTGTAACTGAAAAAGAAGCACCTCGCACACCAGAATACGGTTACAATTCCTGCCGAGTTCTTTTTCAGCCCTGTCAACAGTCTGCAGTTTATCAAAAAGATGACGGGAATTCCAGCGTTTCCAGTTATTCCCTTTCGGCCCTTCACCCGTGGACAGAAAATCATCTTTATCCTGCCCCAAAGAATCCGCAACCAACAGATCTCTCAACCAGATACGCAAGAGACCAAAAAGAGGCAGCAGATCTTCCTTCAAGGCCGCCATTTTCTCTGCTGCCTGCAGCAGCAATCCAACATCTCTGTTACTGTCATTCTCCGGATCAGAGACCAGAGCCACCACCTCCCGCCAGAGGGCAACCATCTCACTTCTATAGAAAAGCAAGGCCTGTCCGGGACACCCCTCAGAAAGCCGAGCCAGGAGCCGGGCAGTTTCATGGTCGAGCTCAGGCTTTTCCCGCATCAGCACTTGAACCGTCTCTTCCTGCCCCAGGCTGAAAAAAGGAATCATCTGACACCTTGAGCTGATGGTGGTCAAGACATCCCGGGCCGCTGCCGCCGTGAGGATCAATAAATTATTATCCGGCGGCTCTTCCAGAGTTTTCAACAGACTGTTGGCCGCCTCTGCCCTCATGGTATGGATATCCTCCAGCAAAACCACCCGGACGGAAGACTCATAGGGAGGATAGGAAAGAGCCTGGATCATTTCCCGGATACGGTCGATCTTAATCGTCCCTTTTTCCGGACTGATCACCAGAAAATCAGGGTGATTCTCCGAACTGTATTTGCGACAGGAAGTACAATGACCACAGGCATCCATCCCCTGCCGTTGCCGACAATTCACTGCCGCGGCCAGACTTCTGGCAAAGAGCTGTTTCCCTACCCCGTCCGGCCCCCGGAACAGGTAGGCATGCGCAAGCTGCCCAGACTCCAGGGCCCGCCCCAGTAAGGTTCTGGCCTTCTCCTGCCCGACCAGACGGGAGAAAGAAGGAGTCAATTGTCCTGCTCGTCTGCCCATCCTCTTGCCTGTTCTCTGCTTGCTGTTGATTTCATAGGCACCTAGAAAAGCGTCTGCTGGCGCGATGACAGCGAACCCACCACCCGCTGCTCAGCCAGGATTTCCTCTACCTCTACCTCTCGTGACTCCAGAGGACCGAGATAAAGATATCTCTCGAGAGAACGCTGATACTCGGTCCACTGCAAGCCCGGTTCCTTCATCTTCTTGCGCAGCTGCTCCATCAGATTCATCTTGGCATCCAAATCATCAACAAAGCTGAGGACAAAGGCCTCAATGGTCATGGGTACAGTGGGCGAGCCGAACTCCTGACGGCCATGATGACTGAGAATCAGATGTTGCAGTTGGGTGAGAAGTTCGGCGGGAAAGTCCTTAATATGCGCCGCTGCTTCGGCCACCATCTCGCTGCCCATGACCAGATGCCCTTTCAGCCGCCCCTGGGCAGTATAATTAATCAGGGCCACATCCATGGCCAGCTCTTCCACCTTGCCAATATCATGGAGCAGAGCGCCGGCCAGCAGTAAAGAACGATCCACCCCGGAATAATGAACGGCCAGGCCATCGGCTATACGGGCAACGGAGAGAGAATGCTCAAGCAGACCACCGACATAGGCGTGATGAATCCCTTTCGCTGCCGGGGCATCCTGAAAGCGTTGCCACATAGGCTCTTTCTTGAAAAAAAACTGCAACATTTTTTTTAGAAAAGGATTTTTCACCGAGTCAACCAGGTCCTGCAGGTCCCTGGCCAAACGCTCCCGATCCTGATCACAGACCAGGATAAAATCAGCAAGATCAACATCACCACGATCTACAGCCCGGACAGAATCGATCTTAAGTTGCAACTTAGCCTGATACGTCTGAACCTGACCTGTCAGAAGGACAAAACCACCGACCTGACAAATCCCTTGATACTCCTCTGCCTGATCCCAGATCGGCCCGCCGATTTCGCCGCTCCGGTCGACAACCTCAAGAATAAGGTAGGGCTTGCCGGCCCGGGTCTCGGCCAGGCGCGCCGTCTTGACCAGAAAAACATCCTCCAGCCGGTCACCTTCTTTTAACTGATCAACAAACTGTGTCTTGTGCATGGCTAGTTCATCTTAATTTTATTGCGGAGTTTCGGTTGTTATCGGGCAGACGCCGCTCAAGGACGCAGCCTGGAAAGATTGGCTGTTTCCTTGAAGCGGCATAAGAGGCCGTAAACGAAAAAAGCAAGAAAAAGACTTTGCTTTTTTCATAACGGTCTCTAAACATTAAAACGAAAGAGAAGACAATCGCCATCGGCCACCACATATTCCTTGCCCTCAGAACGCATCAAACCCTTGTCCTTGGCCACCGCCTCGCTCCCACAAGCAATAAAGTCCTCATAGGCAATGGTCTCGGCCCGGATAAAACCACGCTCGAAATCGGAGTGGATCTTGCCGGCTGCTCCGGGCGCCTTGGTGCCCTTGGCAATAGTCCAGGCTTTGGTCTCTTTCACCCCCACCGTATAAAAGGTAATCAACCCCAGGAGTTCATAACCCGCCTTGATCAGCCGGTTCAATCCTGGTTCGCTCATCCCCATATCGGCCAAAAATTCCTTCTGTTCATCCGGCGACAACTGGCTCAGCTCCTGCTCGATATTGCCGGAAATAATTACCACGGAAGCCCCCTCGCGGCGAGCGGCCTCTTCCAGATCCCGCACAAGGGCGTTACCTTGCAGCGCGTCTTCCTCCGCCACATTGGCCACATAGAGGACCGGTTTGGTGGTAAGAAGACAGAGATCACGCAACAGCTCGCGCTCCAGGTCACCATCGGCCACTACAGTGCGGGCCGATTGTCCACCATCGAGTGCCGCCTGCAGTTTCTCTAAGAACACGGCTTGGGCCTTGAAGACTTTGTCCCCTGACTTGGCCTGACTGAGAGTTTTCTTCAACCGTTTATCGACAGTATCCAAATCGGCCAGGATCAACTCCATATTGATAATCTCTCGATCACGCTCCGCATCAATGGAACCATCCACATGGACGACATTCTCATCTTCAAAACAGCGCACCACATGGATAATGGCATCCACCTGCCTGATATGACCAAGAAACTGGTTGCCCAGCCCCTCACCCTGGCTGGCCCCTTTAACCAATCCGGCAATATCCACAAACTCCATCTGGGTTGAGATCTTGACTTTGGTTTTAGCAAGAATTGCCAGTGCGTCCAGACGAGAATCAGGCATGGCCACAATCCCGACATTGGGCTCAATGGTACAGAAAGGATAATTTGCCGCCTCAATACCAGCGGCGGTCAAAGCGTTAAAAATTGTTGATTTTCCAACATTTGGCAAGCCGACAATGCCACAACGAAAGCCCATGAACTACTCCTAAAAAAGGATCTCCGCATTTCAATAAACACGTAAATCATAAATCTTAATGTTTCTTAGCATCAGTATCAGCAACAGTTACAAAAAATCTTAAATAAAGTATTATACCCTGCGACCATGGAAAATGCCCCTCTTTTTAACCACCACCCCATCTCTCCCTTCCCATGCCGGACACAATGACAGATTCCATTCTTATTCACAACTGCACTCTGCTGACAGCTCCCGATGCCCCTCTCCTTGCCAATGCGTCCCTGCTGACCAGAGGTGACACCATTGTAGCGATCGGCACAACGGACAGCATGCAGCAAGCAGACACAACCCAGGCAACAACAATCATTGACGGCCAAGGCAAGCTGTTGATGCCGGGACTGATCAACGCCCACAATCACTGCGCCATGACCCTCTTTCGCGGCATGGCCGATGACATGGAACTTACCACCTGGCTGAGCAAATATATCTTTCCTGCAGAGGCAAGGCATGTAAACGAAGAGATGGTCTATCACTGCTCCAAACTGGCAGCCGCCGAAATGATTCTCTCGGGAACCACCACCGTGGCCGATGGCTATTTCTTTGAAGGACAGGCTGCACAGGCCTTTGTTGACATGGGATTACGGGCGATTGCCGCTCATGGAATCATTGATTTTCCAGCCCCCGGCGTGCCGGACCCTGCCAGAAACCTGGAAACGGCGATCGAATTTCTGGATGAATGGCAAGGAAAACACCCCCGAATCACCCCGGCGATCTTTGCCCACTCACCCTACACCTGCTCCGCTGAGACCCTGCAACGGGCAAAGAGACAGGCAACAGAGAGACGGGTCCCCTTCTTTATCCATGTGGCAGAAAGCAACAAGGAACAGGCAATGATCCAGGCTGCTCGTGGGACGAGCCCGATCAGACACCTGAATGCGCTCGGCCTGCTTGACCCGGGGACAATCTGCATCCATTGCGTCTGGCTCGATGAAGAGGATCTCGCCCTGCTTGCCAAGACTCAGGCCGGAGTGGTAGTCTGCCCCCAGAGCCATCTGAAATTGGCATCAGGTACAGCTCCGGTGTCTGCCATGATCGAACACGGAATCCAGGTGGGCTTAGGCACCGACGGCTGCGCCAGCAATAACATCCTGGACATGTTTCGAGAGATGGATCTGTTGAGCAAAACCCAGAAGCTCCATACCCTGAACGCCACATCCATTCCGGCCAGACAGGCGCTGACCTGCGCCACCATCAACAACGCCAAGCTCCTGGGACTTGGCAACATTGGCCAACTGCGTCCGGGATACAAGGCCGATCTCATTCTTCTCGATATGCAGCAGCCCCACCTGACCCCCTGCTACAATCAGGATCTGCTTGTTTATAGTGCCAGCGGCGCTGATGTCCATACCGTCATCATTGACGGTCACATGGTCATGGCTGATAAAAAAATATTGAGTTTCGACATCCAGACAACCATGCAGGAGGTACGAAAACTGGCAAGACAGTTAGTCGCCTCCCTGCACTGATCTATTTATAGACACTTCCGATCTGATGACTGACGAGCAAGGGGAATGGAGTTTGAGGCAGAGTGGTCTTTAAGAGATTCGCAGTTTCATCTACCAACAAAAAAAGCTGAACTGAGACCAGAAAGAGGTGCGAGTTCCGTGCAACTTATCTAGGGTTTTCATAGAAAATATAGGATGTAGAATAATCACTAAACTCAAAATAGACCTTCTTTTCATCGGTATCGGTCACCCCATTCAGATTTTCGTCCAAGACACCATATCCAAAACGATAGGGACGTTCTTGCTTACCATCAGTAGCAGAAGCAGTGGTAAGCTTATCAATCTTCAAAAAACGCTTCACCAACTTTTCACCCGCATAGACTTCAAGAACCCCATTTGTTCCCGTCCAATTCTGCACTGCCCTGCCAAATTTATTCTGCGTCTCCTGAGTACAACCACCAAGAAGTAAAAGGGCAAGAATAATAAAACATGCATTTCTCATAAGTTTTCCTCTCTTGGGCAACATGCTCTACCCATTGGATATAAAAGTTATATTTCGATATTTATTCTCATGCAGCGACGCAAAGACAAAAAGAAAATATTTTTTATCCTTCACTGCGTTGCTGCGTCTCTGTATGAGACCCTCTTATCTAACGGGAAAAGATCATACTTAAAATCCGGTAAATGAGTTTTGCCGCCAGAAAGTCGGCTGCAGGATGGTTTGGCTGCGGCACCAGGCCAACCACGTCCAGACCGACAATCCTTTTTTCACTGGCCACCTGGCGAATAAGCCGGGTGAGCATATACCAATCAATGCCGCCAGGTTCCGGCCTCTCCACTGAAGGCATGCAAGAAGGGTCAAGGACATCCAGATCAATGGTAATATAGACGGTGTCACTGAGCATGTCGAGGGCATCACCCGCCGCACTCACCCCGTGATAATGGAGGTCACGGGCAAACACCATGCGGTCCAGATCAACCTTGCCACGCTCCTTTTGATCCATGCTGCGGATGCCAATCTGCACAGACTCACACATCTCATTCACCCTGGTCATAACGCAGGAGTTGCCGTACCCGGCCTCAGCGTCAATGGGGCGCAGATCGGCATGGGCGTCAAATTGAACCACACTCAGTTCGCTGTGGCGTTCCACTGCCGCCTGGATCAGACCGATACTCACCAGATGCTTACCACCCAGGCCTACCACCAGCTTACCATCACGAAAAAGAGGATTCGCCTGCTGCCGTACCTCATCAATCATATCAACCGGATTATCCCGAGACAAAACCGGCGGCAAGGTGCAGATCCCCTGACGATAGACCTCAAAATTGGTTTCAAGATCAAATAAGGTAAGACGTGATGACGCCGCCAATATGGCTTGAGGCCCAAGATCTGAGCCTTTGAGCAAGGTCGCTGTCCCATCATAAGAGATGGGCAGGACTACTATTTTCGAAGTTTTATATTCAGTATGTTTTTTCGGAAGAGCAGCAAAATCCATTAAGTCACCACTGTTGCCACGAAAACGACAGATACCCCTGCCGCAGGTTTAGTGTTTCTGGTACCCTTTCATGCAGCAAAATCCGGGTCACCTTGAAAATCATTCTTCTCAATCTCTGCCAGAGACATCAATCTTATAAAACAATTTTATTGTACACCCTGAACCGCATGCATCGCAAGGTGCCATATCATCCTTGTGAAAATAAAAAGAAGTGATAAAAGGAACCGTTACACGATTTTTTGTTCCCCACCCTGTTCCCCGCTTTCACCAGTTTTCTTCTGTCCCGGTGCTGAAGCCAGGTTTTGCAGAATCACCAAAGTCTCAGGCGAGATAGATTTGAGATGTAAATCTGTCTGAGGATATGGAATGGCGACCCCTCCCTCCTTCAATTTCCGGAACAGAACAAAATAATAATCACTAAGCATACCTGACTGGGCGTGTATCTGATTCATCCAACACCAGGGTCTGATCGAGAAATCAAGGCTGTTGTCCCCAAAGCCCTCGAAAAAAATACGCAGAGGATGTTCACCATCTTCCTTGGTAAAATGGACTTCCCTGGCCGCCTCTTCGGCCAGGCGAACCACCTCTTGCGGGTCAGCATCATAGGAAACCCCGAACGGTATCTTCAACCGGCGCCAGTTATCTTCGTAGCTCCAGGTATTAACCCGGTTGGTCACAAGCTCAGAATTAGGGACAATGACATCTTCACCGTCAAAGGTCCTGACAATGGTAGCCCGAATCGAGATTTTTTTGACTTCGCCGGTGGTTCCTTCCTGCAACTCCACATAATCGCCAACCTGGATGGGCTGTTCTGTGAGCAGGATAATCCCACTGACAAAATTATTGGCAATGGTCTGTAGACCAAAACCCAAGCCCACACTCAACGCTCCAAAAATAATGCCCAACTGACTGACATTAAAACCGATAATGGAGAGAATGATGAGGATCCCGAGAACAAACGCGGCATAATAAACAAGGGTGGTCATCGAATGGACCGCCCCCGGTGTCATGGCAGTTCTTTCAGTTAAAAGACTCGCGGTCTTCCGGCGGATTACATTGAGAAAGCGCACCCCAATCAACAACAGGACAATCACCTTAAAGATTGTGATCAAGGTGATTGACGTTTCACCAACGGAGAACAGGGGATAAAACAGGACCCCCCTGCTCTTCTCCCATTTATCAGTTAGATAGGCCATCCCCCAACTGAGAAACCGCTCACCACTGCCCATCCTGTTCCGCAGAAGCTGCAAAATCAGATCTATCTCTTCCCGTAACCTGTTAAGATCATGAATATTATCAGCAATACCAAAAATATAGCCATCAAGATTCCCCGTTGTTCGTTCGACCTGCCTGGTAAAGGTGGTCATCTGGGAATCCCCGTTCGTGGAAGATCGCACCTTGTTGGTAATGGCCACCAGGCGCTGGGTCAGATCAGCTCTCTGTTGAGTGGCCAGAGAAAGATCCCGCACAAGAACATCCTTTTTCGCAATGAGCTCCTCGCTATTGTTCGACCAAGTTTTTAGAAAATCAGAGGGCTTTTTCCCTTGGGACATCTCGACATAGGCAGCAAGCCATTCCTGTCTGAACATCACGCCCTTGATCGCCAGATCCAGGTTCATCTTTTCCTGAATAATGGCCTTTTTCCGGAATCTGATCGCTTCTAGCAGCAGTTCAAGCCGTTGTTTTTCACCCTCCAGAGCGCTCACACCAGTGTCGTCTTTGGCCTTCAAGGTAATGGCTGTAAGCGCTTTATCCAGTTTTGATTCGGCGACCACACTCTGCTTGTTCAGGTCCAGATATTCTGCATTCAATCTGGCGAGACTGCCTGAGTGGCTCTCGTTCCGCGAATCCAACTTTTTTTTCAGGTTCGCAATATCATCCCTGCTTATCTGTAATTGCCCAAAAACCTGCTCGGCCAGATCCCCCGACGCCTTAACGACAAGACGGATATCAGTCAGGGCCTTACTCAACTTCGGTTGCTTAAGTTGCAGAATGGCATATTCATGCTGGAGACGGAGGATATGCGCCAGCTTCTCATAGGCCTGAATCCTGCTGCCGCCCTCGGCTTTTACCTCGGCATACTGAGGCAATAAGACCGTCAACTCGTCCTTTACTGCAGAAATTCTGGCCTCTCCATAGGCAAGACCCTCCTCATAGATCCCGAGTTGTTGAACAACTTTCTGCTGAAAAGAGACCATCTCATCAAATAAGGCCAGATGATACGGTGGAGAACCAAGGGATGGAGCCTGCATGGGCGGAGTCTCCTGCCTGTCCAACTCGGCCTGCAGGTTTTTCAATTGGAAGGAGAGCCCCTGAAACAGATCCAAAAGAGCGGAAAAAACAATCGCCTCCTGTTCCTCCTTCACCTTCTGCATATCGGTCGTAATCAAGGCAATAAAGCCATCAACCTGGGCTTGCCGCTTAGCAATAAAAGCAGCAAGCTCCTCCGCACTCCCTTGATACAATTGTGTTTCAAGGGCCGTAGGGATGTCAGGAAGATCAGCGTGAGCAGAAGAGGAAAGGCAGCAGAGAGAAAAAAGCAGGGAGAGGAGAAAAAAACGGAGGAATCGCATAGCAGCAAGTTCTCATATGAAGAAGGAAGGGACTACACATCTCATCAGGCTGCAAGATGGAAAAACAGACTGTGTCATTCCCACGCGGAAGCATGAGAATGACACAAGAAGCCTTCTGGCCATCAACCTCAACAGCCGGTATCTATTTCAGTTTAATCTCGGTCCATAACTTATTTTTAAGACGGCGAATCTTGGCACTGGTGGCCTCCAAGGTTTCAAGGGTAGCCAAGACCTCCTGATCAGGGAAAATGGCGGCAAGCTGTTTGAGCTCCGGGTTGATAAAAGGCAGGGCTGCAGCATTGGGATTACCGGCCCCCACATCATTACTGAGACCGGCCGCATTCTTGCCATCCATCAAAAAATCAATAAATTGGAGGGCCAGTTTTTTATTCTTGGCGTCCTTAGGGATGACCATATTGTCAAGGGCCAGCACCGCCCCTTCTTTCGGCAGGATAAAATTAACCGTAAAATCCCGTTTGGCCTCCCTGGCATCATTACGGGCCTGGACCATATCGCTGGAGTAGCCATGGGCGACCCAGATATTACCAACCGTCAGCTCCTTGATATAGCTTGAGGAATTAAAGGCCGCCCAATAGGGTTTTGCCTTCATGATCACCTGCTGTGCCTCAAGCAGATGCTTCTCGTCCGCATCATTGACCGAATAACCAAGATACTTGAGCGCCGCGCCGAACACCTCATCCGCATCATCCATGACCGTCACCTTGCCCTTGATCTTCTCCAGTATCTGGGGATCAAAAATAACTGCCCAGCTGGTCGGCTCAATTCCCTGTTCCTTCAGACGCTGCTCATTAAAACCAATCAGGGTGGTGGTATAGGCATAGGGCAGGGAATAGACGTTGCCCGGATCATAGGAGCGATTGAGAAAGCCGGGATCCTGATTTTTGATATTGGACAGGGTGCCTTTATCCAGTTTTTCGAGAAAACCCTGCTGAATCAGGGCCTGCACCGCATTCTGAGTGGGAACGACCAGATCATAGCCACTGGCGCCGGCCAGGAGTTTGGCCATCATTTCTTCGGTGCCGGAATAATAATCCTGAACCACCTTGCAGTTACAACTCTTTTCAAAACCGGCAACCACCTCTTCCGACATATAGTCATTCCAGTTGAATACATGCAGTTCCTCACCGGCAAAGACCGGGGTAGCCAATAACAGTAAAAGTAAACCCAGTAAGCTCTTCATGTCATTTTCCTTTTGTTGAATGGATCTCTTTTCGCTTCCACTGAAGAAACGAATTTATTCGCCACGAAAAATAGCAGGAGACAATCTTGATGCCCCGACAATCACCACCAGGGTCAGCAGCATCAACAGGGTTGACACTGCATTGACCTCTGGGGTCACCGCAATCTTGACCATGGAATAGATCTGTAGCGGTAGGGTTGAACTGCCGACACCAGCCGTAAAAAAGGTGATCACAAAATCATCAATGGACAGGGTAAAGGCCATGAGGCCGCCGGCCAGGATACCAGGCATCAGCAGCGGCAGGGTAATCTCCCGGAAACAGCGCCAGGGCGAGGCCCCCAGATCACGGGCCGCCTCCACCAGAGCCGGGTCCATGCTCGACATCCGGGCCTGCACCGAAAGTGCCACAAACCCTATACAGAAGGTGATATGAGCTAGCATGATGGACAAAAGGCCGAGGGTCATATTTACCATGATAAAGAGCAGCAGCAGACTGACCCCCATCAGGATCTCGGGCATGGCAATGGGCGCCAGCACCAGCAAAGGCAGGAAACGCAAACGATTTTGAGACATGGCCATCCCCGCCAAGGTACCAAGGATGGTGGCCGCCCCGGCACTGACAGTGGCAATGATCAAGGAATTCATGGCCGCTCCCAGCATCTCGCGATTGTGCAGGAGTTTCCCGTACCACTTCCAGGTAAAGCCGACCCACTCCGCGTTCAGCCGGGAGTCATTGAAGGAGAAGACCACCACAATCACCAGCGGCAGATAAAGAAAGAGATAGACAAGTGCGGCGCTGATCCACAATAACAGGTTTTTCTTAATCATCATCGCCCCTCCCGTCGTGCACCAAGCCGGGATCCCAGCAGGACCACGGCTACTGCGGTCACGGTCAGCACCATGGAGAGAACACTGCCAAAAGGCCAGTCACGGGACTCCATGAACTGTTGCTTGATGACATTGCCAATCATGATCCCATTGGTGCCGCCAAGCAGATCAGGGATGGCGAACATGCCAAGGACCGGAATAAAGACCAGGATCGAGCCTGCGGTAATGCCGGGCAGGGACAAAGGCCAAGTGATGAGCCAGAATCGCCGCCACTTCCCGGCTCCGAGATCCTGGGCCGCATCCAGCAGATCAAAATCATGTTTTTCCAGATTCGCATACAAGGGCAGAACCATAAAGGGAAGATGCACATAGACCAGACAGACAAGCATCGCCGTCGGACTATACATGAGGGTGACCGGCGCGGCACCGATGAGATCAAGAAGCCCGTTGAGCATCCGGGTCAAGGCTCCGACCGGACTGAAAATGATCATCCAGGCATAGATACGGACCAGAAAATTACTCCAGAAGGGAAGGATAACCAGCAGGAGAAGGAGATCGCGATGTTTCCGGCCACTGCGGGCGATCATCAGGGCCAGAGGGTAACCCATGATCATGCAGATCAGGGTGGTGGCCACTGCATATCCGATGGATTTCAAGAAGAGACGCAGATAGATATCTGATTCCACCAGGCGCTGCCAGTTCTCCAGGGTCAGATCCATGGTCAGGCGCCCACCCTCTTGAAGATACCAGGGCGCCAGCCCGCCATATTCCCCGGCATAGCGGAAGGTGGCAAAGAGCATGAGAAAGGTGGGTGCCGCAAAAAATATCAACAGATACGCCATGGGCGGAAGAGACAAGAGATACTTGTACCAGGCCTTTCTCTGCATGGTCTTAGCCCAGCACCAGATGGCCGGCATCACATGACCAGGCGACCTCAACGGGATCACCGACCTCAAAGAAATTTGTCCGTCCGGACGCGGAATTGGCCAACAGGGCCTCAAGCAAGAGACCATTGGCCAGGGCAACAATATAAACGGTCACATCTCCCAGATAGAGCATATCATGAACAGAACCGCTAAAATGGGATTCATCCTCTGTGGGGCTTACAGTGGTGGCCAGACGAATCTTTTCAGGGCGCAGGGTCAGGGCGCAACGACTGCCGGCGACACATTTCGTCTCTGACCTGCAGATATGCACCACTCCCAGCCCATCCAGCTCCACTGTGACAGAATCCCCCTGCTGTTCGCGGACATGCCCTTCCAGCAGATTGCATTTCCCGATAAAATCAGCAACGAAACGACTGTTCGGAAATCCATACAACCGTTCGGGGACATCCACCTGAACAATCCTGCCCTGATCCATCACCGCAATTCGGTGTGACAGGGCCAGGGCCTCACCTTGATCATGGGTCACATAGATAAAGGTAATCCCGATATCCTTTTGCAGGTTGATGAGCTCAATCTGCATCTGTTCACGCAACTTGGCATCAAGGGCGGACAAGGGCTCATCCAAGAGCAACAAGCGGGGACGGTTCACCAGGGCCCGGGCAATGGCAATGCGCTGTTTCTGGCCACCGGACAAGGCATCTGGATAGTGCCTGGCCTTATCAGGCAGACGCACATTTTCGAGGGCCTCTGCCACTCGGGCCTGAATATCTTTCTTGGCGCAACCTGCCATCCGCAGGGGAAAGCCGATATTCTCGGCCACGGTCATATGGGGAAAGAGAGCGTAATTCTGAAATATGGTATGGAGCGGACGCTGCTCGGGGGGGGCTGAAGTAATACTTTTGCCATCAAGGAGGATATCGCCGCTATCCGGTTGATCAAACCCGGCAATAAGACGTAATAACGTTGTTTTGCCACATCCAGACGGCCCAAGCAGGGTAAAAAACTCCCCAGCTTCAATGTGCAGGGAAACCTTATCCAGGGCAACGAAGTCATCGAAGTGGCGCGAGACATCTACTATCTCCAGCAACGCGGTGATCTCCATTACGGCCTAACACGATACCATATCCCCTGCCCCTAGAGAGGAGAGGCAGGAACCCCCTAGGGCCAGCCAGAAAACAAGACATACAGCTAGAAAAACCCCATCTGTTTCCTCAACGGACACCTGCGTATTTTCATAGCAGATAAGAGCATAAAAATCAAGCGGCCCGTGGTTTTCCCACAGGCCGCTTGATTACAAAAACCATTCTGACCATTTCCTGAAGAGAAGGAACGACTAGCTGACCACCCCTAAATCTGTTTCACTTTTCTGTTCAGCAAGTCCAGCTGGGCCGAGACGGAGACATCACGGGAGATACGGTCCGTCACCACTTTAATGGAATGGAGCACGGTTGCATGATCCCTCCCAAAGGCCTTACCGATATCCGCCAGCGACTGCTGGGTATGGCGCCGACTGAGATACATGGCAACCTGCCTTGGAAAAACGATGTCCTTTTTACGGGTACGTGACTGCATATCCTTGACACTGACATTAAACTGGCCACTGACAAACTCACCAATCGTGATCGCCGAGAGATTTTTCGGAGCTCCAACAATCCCCTCTACCACTTCACGGACAAGGGCCATTTCAACCTCGCCACCCATCAGGGCAGACTTGGCCCGGATGGCAAGAATGGCAGATTCAATCTGACGCACATCACCCTTGATATGTTGAGCAAGATAGGCGACAAACTCCTCAGCAAGTAAAAGCCCCTGCAACTCTGCTTTCTTATACACAATCCGATGGCGGGTCTGAATATCAGGTGCTTCAATAGTAGTAACCAGCCCTGAGGTCATCCGTGAACGAAACTCATCATCAATACCATTCAATTCTCGAGGAACAGTATTAGCAGTAAGGATAACCCTTTTTCCACCTTTAATCAGGGAATCAAGAAGCTCGTTCAACTCCTCCTGAGTCTTTTTTTTACCGGTCAGCGAATGAACATCTTCCACCAGCAGGATATCACAATGATCATGATATTTACGTTTAAAGTGATCCATGCTATTGGCTTGAATATTACGCACCATTTCGGCCGAAAATTGCTGCGCGGTGAGATAATGAAGCCGGGCCGAGGGAGAGGTAGACAGGACCTGATGGGCGACTGCATGGGTCAAATGACTCTTGCCAAGCCCGGTGGAACTGTTGATATACAAACAGGGGCCAACGATATCAGTACCTGCCACCATTGATTTACAAGCCGATAGCGCCAAGAGATTACTGTCGCCTGCCATAAACTCATCGAAGATATAACGAGGATGCAGTGCCCGAACAGACGATCCACCGGCTGGGATATGAGGCAAACGTAACTGACTCGCCTGTGGAGAGGCTGGCAGCGCCTTCTGGCTTGCCTCACATAAAATAACCTGCCTCTGAGTACCATCTATCGCATTCGCCTGATCCTGAATCAGACCAAGATGATGCTGGGTCAGATGTGCGCGATAGAATCGATCCGGACAAGCAAGCCGTATACTTTCGTCATCACACTGTACACACTCAAGGGGCTCAATCCAGAGATTATATACATTCTCAGCAAAGACATCACGCAAGCTCTCTTTTACCTTCTGCCACACCATGCCAGTTCCTCTTAAAGTCTTACCTTACAGCCAATAAAACGCTATTTGAGACAATTTATCGCTATAAAATTCACGCATACTCTTTCATGAGACTTAAAAAAAACACCCCACACACAAACGCTCCTCAATAAAAAAACCACAGCCCTTATCGACCAGCTTTTTTAGAATCAGGACTATTTGTTCAAATCACAGGCCGATATAAAACCTAAATCCGGCATTCAGTCAAAGACGATTGATGCCTATTTTCCTATGCTCTCCATACAATAATGGCATTTCCTAACACTCCCATAACAATTGACCTCCAGCCCCACCCCCGTTTAAAGCCCTTGCTTTTTTGGGCATCGACAAAATCACTCTTTTTCTTGTGTCATCCTCGCAGGTTACTCAACCAGCTCACAAGTTATCAACACCCCCCACCAAGTGGAGATGTCGACATAACTCAACAAAACGACAATTATATCAAAATAGCACCATATTCCACATGGTCAGTTTTGAATATATCGCTAAATCAACCATTCCCACCACAACCGTTTTTTTTTTGTTTTTATACTGCACAAAGATATACATGGATTGGAATAAACCAGATCAAGGGCCCAAAGATGGGCAAGCACACATCCCCATGATATACGTTCATTTATTACACTTCTTTCCAGAAAGAAGACGTAGGAGTTTTTTCGGTCAGCCTGTAATCAAGAGAAAGACAGTGGTACCTTTCAGCTGTTTCCGGAATGGATTTTTTTGACTTTCCAATAAGGGAGGGACGAACAGTCCGTATCTATGCAGGTAGCTACAAAACGATGCGGGATAAAACGGTGTAAACTCTTAGCACCCACCACCAAATAATGGGATGGGATGCGAACTGGAGTGAATAAGCCGTAGCTTGCAAATACTGCACTCATTCACACCAAACGCATTCACCACTTGAAAACTTATTTACCGCTTGAGATTTTTGACATTTCCTCCCGCAGGTAAACACAAACTCAAGGAAAGATGCGAGACTTTTCCTTCCATCTTTTTTGATGAAGCATTTTGGAACCAAGCATCACCGTTCCACATAATGCAAATATGATCACACACATACTAGGCACCCCTAGATGAAGGGCCATATAACTACAGAAAAAAACAGGCAACAGAAAAAAACGAGCCAACAGGCGCAGGACTGGTTGATCAGCAATAAACGCAGCAATCGGCGGCGAGTAGTGATAATAAAAGCGTACGAACTTTCGACCTGCCTCATAGGGCACCAAATACCTATCCCTGAAAAGACGCAGGCTTTGAACGTGGGGATCAAGAAAAGAACCATACGCCGCGGTTGCGATAAAGCAGGCATCTTTGGTTTCAAAATCAAGTTGTTTACCGTAATAAACAATACTCTTAGAGGTAACTCCATACGCCCTGACATAATAGCGTGTTCCCGGAGTCAAATTAGTGAGAATGCTGCCATAACGACCTACACCGGTTCCATCGCTGGTGAATCCTTCTATGGCAACATCAGTAGTAGCAGTAGTCGAAGTAGTAGCAGTCGTCGCAGTAGTAGTTTTATAGACCGGATAAGAAACAATAGAATACACGATTCCCCTGCTGGTAAAGGTCAACCCGGAATCCTCTTTAATTTCACCTCCGGTAAAACAACCAACTCTGGATATCTCTGTAATAGCTGTTGTGGAAATAAAGTCCGACTCTTCACTGGAGCCCACTGCTTTATCTTCAGCCAATTCATTCCCTGCATAGCGGGCAAGAACAAAACTACTGGTGTCACTCTCTTCGCTGGAACCAACAGCAATGAGTTTTGCATCAGCCTGCAGGGCCAATGCATACACCACGCCATCCAACTGATCTGTTGCGGCTGTTACAGCTGACAGCTCGGACTGAGAGTCTGCAACCAAGGGATATTGAAGGAGAACCTGTTCATGCCTGCCATCCACAGTTGCATAACCGGCAATAAAAACAGTGGTAGCAGTAGCCAAGACACTATACCCGACATCATCTTCACCACCGAGGTCATAACTCAGCATCCCGGCACCTTCACCAAAGTCACGGTCCACTTTGCCTTCGCTGGTAAATCGAAACAGAGCAACATCCTGTTGCTGTTCGGCGCCCACAGAACCTGCAACCAGAACTGTGCCATTTCCCTGCACCCAAAGGCTTTTACCAACGGCCTCCCTGTTATCATCCGGAGTTTCAGCCATGCCGCCAGTACCAAAACTAATATCAAACAAACCGTCGGACAAAAAACGGAGTAACAATATTTTATTCAGCTTTTTTTCTTCATAAGAACCAGCCATAACAATACAGCCATCTTTTTGAACTACCATGGCAGTGATTTCAGTATTATCCCCAACTTCAGCAAGGACCACGCCCGCTTTGCCAAAAGAATGATCTAAAGAACCATCTGCAAGAAAGCGAACCAGGACTCCCACGTTTCTGGAACCTTCTTCAACCGACCCCGACACCAGAATAGCACCATCATCCTGGATAGCAACCGCAGCGGCAGTGTCATTACCGCTGCCAACAGACAAAGTGACCATCCCATTCACCCCGAACTCAGGATCAAGATTACCATTTGCAGTAAAGCGCAGCAAAGCGATATCGCGACCCTGACCATTAACCGTGTAACCACAGGTAACGATCTTGCCATCATTCTGCAGGGCAATCCCTAAAGCCTCGTCATCTCCACTCCCAACAACGGTCACAACCTGGCCGCTCAAGTTAAAGGAAGTATCAAGACCGCCTTCTGAATTATAACGCACGAGAGCAAAATCAAGATTGGAATTATTAGACGAAGAACCGGCGACAAGAATCTTGCCATCAGGTTGAATGACAACTGCGTGAGCCCGGTCTTCATAATATCCGACCTTGGTTTTGACAAGACCATCCAGGCCAAACGAAGAGTCAAGCATCACAGCAGAAACAGCATGCCAGTGTAACAAAAAAGAAAAAAACACAAAAAAACTTAAAAAGAGTTTTACAAATCGCTTAGCCATCACATCTCTCCTGATATCAAATACGTTTCTCTATAGGGAAAATCAGCCATCCTTTAAAATATAATACTCGTTTGATCCTGACGAAGCAAATAAATGCACGAACTATATAGCCTCCTCAGTCGTGCCACACATGTGGCATTAAGATAAAAACATTGACAACTCTTATCGGAGATGATTATTTTTAAAGGAGAATTATAAAAACAATCAGTTTTCTTCCGGCAGAATTTACTTTTACAAATTTTTTTTCTCACAAACATAAATTCAACATTGAAGAGGTACTTCCAATGAACAAAATGCTTCTCAGCATATGTCTACTGTGTTCCATATTTACCTCATCCTGTGCCACCAAAGGACAAACAGGAGCAGGAGCAGGAGCCGTGGGTGGCGCACTTGTCGGACAGGCCATTGGCCACAATACAGAGGCCACCCTTATTGGCGCGGCTGTAGGCACTATGCTCGGTTATATGGTAGGCAACGAGATGGACAAATATGACCGGGAACAACTCAATCATGTATATGAACGAGGAGTCTCCGGACAGCCTACTACCTGGCGCAACCCTGACAGCGGTAACAGCTATGACGTCAGACCACAACCCGCATATTCTGACCCGACATCACACAGGCCTTGCAGACAGGCAGAAATCATCGCCGTCATCGATGGCAAGACCGAAAGAACATACTCTACGGCATGCCGGGATGACAATGGTCGCTGGCAGCTGCAGAACAAGTAATCAGACCAAAAAAATTTGAAAAGAAGATCGAAAAGCAGACACCAACAGTGTCTGCTTTTTTTTATTGCTGAGGTACCCCATGTCTCCAGGAAAAATCACAATTACTACCTCCAGCTCCATGCAGCTCATTGACATCACCGACCAGATAGATCAGGTAATAAGCAGAACAAATATCCCAGAAGGGATCTGTTATCTTTTTAATCCGCACACCACTGCTGGTCTTACCATCAACGAAGGTGCTGATCCAACTGTCAAAGATGACATTATCTCCGGATTCCAGAAATTGGTTCCCATGCACTATGCTTACAAACATCTTGAGGGAAACTCACCTGCCCACATCATGGCATCTCTTATGGGCAGTACGCTAACTATCTTTATCGAAAATGGACAACTGGTGCTCGGCACCTGGCAGAAGATATTTTTCTGTGAATTTGATGGCCCTCGCAGCAGAAGCATTCAATGGCGGGTTATTTCAACCAGCGCTTGATTTCTTTAATCTTTTCCTTTCTCATTCCATGACCCTTGATTCCCAACAGATATGTTTTGGCCTGAGCCCACAACTCGACCAGCAATCACTCTCCTGCTTTCTGCAACTTGCCGGCAGACAGGAATTTGCTGATTTCCTGAGTCAGCGTCTCTCCGAGCAGGAAATTCAAGCATTTGTCGATTTTTTTACTGGTATTCTGAAGCGTAACCTCAGCGAAGAGGAATACCATCGCCTCTTTCTCCAGGACGAACACCACCACCATCCAGTAGAAAAAGGATAAATCATGGCCGATAAAACCTTGGACGACCTGCGCAGTTATCTCAATCTGCTCGAGCAAGAAGGAGAACTGCTCATTATCGATCAGGAGGTTAATCCTTATCTGGAGATTGCCGAGATCCATCGCCGTGTTATTCAGAAACAGGGACCTGCCTTACTCTTCACCAAGGTGAAGGGCAGTGCTTTTCCAGTGGTCACCAATCTCTTCGGCACGAATAAACGTCTTGAGCTGGCCTTTGGCCGCAGGCCACAGGAATTTGTTCGCGACCTGGTGAATCTGACCGAAACCATTATGCCCCTGAAGATTAAAAAGCTGTGGGACAATCGTCACCTGTTCACCGAAGGGTTAAAAATCGGCCTGAAAGAGAGCCGCAAGGGTGCGATCCTGGAGAACTGTCAAGTCCCTGCCCGCTTAAGCAGTCTGCCCATGCTCACATCCTGGCACAGCGACGGTGGCCCTTTTGTCACGCTGCCTCTTGTCTATACTGAACACCCGGACGGACGCGGCCATAATCTCGGCATGTACCGCATCCAACGCCATGATGACACCACCACCGGCATCCACTGGCAGATCCATAAGGGGGGAGGCTACCACTACCACGAGGCAGAGAAGCTGAATCAAGCGCTGCCCCTGACCCTCTATATCGGTGGCCCACCTGCCCTCATGCTCTCAGCCATCGCCCCCCTGCCGGAAGATATTCCCGAACTGATGCTCACCTCCCTGCTCATGGGCAAAAAACTGGCGATGGTGGCTGACCCCAGAGGTGGACATCGGTTGGTGGCAAACGCCGAATTTGCTATCAAAGGTGAAGTTCCACCCCATATCAGACGCCCGGAAGGCCCCTTCGGCGACCATTATGGCTATAATTCTCTGCAGCATGACTATCCCGTTTTCCAGGTCAGTCACCTCTACCATCGCCATAAGGCCATTTATCCGGCAACCATTGTCGGACGGCCAAGACAGGAAGATTATTTCATTGGTGACTTTCTGCAGGAACTGCTCTCCCCACTTTTTCCCCTGGTCATGAAGGGAGTAAGAGAGCTGAAGACCTTTGGCGAGACCGGATTTCATTGCCTGGCTGCAGCCAAGGTTCAGGACCGCTATCCACGTGAGGCCTTTGCCTGCGGTCTGAGGGTCCTGGGAGAGGGCCAACTTTCCCTGACCAAATTTCTCATCATCACTGATGGAGATGTTGATATCACCGACTTCCGTAAACTGTGGGTGCATGTCCTGGAACGCATCGACTGGGAACGTGACCTTTTTGTCTTTGCCAATGTCTCCCAGGACACCCTTGATTACACAGGCCCATCCGTCAACAAGGGCTCAAAGGCCATGATGATGGGACTGGGGAAAGACAAAAAACGGGAACTGCCAGGGTCATTTTCAGGTACTCTCCCCCCTTCCTGCGTACGTCCAATCGTCTTTATGCCTGGGACGCTTGTTCTCCAGGGGAGTGCTTACAGGCAAGCGCCGGAACTTGCGGCTGAGCTCTGTCTATGGGAAGGAGTGGCAGAATGGCCAGTCATTATTCTGGTTGATAACAGCACGGATGCCACCTGCTCCACGCAGGAGTTCCTCTGGACCCTGTTCACCCGTTTTGAACCGGCTGCCGATATCCATGGCGCAGCCACAGCTGTCCAGCGCTTCCATGTTGGCCTCACTCCGCCCATCGTCTTTGACTGCCGGATGAAACCATGGTACACCGACGTCCTCGAAGTAGATGAAGCCACAAGAACACTGGTAGATAAACGCATCCACACTCTGCTTCCTCCAAATCTTCGATGAGCGAAACAGTCCGTCTGCAGAAGTACCTTGCCGGATGTGGAATTGCCTCCAGACGAAAAGCAGAAGAGATAATAGCCCAAGGCAGAGTAACTGTAGATGGAGAGATTGTCACCGCCATGGGATCACAGATTGATCCATCCAACCAGGAGATCCGTCTGGACGGAAAACTCGTAACCCCCCATAATGAATTTCTCTATATCCTGCTCAATAAGCCGCAGGGCTATGTGACCACCATGTCAGATCCCCAGGGGCGCCCCATTGTCACCTCCCTGCTCCATGGAATCAACGTCCGCCTATTTCCGGTCGGACGACTGGACCTGGACACTGAGGGGGCTCTTATTCTCACCAACGACGGGGAGCTGGCCCAGAAGATTCAACACCCCAGCTATGAGGTAACAAAGACCTATGAAGCACGGGTCCTTGGGCGCCCCGCCGAGAAAATGCTCCAGAAACTGGAGCACGGAATTCTGCTGGAAGAAAAACAAACGGCCCCTGCCAAGATTATGGTTATCGCCAGAGAAACTGGGACAAGCAGCATCAGGATAACCATCCATGAAGGGAGAAAACGCCAGGTAAGAAAGATGTTCCAGGCCATTGGCCATCCTGTCGTCCACTTGAAACGTATTGCCTATGGCAATCTCTTTTTGCAGGGACTCCCGCCAGGAAAATATCGTATTCTCAGCCCGAAAGATCTTAAAAAAATATTTATAAAGAAAATCCCTTTACAAAATAAGAAATAGTTGATTAAACTTAAGCTGTTAGGAATTCAATAATCTTATAAGACTAAAATAAAAGTTTCTCACTCGTTTTTTCAAACTGAAACATGCTTAAAACTGCCTAAGGCGTACTGTGCTTCAGGCAGTTTTAAACTTTAACGAATGATAATCACAATACGACAGCAGCTGAATTTACAGGAGTAAGGCATGAACAAATCAGAACTTATTGAAACCCTGGCCCAAGAAGTTGACCTTCCTCATCGCGAGGCTGCAGCCGTCACCAATACCATAATAGACACAATGATCGATGCCCTTGCCAAGGGTGACAACATTGAGATCCGTGGTTTCGGCAGTTTTGTGATCAAGCAGTATCGCTCGTATGAAGGACGTAACCCTAAAAGTGGCAAAAAAATAGAAGTTGCTCCCAAAAAACTTCCCTTTTTCAAAGTAGGAAAAGAGTTGCGGGAGCAAGTTAACTTACACGGCAAGAAATAGTTTTGGGGCCAGGTAAAGCCCCAATCCTCTTCAAACGATGATTTCTCCCACCAGATCATAGACCTGAGCTTCGTTAATTCGTACTTGGACAATATCTCCAGGGCTGGCAGTGCCATCAGTGATATAAACACAGCCATCGATATCAGGTGCCTGAAAGCGGGTCCGGCCCTCCAACAACAGGTCTGACTCCCGACTCACCCCTTCCACCAGCACCGGCTCCACTCGTCCCACATATTTCTGCACAATCGTCTCTGACACCTCTGCCTGCACCCCGAGAATAAAATCAAGGCGATCATTTTTCTCTGCCTCAGAACATTGATGAGAATAATTTTCAGATGGAGATCCGGACTCATTGGCATAGGCAAAGACTCCAACGTGATCAAGACGAGCCTCCCTTAAAAATTGTTCCAACTGCCCCACATCATCATCGGTTTCACCCGGGAAACCGACCATCAGGGTGGAACGCAGGGCCACATCGGGGAGAAAGGAGCGGATACGACCAATAAGTTGATATAGATCATCACTTGCATAATGACGGTTCATGCGCCTGAGAACCGAATCGCTCACGTGCTGAATGGGGATGTCCATATAAGGCACAATGCGCGGCTGTTCAGCCATTAAGGAAAGAAGCGTGTCGTTGATGCCTGAGGGATACAGATACATGAGTCGGAACCAGGGAATGGTAGACTCAGCCAGCAGGGACTTCAGCAAGGCGGGCAGGTGAACACCATCGCCCAGATCATTCCCGTAGGCCGTCAGATCCTGGGCGATAAGCGAAAGCTCACGGACACCCTGTTGTTCCAGGTGTCCGGCCTCAGTAACCAGATCAGCAATGGATCTGCTGCGCAGATCGCCCCTGATGGACGGGATCATACAATAGGAACAGCGGTTGTTGCACCCTTCTGTAATTTTCAACCAGGAGCGGTAAAAAGGGGTGGAAATGCGCCTGGGGATACTACTGTCCATCAGAAATCGTTCAGAGATAACAACCTTGTTCTTCAGCTCTCCCGCCATCAGCGCTGCAACCAGCTCCACTATTTGATGACAGCCTTCGGTACCAATAAAGAGATCAACCTCCGGCAGCTCATGGATAAGCTCTTCCCGGTATCGCTGCACCATACACCCTGTCACCACCAGTAATTTATCCGGATCGTTCTGTTTTAACAGGGCCAGTTCCAGAATCTCTTCAATAGCCTCTTCCACTGCCGACTGGATAAATCCGCAGGTATTGATGAGCAGCATCGACGCCTGTTGCAGGTCTTCCTCAAAGACCCAGCCGGCCTGCTCCAGAAGCCCGAACATCAGTTCTGAATCAACAAGGTTTTTCGGACAACCAAGGCTAATCAGGTGAAAACTTGCCATATTCATTCTTCCTCTTATCAACGTAACAATCCTTCCTGCGCCTTTCACCAGTGTTTCTTGGTCCGACGCAGCTCAAACTCCATTCAGCTAATGGGGCATACTTTGCATGGCACCCATTAACACCCCCGACATCTCCTGACTCCGCCGCCGAAATGCAGGCGTTGAGAATCCAGCTTTCCACTCTTTCTGCCACAACTCATCAGAGACCAGCATCAAGGCCGCAAATTCAATCCCCCGGAAAAGGGACACCGTGCACAGTGCCGAATACTCCATGTCAATGGCCACAATATCCTCTTCCTTGTGCAGACGCGCAAGCAGGTCCCGCGATTCACGGTAAGGCGCATCCGTGGACCAGACCCTCCCTTCCTGCCATGGAACCATTCTCTGACAGAGGGTGTCACGTAACCAGGAAGTCAGGGGAGCAGAGGGCTTTGGTCCCTTATCGCTGCTATAATAACCAGACGTCCCCTCTCCACACAATGCCTGCCCCGGCAACAAGACACTGCCGACCTCCAGGCCCTGTTGCAATGCGCCGCACCAACCAACAAGGATAATCCGTCTGCCCCCCAGAACAATCAGTTTTTCCATACAGAGGACAGCCATGGGCGCACCAACCGCCGGTCCGGCCACAAAAAAAGTCTCATCACCATTCACACAAAGCATGCTGTTAAAGAAAAATCGCTTCTTGCCGCCCTCGCTGAGCATCGTGTTCATCGCATACGTGGCCTCGGCAGGATTTACAAAAAATATCCCTGCCTCAGGAATCAATTTTTCCTTCCTGCCCCGTACCGGATGCATTACCACATCTTCCTTCTTGTGGTCATTCATAGGACAACCTTCTCTTATTACTGCCCACCCTGAAAACAAAGGGACTCACCATCCAAACGCAAAAAGGCCACAGATTTCTCTGTGGCCTTTTTGCGCGATCAGTAACGATCACACTCTGCTGTCTACTACTTGATCAATGGGTTTGCATACAAAAGGATCAGAGAGATAACAAGACCGTAAATTGCAACAGACTCAGCAAGAGCCATACCGAGGATCATGAAGGTCATCAATTTTGGCTGTACTTCAGGATTACGGGCAAGACCCTGGGTCGCGCCGTTACCAACATTACCAATACCGATACCTGCTCCAAGACCGGCAAGACCGATAGAGAGCGCAGCGCCAATACAAACCAATCCAAGCATCAAATTACTTTCCATAGTGTTCTCCTTGTAAAATTAAAGTTTTTTGGCCTTCTTCCTTTATAAAATAAATAACTCAGGTACAACCCGAATCATTCAAAACTTGACTTGCAACATCAATGCGCATGCTCATTGGACTGAGTGAAATAGACCACGGTCAACAATACAAAAACCATAGCCTGCACCAGTGAGACCAAGACGCCCAGAACCATGATCGGCAGGGGAGCAAAATATGCGCCAGCCAGCATAAACAAAATTCCCAGAAGTGTCTCTTTTGCCATAATATTTCCGAAAAGACGGATAGAGAGTGACAACAGACGGGCAAAGTTACTGATAAGCTCAATGGGGAGCATCAGCGGGATCAACACCGGCATAGGTCCAAGAAAATGTTTTACATAGGCAAATCCATTGGCACGAATACCAATGATATGATGCGTTATCCAGACAATAATGGTCAAGGCAAGAGTGGTATTAATACTTGAAGTAGGAGACATGAATCCTGGAATCAAGCCGATCAGATTGGCCACGGCAATATACAGAGCGAAAGTGGCAATCATGGGGAAAAGTTTATCCGCCAAATCCCTTCCCATATTTTCAACGAAGAAGTTGTCCATACCACCAATAACAATCTCCCAGAAATTCTGTCCTTTTCCCGGCACCATCTCCAGATTTCCCAGGGTCAATTTACCGACGACCACCAGAAAAAGCATGGTAAACCAGGTATAGGTCATATAGGGTGCACACAGTTGCTCAACCAGACCATGCCCAACCGGGCCATGGGGAATGGGCAGTCCCAGTTTCTCCAGGATAATTGATATAAATAGTATTGGATGTTCCATAATCCCTCTTACCTCCTGCTACTGATAATATAGCGTCCCGCCGCACCGACTGTTGTCAGGGTGATGGTAAACACTACCGTTGACAGCCCCACCAGCAATCCAAAGATGTTCACCTTGCCGCTCTTTATAAGCATCAGCAAGACGAGCCCGATAATTGCCAACCGGAGCCAAAATTTAATAATATAACGTGCTTTCCCAACCTTAAGCGTCTTTTTCTCTCCTTGACCTTCCTCAGAAGAATCAAGAGATTTCATAAAGCGGGCCACATCCTGGTGTATCGCCATGAAACTGACGATGGAAATAACCCCACCGATAGCCACTGCCCAAGCAATCTCCCAGGAAAAAAACACCCAGGCCCCACCACACAGAAGCAGTAGGCAGGCCCAACTCAACACCTGCATCTTGCGCAGGGATACCAATTCATCCGACACTCTGTTGCAACCGCCCAGACCTTAGTCTTTATCTTGCTGTTTGATAATATCGAACAGACTTTTAAAACCGGCGGCTATACCAAACGCAAGCCCGATAAAAGTAAACCATGGAGTGGTTCGATCATCAAACACCTTCTGATCGAGATAAATCCCCCCCCCCATACCAATAAATATTGCCGCAACAAAGGTAAATCCGATATGGCCGTAGTTGCCCAGCAGGTGGATCATCTCTTTACTCATTTTCGACATCTTCGCCTCCACCTTCACTCTTTAACAAACAATCGAATTTGTTAGCACGCCCACCTGTCAAAGTCAACGATTTTTTAATTTTATGCTAATTTTTTGAATCACCATTCAGTCATTTCAAGGGCCTTTTCCAGTTGTTTTTCAGTCTGGGCTGCGGAGATAAAAGCCACCTCAAACTGAGATGGCGCCAAATAAATCCCCTGCGACAGCATTTGCCGATAATGCTGTCCATAGCGACCTGCATCAGCAGTCATGGCCGATTCAAAATCAACCACTTTTTCAGTGGTAAAAAATCCTGTCATCAATGATCCCACCCGATTCAACTGGACGGGAATCTTCGTTCGCTCACTGATCTCACGAAGACGGTCTGCAAAACCAGCCGCCTTGTCATTTAAGTGAGTATAGAATCCTTCCTGCTTAAGTAATTTCAAGGTGGCAATACCAGCAGCCATGGCCAGAGGATTCCCGGACAGAGTCCCGGCCTGATAGACAGGTCCATCCGGAGCTATCCTGTCCATGATATCCGCCCGACCACCATAGGCCCCAACCGGAAGTCCTCCACCAATAATCTTCCCCAGGCAGGTCAGATCAGGAATGATCCCGAAGTACTCCTGCGCACCGCCATAGGCGAGACGGAAGCCGGTGATCACTTCATCAAAGATAAGAACGATACCGAGCTCCGCAGTGAGCACCCGCAACTTCTCTAAAAAACCAGGGGCAGGGGCAACACAGCCCATATTCCCGGCCACTGGTTCAACAATCACACAGGCAATATCGAGTGCAGCATCACGCAGTGTCTTCTCCAGGACACCCTCATTATTATAAGGGATGGAGACGGTATTTTTTACAATCTCTTCTGGAACCCCAGGGCTTCCAGGAATGCCAAGGGTAATTACTCCAGAGCCTGCTTTGACCAGAAAAGAATCGGCATGGCCATGATAACAACCATCAAATTTAACAATCACCTTTTTACCGGTATAACCTCGGGCAAGACGGACCGCACTCATGGTTGCCTCGGTACCGGAGCTGACAAATCGGACTTTTTCCACCGATGGCAGGGCGTCCACCACCATGGAGGCAAGCTCTATTTCTTTTGGGGTGGGCGCCCCGAAACTGGTTCCATGCTGCATCGCCTCAGAAATAGCTGCCAGGATCTGTGGATCGGCGTGGCCAAGGATCATCGGCCCCCATGAACAGACAAAATCTATATATTCGTTGCCATCCACATCATACACAGACGCCCCCTGTGCCCGTTCAATAAAAAGCGGGTCACACCCCACTGATCTACAGGCCCGCACCGGACTGTTCACGCCGCCGGGAATTACCTTTCGTGCCTGTTGAAACATCTGCGTTGATGTGCTTGTCTTCATTGTTCGACTCCTTCAACCATTTCTTATATGTTTTCGGTTCACTATTAACCATTTTTAATTTCTATTAATAAACGGCATAACCATAGCATGCTAGTAGAAAAAGTGCCAAACAAGTTCCACGCCTTGACCTTTTTACAATCATGCACAATTTATTAACATTTACCCATATTCATCCTCATGCCTTGCTGACGGTTTGACTGTAATTTTTACTTGTCATGCAAAATCCCAGAAGGTACACTATGAATACAGTTCAATAATTACCCTTTAAAATTGAAAGAATACTCAACATTCATTCTACAGATCAATCAACAACGGAGCTAAACAATGGCAAGCGACAAAGTTCAAGCAATAAATGATGCTGCATTTCAAACAACTGTTTCTTCAAATTTGCCATGCCTTGTGGATTTCTGGGCCCCCTGGTGTGGCCCTTGTAAAGCTATCGGTCCAGTCATTGAAGATCTGGCCGAGGAATATGCTGGCAAAGTAACCATCCTCAAGATGAATGTTGACGACAACCCGGTCACTCCAGGCAAATTTGGCATCCGGGCCATTCCTACCCTTATTCTCTTTAAAGACGGTGAGGTAGTGGACCAGATTACTGGCGCCGTAGGAAAAAAACAACTTGTTGACCTTATTAAAAAAGCCCTGTAGTCAACGTCCGATCTCATTCCTTTTTGTGGCAAGGCTTTTTCTTGTCACAAAAACTACCTGCTATCAGCTTAATATGGTGATCAAAAAAAGTAATGGAAAAGACACATTATGAACTGATCATTCTGGGTTCCGGTCCTGCCGGACTCACTGCTGGCCTCTATGCGGCAAGAGCCAGAATTGATCACCTCTTGATTGAAAAAGGGGCCGCTGGCGGTCAGGTCCTGCTCACCGACTGGGTTGACAACTATCCGGGTTTTCCTGACGGACTTTCCGGTTTTGAACTTGCCGAAAAAATGGAGGCCCATGCCCGGCGCTTCGGGCTCAACAGCCTGACTGCCAATGTGGTCAGCATGGATCTCCTGCTGACCCCGAAGCAGCTCACCCTGGAAGACGGCGAACAACTCACGTGTAACGCCCTGATCATCTGCAGCGGAGCTCGTCCCCAACTCCTGAACATCCCAGGGGAAGCTGAATTCGCAGGTAAAGGAGTCTCCTACTGTGCCACCTGCGATGCCCCTTTTTACCGCAACATGCATGTGGCCGTGGTAGGCGGCGGCAATACCGCGGTGCAGGAGGCTTCCCATCTCACTAAATTTGCCAGCCGGGTGACCCTGATCCATCGCCGTGACGCCCTGCGGGCTACAAAGATTATTCAGGAAAAAGCTTTTGCCAACGATAAGATTGATTTCATCTGGGATAGTCAGGTTACTGCCATTGAGGGAGAAAAAGGTGTTGAACGGCTCCTCCTCAGAGATCGTGGAGGCAAAGAAACAACATTGGCCGTTGACGGTATCTTTATCCTTATTGGCGTGATCCCCAATAATGAGATGCTGCCCCTCCAACTCCTTAAGGCAGAGCATGGCGGCTTTATCCCCACCGACAACGAAACCCGGACAGCAATCCCAGGAGTCTTTGCTGCTGGTGATATCCGCAGCAAAGAAGTGCGACAGATCGTCAACGCTGCAGGCGAGGGAGCAACCGCCGAGCTCGCGGCAGAACATTATCTGAACAATTTGACACTATAAGCTATCATGCAATCAACTACTTCTTTTTCACGTTCCTTGATTATCACCCTGCTTTCCGCAACCCTTCTAACCCTCTCGCTGAGTGGATGCGCAACCATGAAATCCTGGTTTGGCATGGGAGGCGAAGAGGTACAAATCCCAGCAGACAGCCTTGCTATTAAGGGCATGGATGCATACGACGTTGGCGATTACTATGAAGCAGCAAAACATTTTAATGAGATTCTGGACAACTATCCTTTCAGTCCCCAGGCAATGCTTGCTGAGCTGAAAGGCGCTGACTGCAACTATTTCATGGAAAACTATGCAGAAGCATTGGTTCTTTACAAGAGATTTGAGGAACAACATCCAACCAACGAGGCCATTCCCTATGTCTTGTATCAAATCGCCATGTGCAGTTACCAGCAGATTGATACTATTGATCGTGACACCTCCGGAGCGACAAAAGCAATCCGGGATTTTACCAGATTGATCAAGGCCTTTCCCGAATCACCCTATACCGATGAGGCCAAGGCCCGGAGCAGAGCCGCCAACGAGTTTCTGGTCAACCATGAATACCTTGTTGTGGAATTCTACCTTAGAACCGACAAATATCTCGATGCAAAAACCAGACTTAATTATCTGATCAACACCTATCCTGACGCATCCATCACTCCCAAGGCCAAAGAATTGCTCGCCAAAATAGAATCCGGCGAAAAGATGGGATTCAACCTTTCTTCATGGTTCTCCGGCCTGGTTGAACTGCCGGACTGGCATCTTTTCTCCTCTGAGAAACCAACGGGACAGCCTTTGCCTACCAAATAGCCTCTTCTTCAAAGCTGCCGGGCAGATGTGTTCTGTTCGGCAGCTTGCTAGTTATAAGCCATTCATACTCAGGGATTTATATTTTCAGTCAATGCGTCTTGCCCGAGAGAGAGCTCCATAGCCCTGACCGGACAAATAGGTACGCATAAACTGCATCCTGTACATTTATCCGGATCAAAAAGTACCGCCATATCAGGTCGATGCAGGGACAGAGCACCCACCGGACAGACGCCCGTACACACCCCGCACTGAAAACATTTTTCATCATCCCGGCGGACGCTGGCCGCAAGACGCTCGACCTTGACCCCACGCTCTTCCAGATACTCAAGCCCTTTGACCACATTGGCTTTGCTTCCTTTCAGCTCAAGGATCATAAACCCATCCCTCTGCGGCAGGATATCCGCCTTCAGGATATTAAACTCAACATCATACTGCTTAACCAACTGATAAATAACCGGTTCATTGCTGGTGTCTTTAAAAAAGTGTAAGATATAAATACGATTATACATGATAAAACCTCTCTTTTGTCTATTACCGGCGCTATGCAACCGCCTGCGGATCCACCCCTCTGACCATCCACTCCTCAAGCAAGCCCAGAAGTGCGCCAAGGGTTTGATTCGTATCTATGGTTAACAACTGCTTCGAGTCAAGCTCATCTGGCATCTCAAATCTCGTTTTCTGCTGTAGATAAATTTCCCAACGCCCATCGGACACCGCCTGTGGATCGCTCAGTCGTTGCTCCATCCGCTCTCGCATCACCTCTTCGGGACAGATGCAGTGCACAAAAAAGACTTTGGCTTTTGATGCCAACTTCTTCTGCGCCAACTCCCGCTCACAACGAGCCTGATACGAACCATCAAGAACCACACAAGCCCCAGATCCTGCATCCAGATCCTGCTCTGCCAGAATCAACAATTGATCATAGGTTTTGCGAGAGAATTCGTGGCTGTAAATTCCCTGATCCGCAGGGTCTGACTGCCGGCTCTCTGGAGCTAGACCTGCAATCTCTTTACGCACCCTGTCCGAATTATAATAGCCACAACCATGCTGTCTGGCCCATGACTCAGCCAGATAACTTTTCCCAGTTGCAATCATCCCAAAAAAAATCAGTACCTTTCCGGCAACCGCCACTTCAGCCACCCACCCTGACCGCATATTTCCGGGCCAGGACAAAATAGCGGGCAGCCTGCTCTCTGCACCGCGTTCCAACGGATATATCCACCGCCGGATCACTGGCCGTAAAAAGATTTATTTTACCGCGAACCATGGCCCGGTAACATTTATAAAAATCAAGCATCTCGACAAGGCCGGGATCTGCCGATTCTTCCACAAAACGCTCCACAAAATAGGTCGAAAGTTCATCCAGTCCATGAAAATCGAGATCCATGGCCAGAAATGCCACATCAGCCGCTACATCCGAATAGCGGAAACGCTCATTAAATTCAATACAATCAAAGATGTGCACAGGGGTTGTCAAACAGATATTGGCAGAATAAAGATCTCCGTGGCAATCACGAATCTTCCCTGCCGCCCGGCGTCGCTCAAATCGCAGCTCATCTTTCAGGAACGCACGGGCATAGTCACCAATCTGATCAAACTGGTCACGACCGAGGGCCCCTTGATCGATAAAAGCCTCCGTCTGATCAAAATTCTCAAGAACATTGACAGCAACAGAGGCGGCACGACCAAATTCACTAATGACTTCTGTCCCCTCAGCCCGCTGATAAAAAGGGACCAGGACCTCAATGATCCGGTCAATCTGTCCATGATCCAACTGACCGGCACCAATCACATGGGGCATCATCCGCTCTTCCGGCATACGGACCATCTTCACCCCATATTCGACCACCTCACCCTTTCCGTTCAGGCTATACTGATTACCCTCACGAGTAACCGTAACCACATCCAAGTAGAGATCAGGACAGAGACGACGATTGAGAATCAACTCCTGCTCACAGTAATATTTTCTCTTCTCCAGAGTTGAAAAATCGAGAAAACCAAAGTTCACCGGTTTTTTCCATTTGTACACAAAATTTCCAGCCAGCAGGACAAAGGAGATATGGGTCTGCAGCAGCTGAACGCCCTCTACAGGATGAGGATAGCTACTGCTCTCCTGCAGATATTGGATATATTGGGGGAGGATATCTTCACTCATGTATAACTCCTTGTCTACCAGCTTGCTTTAGATAATTATTTTCTCTCATCGACTGATGCCTCAGCAATCAAGCACGACAAAACCTTTACCTTATTTTAGTATCATGATAAACATCCTTTTACAAAAATGGAGCCATTCATGCAAGACGATGGCTCTCTTTTTAGGTGCCGTTATGAGATAAGCAGTATTTTTTTGCTTATTTCATAACGGCACCTTATGCCGCTTCAAAGAAACAGCCAATCTTTTCACGCGGTTTCTTTGAGGGGCGCCTGGCAAACTACATACAAGAAACCATAACAAAATAGCCCGTGTTAAGCCCCATAAGCCATGAATCAAGATCAACTGACCCGACTTCTCCAAGAAGTTCAGACCGGACAATGCAGCGTCGATAATGCCATCACCAGACTGAAGCATCTGCCATCAGAGGCTATTCAGGATGCCTGCCTGGACCACCATCGCAGCCTGCGCACCGGAATCCCGGAGGTTATTTACGGGGCATCCAAGACCTCTGAACAGATCAGTGCCATTGCCGCCACCCTCCTGAAGCAATCATCTCTGCTGATGGCAACTCGAGTGGATGCTGACAAGGCGGCTGTTGTGCAACGCACACTACCCCAGGTTCACTATCATTCCCAAGCCAGGATGTTGACCGCCAATGAGCTCAATCCAGACCCGGAGAGTTCCTGCGGTACCATTCTTATCATCTGCGCCGGCACCTCTGACATCCCGGTAGCAGAAGAGGCCAAGGTCACGGCAGAAACCCTCGGCCATGTAGTGCAAACCCTCTATGACGTCGGGGTCGCCGGCCTGCATCGCCTCCTGAGCCATCAGCACCTGTTGCACACAGCCGCCGTCATTATTGTGGTGGCCGGAATGGAAGGAGCTCTTCCCAGTGTAATCAGTGGCCTTACAGCCTGTCCGGTCATTGCGGTTCCAACTTCCGTTGGATACGGAACAAGCTTTGGCGGAATTGCCGCCCTGCTTGGCATGCTTAACAGTTGTGCACCAGGACTTGGTGTGGTCAACATCGACAATGGCTTTGGCGCTGCCTGCCTTGCGGCGGCAATTAACAGAAAGAAATAAACACAAACAGCAGCACAAGCAAAACTTGCAAGATTCAGACAGTACTGTATAATCGCCGTACTAACTGTTCAGGTTAAACCTGCAAACTTCGAGTTAACTTCATCATTTATAACTTTCATAGAAGAAATTCCCGGGACATCAATGAACACATCACTCAAGCTCAAGATCGCCATACTTCTGTCTCTCATCGTCCTTTCCATCGTCACCATCGTGCCCTCGTTTTATTCGGCAACGCCGGACTGGTGGAAAAAATATATGGCGCCGGAAGGCTTACGTCTTGGTCTTGACCTGCAGGGAGGGATGCATCTGGTACTGAAGGTTGACTTGAAAAAGGCAGAAGCAGATTCCCTGGAACTGGCCGCGACCGACCTGAAAGACAGCCTCAAGGAAAAATCAATCACCGCGGTGCGCAGCGACAGTAAGCCCGGGACCATTGTCTTTACCCTTCCTAACACCGGCGCGGTGGAGACAGTCAATAACCTGATCAAAGATGACTTTCCCAATATCGATGTGCAGGTGGAGGCCAAAGAGGGTTCATTCCCCCGAATCACTCTTAATCTCAAAGATTCAGAGATCACCTTTATCCGTACCCACGCTGTTGATCAATCTCTGGAGATTATCAGAAACAGAATTGACCAGTTCGGTGTTGCCGAACCGGTGATCATCCGTCAGGGCACTGACGAAATTGTCGTACAACTTCCCGGGGTCAAGGACCCGAAACGGGCCATGAAACTTCTGGGAGAGACCGCCCAGCTTGAATTTAAACTGGTGGCGGACACAGCAGGCATCAACCTGCAGGAGATGATCGAGCAGGCCAAAAACAATGGCCAATGGGCCGAAGGTCAAGATCGAAAAAAACTCAACCGGGCCCTGCAAAATCGACTGCCAGCGGACACGGAAATTTATTTCGAAAAGGATAAGGACAAGCAGACCGGCCTGGAGACCATTCGCCCCCTGCTTGTGGAAAACCAGACCCTGATGACCGGCGACATGGTCAAAAACGCCCAGGTACGTATCGGTGGCCAGTTCAACGAACCCTATGTCAGCATTGACCTCACCGGTCGGGGGGGCAAGATCTTTGCCCATATTACCGAAAATAACGTTAACCGGCGACTGGCCATTGTACTCGACGAAGTTATCCGCTCGGCCCCATCCATCAGGGAAAAAATCATGGGCGGATCAGCCCAGATATCCGGCAGTTTCAGCCATGAGGAAGCGGCCGACCTGGCCATTGTCCTGCGAGTTGGCGCCCTGCCGGCGCCGGTTGATATTATCCAGAACCTGACCGTCGGCGCCAGCCTTGGCGCCGACTCCATCAACAAGGGGATGACTGCGGGTATATTCGGCTCGCTGCTGGTTCTCACCTTCATGGTGATTTTTTATCGGCTCTCAGGCGTCATTGCCAATGCGGCCCTGGCACTCAACATCCTCTTTCTCTTTGCCGGACTTGCCATCCTCAATGCCACCCTGACCCTGCCGGGTATTGCCGGTATTGTCCTCTCCATCGGTATGGCCGTGGACTCAAACATCCTGATCTTTGAACGGATGCGCGAGAGCTATGACCTGGGAAAATCGGTCAGATCAAGCGTCGACAGCGGCTTCAGTCAGGCACTCTCCACTGTTGTTGACTCGCAGGTGACCACGCTGATCACCTCCATGGCCCTGTTTCTCTTTGGGACCGGCCCGATCAAGGGATTTGCCATCACTCTGTCTCTGGGCATCCTCTTCAACCTGTTTACCGCCCTCTACTGCTCCCGTTTCATGTTTGACGTTCTGCACTTCTTCAATCTCCTGAAAAAGTTAAGTTTCCTCCGCTTTACCAGAAAGCCCAACCTCGATTATATGAAGTTACGGCATATCACCTATGCCATTTCTGCCGTGCTGGTCGGCATTGGCCTCATCGCCTCCATCCAGATTGCCAGGGGCAAGGCCAACATGGGGGTTGATTTTTCCGGCGGCACCCTTTTGCAGTATAAGGCAAGTCAGGACTTTACCATGAGCGAGGTTCGTCAGGCCTTTAACAAACACCAGATGGAGGGACTTGATCTGCAGGAGGTGGAAAATGAAAACAGTCTGATTGTCAAGATCAAGAAATCAGAAGAGGTTATTGGCACTCTCAGTGAGCAGATCAGCTCCATCCTGAGCACAGAGTTTAGTGACAAACACTTTACCCTGGAGAGTCAGTCCGAGATCGGCTCTTCCGTCAGTTCTGTCCTGCGTGACAAGGCAGGGATGGCCATCCTCATCTCTCTGATCGGCGTAATTATCTATCTGGCCTTCCGTTTTGATATCCGTTTTGGAGTGGCGGCTGCCATTGCCACCCTCCATGATGTCTTTATCATTATCGGACTCTGCTGGGTGATGGATATTGAGATAACCCTGCTCATTGTCACGGCCCTGCTTACCCTTGGCGGCTACTCCCTCAACGACTCGGTCGTGGTCTTTGACCGTATCCGGGAAAATATGGCCAAGGACCGGAGCCACAGCCTCATCAGCCAGATCAACGACAGTGTCAATCAGGTTGTAGGAAGAACGATTGTCACCGGGCTCACCACCTGTATGACCTTATCCGCCTTATTGTTCCTGGGCGGATCAGTGATCCATGACTTTGCCTTCGTTCTCTTGGCCGGTATCATCGTGGGGACCTTCTCCTCCGTATTCGTGGCCAGTCCCGTGCTGTTACTCTGGCCTGAAAAGCAGGAACACCCCCAATGAACCAGCCCCTGCTCCCCAGAAATGTCACAAGGATTGAAAAAGAGGAAACATTCCATTTCTCCTGTCATCCATCTGTCGGCTGTTTTACTGACTGCTGCCGCCAGCTGGAACTGGCGCTGACTCCTTACGATGTCCTGCGCCTGAAAAAAGGTTGCGGCCTGCATTCTGAGGAATTTCTCAACCGCTATGTGATTATGGAGCAGGAAGATCATGAAACCTTCCCCCGCTTTTATCTCACCATGGTGGACGATGGCCGGGCTAGCTGTGTCTTTGTCTCAGACGACGGCTGCACCCAGTACCAGGATCGGCCGGGGGCCTGTCGGGCCTATCCCATGGGCAGGGCATCCATCCGTCAGACTGACAACAGCATGGATGCGTTCTTTGTTCTTCTGCGAGAAAGCCATTGCCATGGATTTCTGGAACACCAGGAGCACAACGCTCTCACCTACAGCACAGAGCAGGAACTTCCGACCTACAACCGCTATAATGATGCGGTGGCAACTCTCCTGCAGCATGAGCAGATACGACTGGGAAAACAGTTTTCAGAACAGCAGAGAGAACAGTTTATCCTGGCCCTCTATAATCTTGACCAATTCCGAACCCTGCTTCTAGCTGGAGAGCTTCCACAAACAAACCCACTAGATGATTCAAGCAGAGAACGTCTGGCCGATGACGAGTCCCTGCTCCTCTATGGTATCGACTGGCTACAGCAAATATTATTTATGAAATGAGATTACGCACAACAAGCAGCCTGCAAGAACGCGCTCTCAAAACTCCATCAGCCTGACAGATTTTTATTACCCCTCGACAAACTATGCTCAAGCTCATTATATTCGACTGTGACGGGGTCATGTTTGACTCCAAATTTGCCAACCAGCAATATTACAATCAACTGCTAGCCCACTTCAACCGACCGGAAATGAGTACAGAGGAGCTTGAACATGTCCATATTCACAACGTGACCGACTCCATCCGGCACATCTTCCGCCATTACCCCGACCAGGATCTGGCAGAAGTTAATGGATATCGAATGAGCCTTGACTATACCCCTTTTCTCAACCACATGCGGATGGAACCGGATCTCATTGAATTTCTTGAAAGGACCAAAACTCGCTATAAGCTGGCTATCTCCACCAACCGCACCAACACCATGGTGCCAATCCTGCAGCTCTTTCAGCTGGAGAACTACTTTGAAAAGGTAATGACCGCAGAAAATGCGCGTCGCCCCAAACCAGCACCGGATGCCTTACTGGAAATTCTTGATTATTTTGAGTACCAGACAGATGAAGCCATTTACATTGGTGACTCCATCATTGATCGGGAGCATAGCGCCAACTGTGGTATGCGTTTGATAGGATTTAGAAATCCAGCCCTAACTGCCGAATATCACGTGACCAATTTCATGGAGATTCTGCGACTCCCCCCTTTTCTTGAATCTCTCTGATTCCAGTCGATCGATAACTGAATGCCTAAGAATTATTTGCATGTTTCTCCTGCCTTCCCTCCTGCACATCATCCACCCGCTTAACCCCTTCCATAAGAAGTCTCATAAAATCACCGATTTCCGCAGCCTTCATCTCTTGTGGAGAAAGCCCAAGGGTAAACGTATAGGTTCCTTCATGTTCAGCCAGCATGGAAAAGATCGCCTCTTCATTCTCTTGTCCCTGATAATGGGCATTAATGATACACCCTTCCCGAAAGGAAACTTTTCCCGGCCCACGAGGGAGGTTCAGGGCAAGAACGCCGGTTTTACTATTCATATGAAAGATCTGAAACAGCTCAGCAGGGGCCATATCCTGTAATTTACCCTGCATACAGGAGGCAAAATCTTCCGCCCTGGCCCTGTTCACCCGAGTCAGACGCTGCGCCAATAAACGGGCCATAAACATCTGAACAGCAGGCAGCTTATCAAGAAGAAGATTAAAGTCATTACTGGAAACAGCAAGCACCTCTGTATCACACAATGCCCGGACCGAAGCCCCAGCCACATCCCCTCCCAGATAACTCATCTCCCCACAAATCTCTCCAGCCCCCAAAGTCGTGATCACAACGGGTCCATCAACCACAAGCGCTTGGCCCGAGAGGATAAGATAAAGATTCGTATTCGGTTCCCCTTTATGGATCAGAAAAGTCCCTTCATGAACAAGCTCCAGTTGACACCGTCCAATAAAATTCTTTAATTCATCATCAGGGATTATCTGAATCAGAGGAAGCGCCTGAATCTTCGCCAGAATTTCCTGCTCCCTTGCCCCCAGATCCGGAGCTGTTCCTGATACCATACTTTCAGGAATTGATACCGGGATAAATTTAATCAGACCAGTACAGCCACTACAACTGAATATCTGTTTTTTTTCAGCCACCAGATAATCATCCTTTGCTGAAAGGAGTTTGAACAACAACTGTGTCATTTCCCGGACCAGAATCAAACAGGTTGCCTTATTGCCCGGACAGGAAAGTGCCTTGTCGGACAAAATCAACCGTTCGCCAACCTTATATAGAGGACAATGGTTGCCTTCAATAATTTCAAAAATGGCCTGAAAAGATTTCATACCCTGCTTCAATTAAGGATTTAGATTTATTTGTTATACAAAGTCGACGCTCTTTTTCAACTATTCTACCAATATCTCTTCTTTAGACTTCCTGCAAAGATTTTTTCAAGAAAATCACTACCCATTTATATCTTCACCTTAAAAATTTATTTAAAAGAAAGCCACAAACAAAAAGTTATATTTCTCTTGCAATAAATAAATTCCTCTTCTTCGAAAAAACTGATACATTTATACTAACATTTTCGTCAACTGTCTGAACTTATCGAACTAATTATAAATTTATACATACCTTCTTAAGCCATTACAAAATAGCTAATTTCATTCCTGACTAAACGGTTTGGAAATTGATATCACATCTAACTGATATTATGAAAGACTCATCCTCCAAGTGTCATCCTCAAGCAAGAGTACAAGAAACTATCATTCCATTTAAGCCACCAAGTGAACCTTCATGACCATCCTTTCTGAACAACTGGAAGCCATTTTTCAGGAAATCAAAGTCAGATTTTCCCAGCATCAACAGATTCAAGTAACACCTATTGCTGGCACTCCACCTGAACAGTATCGTATCACCTATCATCTACAAGGCCTCTGCAAAGAAGATGAGGGTAAGGTCCGAGAATGTACTGATCATATCGTCATTATCGCCCTTCCTTTTGGATTCCCCCACTTTCCACCAAGCTGTAAGCCAGAAAACCCTGTTTTCCACCCTGACTTTGATCAGGCGGCCATCTGCATAGGAGATTTCTGGGAAAACAACCAATCTCTTTCCGAGCTGATCATCCATATAGGCCGTATGATCTGCGGTGAGATCTACTCAACCAATAATGCCTTCAATGAAAAAGCGGCAATCTGGTACCAGGAGAATCAGAACAGACTACCCTTGGACACTATCCATCAACTCTCAGCACCACATGCCTTGCCCACTGAGGGGCAAACAGCTCCTGCGACTGCACCGCTGACAATGGATATTGTCGATGATATCCTTTTTCCAAGCAATGAGATAACAGAAGTTGATGACGTTGAAGTACTCGAACAAGGAGAAAACTCATCTTCTGAAAGTGTGACAGATAAATCTCTGCATCCTCACCTTTCCCTGCAGCCCTCCTCCGATACCCAGCAACACCCCGAGCCCGATACCGACCTGGATAGCCAGATACAGAAAAAACTCAATGACGCCCATCAAAAGCACCAGGCAGGAGAGGCCTTTGAGCACCAGGGAAATCCGGCAAAGGCCTTGAAGCAATACCAAGCAGTAAAGAATTTGGTTCCTGATTTTCCTGAGATAGATAAAGATATCAATCGGGCGCAATATTCTCTGGAGATGCTGGGCGATTGGGCAGCAGAAGACGTCAGCGAAAAAGATAGCGGTAATGGCAAGAAAAAAACTGCATCAAAGCGCAATGAAAACTCGTTTGCTCCCACCAAAAAAAAGAGCGCTTCAATCCAGCAACCAGAGAAGAAACAGAGTTCCCGCTGGCCAACCATTATTGGCTGTGGCTGTATGGGTTTTCTGCTTATCTTGATCTGTAGTTACCTGTTTTTGAACACTCAATTAGAACATGCACAAACAATGTTCAAAGAATGCAAACAGTTTCAGGATACAAGCCACATTCCTGAGGCCATACAAAAATGTAATGACGCCCTGCAGTTGACCTCAAAAATTCTTTTCATCAAGCAAGCGGAAAAAAAACTTCTCACTGAAGAAATTCAGCAGACTCGAGACTCCATAAACAGGAGCCAAGGCTCTGCACTCGGCAAAGAGGACTCCAGCTTGCAGGAATGGCAGCAATTCATAAAACTTGCCGATCAGCATCTAGCTGACAGCAAATGGCAAGATGCTTTAGCAGGGTATGCCCAGGCATTGCAGCTTGCTTCCACGATACCAACGATCGATCAAAGCATCCTTAACCAAATCCGTAGAAACATTACAACCGCCGAGTTCAACATTGCTCTACAGGCAGGCGAGCAGGCCTTGAATCGAGCAGAATGGGATTCTGCAAAAAAGTACTTTGACAAGGCCCTGGATATTGCCAGAAAAAATCCACAGCTTCTATCTACAAACATCTCAAGGATTCAATCGCTCAACGGCCAGGTTGAATTTAACAAATTAATGGCCACAGGTGATGAAAATTTTTCTAAAGAAAACTGGGCAAATGCCCTTACTGCTTTCGAACAAGCCCAAGAGATAGAACGGAAGTTTTCTTTTTCTGATGCCGAGACACTCGCCTCTCTCCAGGAGATCATCATCCGAACCAAGGTATTCAACTCTCTGGAGCAGGGGAAAAAAGCATTTACCGATGCCCAATGGGATCAAGCTATCAGTTTATACGAAAAGGCGATTACACTCCTTGAAGAAAACAGTGAACTCCTGCGCCGCGACAATCCTCTGCAAAGCCAGCAAAAGATTTCAAGACTCATGCTTCATGCCGCCATTATCAGAGACCAGCAGAGCGTTGCCAACCACTTGAAAAACAAGGAATTTCCCCTGGCAATCAACACGCTACAGGCGATCACCGAAACAACAAGCAAGAGCTCTTTCGCCAACGAAGAGGAGTTCCAAACAATTATCAAAGAGACTAAACTCTCTATCATTCAGACGCAGGAAGATATGTTGAAGACCCAGCATATCTCATATCTGACCAACAACTATCAAAAGCTCTTTACCAAAAACAACCCGGCCCTGAACGCAGAGAATTTATCAAGTCCTCGCGTCACATTTCTTAAAAAAATAGGCAACAAAATGCTTTACAAAATCCAGTGTTCTGAGCAGGGAGCTAGTCGGCCAGTGCTCCTGCAGACCAGTTATATCTACGATCCAGCCACCAAGCAATGGCGTTTTTTTCAACAATGAAAAATCCGCGAACGAGTAGGAAAGAAGATACTTTCCTCAGCCTGCCAAGCCCAGAAAAATCGCTTGATGCCAGAACAGATATTGTATCTGACCGACAATTTCCAGACCCTTTTCATCCAGGACAATCCCTGCCTGCCTCCGGAGAACTTATCCCAACCGCAGGCAGGCTTTCTTAAGAAAATAGGTGGGAAGATGTTATTTATGCTCCAGTGCTTCAATCAAGGATCCGGCAAACAATAAGCTGGAGCTATACAATAAATAAGAACACACTACGTCCACCCCTGCCGGACCACCTAAGTTTTTCTGATTAATGATGGTGGTGGTGATGATGGTGCTCATGCTCCGGCATCTTCCCGCCTGCCGCCAGCAAGGCTTTATCCAAAAGTTCACTTGCCTGATTCATGGCCGCAATGGCGCTCTCGATATAAGCAGCCACAGTCTCTTCTGCAGCGTCATGGGCAAAAGCAGACCATTTCCCGTATTCTTCAGCATGCCCCAGGTTATGCTCAATCCAATGCGGCAACAAGACCCTTAATTTTTCCATCTGTTCCATTTTACTCCCCCCTCTTGTAAATTCTCTCATCTCCGTGACAAACAAAACACAATACAAAAAACTATTTTATTTTTTTTCCGTACAGTTTCTATGATCATCGAAGCAACAACAAACCTGTTTGTTTAATCCTAAGCACATGAAGTCTTATCAGGGGAAAATCTTCAAATCAGCTCGAATTTTTTTAAGAATGACCTTCCCTCCCAGGAAGTCAATGGCCTGAATAAAGACTCCTTCAACCATTCGAGGTTTCTCAAAAAATGCATTCACCTCAATGGTCGCACCTGACACCTGCAGATGGGTCACATTCTCCATGATCATTGTTTCAACACCCTCATCTTCGACAACCACACTCATCTGACACATTCACACCCCTCCATCACTCTCAAGTTTCCAACCTGTCTATCAGACCAGAAAACGGAATTCGCCCTTTCCCAACAGATCATGGAGATGAAGAATCCCTGCCAGACTTCCACCCTCTTTCACAATCGGCAACACTGTAATCTCGTGCCTCTGCATGATACTCAAGGCATCGGCCGCCAGCATTGAACCATCAATGGCCACCGGATCTGGTGTCATAATATCGACCGCACGTAAAGTGGCTAGCGCCTTATTCTCTACAATGCTGCGGCGCACGTCGCCATCAGTAACAATACCCAGAATTTTCTCGCCAGCCCCCATGATCAAGACCGCTCCGATATTCTTTTCATTTAGCACCTCTATAGCCCTGGCAGCCGGTGCTTCACCATTCACCCTGGGAACGGCATCACCCGTAAGCATCACCTCACGCACCTTCACCTTCAAACGTTCTCCCAGACTGCCTCCTGGATGATTTTTACGAAAATCTGCGGCCAGGAAATGCTTCTTCTGCAACAGCACAACAGCCAGGGCATCTCCCATGGCAAGGGTTGCCGTGGTCGAGGCCGTGGGGGCAAGCCCCAACGGACAGGCCTCCATCGGCACCCCGATATCGAGAACCAGATCCGCTGCCTCGGCAAGGATTGAATGCAAACCGCCGGTCATGGCAATAATCGCCACCCCTCTCTTTTGCAGACTACCCATAAGCCCATTCAACTCTGTGGTTCCACCGGAATACGATATGGCAATCACCACGTCGGTTGGCATAACCATACCCAAGTCACCGTGCATAGCTTCTACCGGATGAAGAAAAAACGACGGCGTCCCCGTACTGTTCAAGGTCGCAGCAATTTTCTGCCCAATGATTCCAGACTTCCCAATTCCGGTAATAACCACACGGCTGGAACAATGAAAAAGCATATCCACTGCCTTTTCAAACTCCTCACCGATCCGCTCCCGGACAGCGGCAAGGCCTTGTTCTTCAATTAAAAAAACCTTCTGTGCTTCCTGTATCGACATTACCTCGTTTTTCTCCACTCCAAACATTTTGTAATAAAAACTCATATCAACTGTACAACCACCCGTCCCAGCAAGCTCCCCGCAAGCATACGCTGAATCGCTCCATCAAGTTGTTTCAAGGTAATCACTGACGCCAGATGATCAAGCTGGCTGAATCTATACTCTGTTGCCAACAACTGCCAGATTCGCTCTCGGACGGCAAGGGAGCACCTGGCGGAATCGATACCGATCAACCGCACTCCACGGATAATAAAGGGATAGACCGTAAGAGCCAGATCTCCAGATGCCGCATTGCCGCAACTGGTAACAACCCCGTCATAACGAGTCTCTTTAATGGCCGTCTCAAGATATTCACCACCGACAGTATCCACCACCCCGGCCCATTTTTCCGGCAGGAGCATTTTCTTACGAGATCGAACAAATTCTCCCCTGGCCAACACCTCACGAGCTCCCAACTCCAAAAGGAACGCAGGCTCATTCTTTCCAGAGAGTGCTGTCACAGCAAAACCGAGCTTGGCGAGAATAGCCACGCTCGTGGATCCGACACCACCGGTAGCCCCGGTCACAAGGATATCACCTTCCCCTGAAACACAACCCTGCTGCACAAGCATCTCTACACAACGACCAGCCGTAAAACCGGCCGTCCCCAGCATCATACTCTGCTTCAGCGTCAGGCCTGCAGGAAGCCTTACTGCCCATGCTGCAGGAACCCGCACAAATTCGGCAAAACCGCCAGGATGATTCATACCCAGATCATATCCTGAGACGACAACCTGATCTCCCGGACGAAAAGAGGCAACAGTTGACTCCTCGACCACACCGGCTGCATCAATCCCCGGGGTATGAGGATACCGTCTTGTGACACCACGATTTCCCGTGGCAGAGAGGGCGTCCTTATAGTTCAGCGACGAATAATGAACCCTAATCAGGAGCTCTCCTGCAGGCAGATCGCAAGTGTCCTTCTCTTCAATCGACCGGACAAATTCACCTTTGCCCTGCTCACGAACCACAAAACTTCTATACATAACCAAAACAATCCCTCCTCCTGACAGAGCTACACTAACGATATACTCTTTAAGTTTAATCTCTCCTCAAATAAGCCAATATTTGGTACTTGTAGTTGACAAGTAAAAAGAAGCCACTATTTTATTGAAAATAAAGGCAGTTGTCTTACCATTTTGTTTCTTTTTTGTTGACAAAAGCCCTTATTTCCCATCATTATATAATATTTTTTTATCCTAATAGATTCCATATAAATTAACAAAGCCTAACCACTTTTATACATCATTATTTGTGTATATCTGTGAGTCAGCTTTCTCTCTTACTGGAGACCTCTCTCATGACAAATTATCTTTTCACCTCAGAATCTGTTTCTGAAGGTCACCCTGACAAAGTTGCCGATCAGATCTCCGATGCCATTCTCGATGCCATTCTCACCCAAGACCCGCTTGCCCGGGTTGGCTGTGAGACTTTGGTCACAACGGGCATGGCTGTCATTGCCGGCGAGATTACCACGAGCGCCTGGGTTGATATCCCTGATGTGGTTCGTCAGACCATTCGTTCCATTGGTTATAATTCATCAGACATGGGTTTTGATTGGCAATCATGTGCAGTCCTTACTTCCATTGACAAGCAATCTCCAGACATTGCGCAGGGCGTAAACGAAGGTACTGGTCTCGATCTTGATCAAGGAGCCGGAGACCAGGGACTGATGTTTGGTTATGCCTGTAACGAAACGAAGGTTCTGATGCCAATGCCTATCACTTACGCCCACCGCCTGGTCAAGCGTCAGTCTGAAGTACGTAAATCCGGTCGTCTCCCCTGGCTGCGTCCTGACGCCAAAAGCCAGGTAACCATTGAATATGAAAATAGCGTGCCAAAGCGCGTAGAAGCAGTCGTCCTCTCCACCCAGCATGATGAGACCGTTAACTATGAAGACCTGAAAGAAGGGGTCATGGAAGAGATCATCAAGCCGATTCTGCCCGTAGAGATGATCGACAGCAACACAAAATACTATATCAACCCCACCGGTCGTTTCGTGATCGGCGGACCAGTAGGTGATTGCGGTGTAACCGGTCGTAAGATTATTGTTGATACATACGGCGGCAAGGGGTCGCATGGAGGCGGAGCCTTTTCCGGAAAAGATCCTTCCAAGGTTGATCGTTCTTCTTCTTATATGGGACGCTATATTGCAAAAAACATTGTAGCCGCCGGTCTGGCTTCGGAGATTGAGGTCCAGGTTGCCTATGCTATTGGAATTTCCCAACCGGTATCAATCAACGTGAACAGCTTTGGCACTGGTGCCATCTCAGATGACAAGATCAAGGCCCTCATCCTGCGACACTTTGATCTGCGACCCAAGGCCATTATTCATCACTTGAACCTTTTGCGGCCCATCTATCAAGCCACTGCCGCTTACGGTCATTTTGGTCGAGAGCGCGAGGATTTCACTTGGGAAAAAATCGATAAAGCCGAAATATTGCGTGAAGACGCCAAACTGTAGCAGTCGTTACAGAACAGATATCTTCCCTACTGCTTTTCACATATCCCTCCCACCTGTTCTGTAATGCAAAACAGGTGGGCCTTTTTATTTTTACTTATCCATTTTACACAGAGGTATTTTATGACTGCATTAAAAAATGATTATAAGGTTGCCGACATGTCCCTTGCCGCATGGGGCAGAAAAGAAATCGAAATTGCCGAGACTGAAATGCCTGGGCTCATGGCCCTCCGCAATGAATATCATGAGACGCAGCCCCTTAAGGGCGCTCGTATCGCCGGATGCCTGCACATGACGATCCAGACTGCCGTCCTCATGGAGACTCTTGTGGATCTCGGCGCTGAGATCCGCTGGTCGTCCTGCAATATCTTTTCCACCCAGGATCATGCGGCAGCAGCCATGGCTGCTGCCGGCATTCCCACTTTTGCCTGGAAAGGGGAGAATGAGGAGGAATTCTGGTGGTGCATAGATCAGACTATCTTTGGACCAGAGAACTGGCGGCCCAACATGATCCTTGATGATGGTGGAGATCTCACCCTGATCATGCATGAAAAGTACACAGACGATATGAAAAATATCCGTGGTATCAGTGAAGAAACCACTACCGGAGTGCACCGACTCAACGAGATGGCGAAGGCCGGGAAACTGATGTGTCCTGCCTTTAACGTGAACGACTCTGTTACCAAGTCAAAATTTGACAACCTTTATGGCTGTCGCGAGTCATTAATCGACGGCATCAAACGGGCAACTGATGTGATGATTGCCGGTAAAAATGCAGTAGTAGTAGGTTTCGGCGATGTAGGCAAGGGCTGTGCCCAGGCCCTGCGTGGTATGGGTGCCACTGTCTACATCACCGAGATCGACCCCATCTGTGCTCTGCAGGCAGCAATGGAGGGATACAGAGTGGTCACCATGGAAGAGGCTGCCCCCATTGGTAATATCTTTGTTACCTGTACCGGCAACCTGCGGGTCATTACCCGCCCCCACATGGAGTTGATGCCGGACCAGGCCATTGTCTGTAACATCGGCCACTTTGACTCAGAGATCGACATAGCCGCAATTAAAGACCTCCCTTGGGACAATATCAAGCCCCAAGTCGATCATGTGATTTTCCCGGACGGCAAAAAAATTATCATCCTGGCCGAAGGTCGGTTGGTAAATCTGGGATGCGCCACAGGACATCCCAGCTTTGTCATGAGTAATTCATTCACCAACCAGGTCCTGGCCCAGATTGAACTTTGGAAAAACCCCGGTCAGTACGAAAACAAGGTTTATTTTTTGCCTAAAAACCTCGACGAGATGGTTGCCCGACTGCACCTGCAGAAGATCGGGGCCAACCTCACTGTCCTGACCCAGGAACAGGCTGACTATATCGGCGTACCGCTTGAAGGGCCATATAAACCAGATTATTATCGATACTAGGCAACTGAACGCAGAAGGCAGATAAATAGATGTTTCATTTATCTGCCTTCTCCTAATTTTGACTAAGGCGCTGTAAAAAAATTACATAAACAACAGAATATCCAGAACAGCGTAAGGGGCCGTAACGAGATAAGCATTAAAGATTAAGCCATTTCTTAACGGCCCCTAAACTGTGGAGCCAGAGACACATCACCTGAAAGCACCTCGTAGATCCTCCCTGAACGATCCCGTACCGACAATATCCCACTATTGTCCACACCAAGCGACTCACCATATACTATCTCACCCGTGGGGGTTACCCACTGCATCCACTTTCCTTGTAACATATCCCGTTCTCGCCACTGATTCAGGATATCGGCAAAACCTTCATGCGTAAGTTGGAACACCAACTGCAGAAGTCTGGACCGGATTGCCTCAAATAGAGTCAAGATCTCATATTCTTTCCCAGTCTCCAGGAAGAGGGAGGTTGCGCTTTTCTGCAAGTCAGAAGAAAATGAATCTTTATCAGCATTCACATTCACCCCTATGCCCACAAGAGCAAAGTGTTCATCCGCCTCTCCCTGAAGAGATGAAGTCTCCACCAGGACACCACCGCACTTCCGGCCAGAAATATAGATATCGTTGGGCCACTTCAACGCTACTTTCAACTGACATATCTCATCCAGAACCTGGCTGAGGGCAAGTCCTGCCGTCAACGTTATTTTGGAGTACTCTTTGACATCCAGCCCGGGTCGTAATAAAATCGTAGCATAAAGACCTTTTCCTGGTGGTGATTGCCAAGCTTTCCCCAATCTGCCACGTCCAGCTGACTGACTAGCAGCCAGAACCGCATAGCCATGTGGTTTCCCCGCAGTCCCAAGATCTCGAGCCACCCGATTTGTCGAATCAACCGTATCCAGAAAAAGTATGTCTTTCATTATATTCTTAAAAAAAGGCAAAAAAAAAGTGCCGAGTTTAAAACTCGGCACCTCACCAACTCTCAGCAATCGAGAATTTAAAAACTAATTCACTCCACCTGCGCCTTCTTCATCTTTAATACGATCTTTCATGGCATACATGGTGGTAGAACCGGAAGACCAGAACATCATTTTGCCTTCCTTAACCAAATCATTGGCAGCATTCTTGACTACACGTGGTTTGGAGTCAGGATCACATGCATAAAAATCCTTGATATAGAGCTGTGGTTTGGGGGCTGTCTCTGCCTTCTTCAGGATCGCAGCCTTGAGCTCTTCAATACTTAATGCCATTGCACATACTCCTAAAAAAAATTGTGAACAGGCAAGTATCCAGCAGGTATGGTCGATTCTAACCATTTAAAATCGACCATACCATCAAGTCAATTACTTGACATGAGAGGTGTACTTGAACTGAGTAGTCGTACGCCAGGTGTCATAAGCCAAACGATAATCATCAACACTCTTCATTGTGAAGGGAATATCGCATTTCTCAAAGAACTTCTCCCAGCCAATCCGCTCTGCCCACTCGCCAACACGCTCATACTTGCGAGCATCTTTGGCATAGGCTTCAAGGATACCCTTGACAGCGGCAACGGTCTCAGGCCAACGTGGCGGAGTGTTGGGCAGGAAGGGGATTACCAGCTTGGAGAATTTAGGAGTCGATCTTGAATTGGAAACCTTGCCACCAACCAGAATGGCAATTCCGTCACCTTCAGGATCAGCCAGAGGCATGGCAGGGCACATGGTGTAGCAGTTACCGCAGAACATACAACGATCTGCATTGACCGCTACTGTCTTGATCTCCTCACCATTCACCATGGCCTTGGCTGGTTTAACGGCACCAAGGGGGCATGAAGAAATAGCAAGAGGCAACTCGCAGACACCGGTGATACGCTTGTGATCAATCATTGGTGGCTTGCGATGTACACCAAGGATGGCGATATCAGACGCATGTACGGCACCACACATGTTCAGACAGCAGGCAAGGGCAATACGTACCTGAGCTGGCAGGGTCATGGAGGTAAAGTAGTCAAAGAGCTCATCCATGACTGCCTTAACAACGCCGGAAGCGTCGGTGGCAGGGGTATGGCAATGAACCCACCCTTGAGTATGAACGATATTGGTAACGCCGGCACCGGTTCCACCAACTGGAAACTTGTTGCCACGGCTGGCCAGATCATCGAGAAGTGGCTGAACCTTGGCTTTATTATCCACCATAAACTCAACGTTGTTACGAGTTGTGAAGCGGAAGAAGCCATCACAATGTTTATCCGCTATATCACACATCTCACGGATAAGCTCGATGGAAATCAGACGGGCAGCTCCAACACGGACTGTCCAACACTCATCACCGGTCTCTGATTTATGCACCAGAACACCGGGTTTAGTGATTTCATGCCACAGCCATTTGCCTTTGTTGGCTTTAACTACTGGTGGATGAAACTCAGAATAATATCTCGGACCGATGTCGGAAATTCTGTCGGACATCGGGTTGGCTGGATCATAGGCCATTTTATCAATCTCCTTATATATACGAGTTAATTACTCGATTTAACTTCTAATTAGGCAGCGTGGCGAGCACGGAACTCATCAACATCACGACTCCATCCACCTTCAACCTCTTCTTCCGCCCAGAAAACATAAGGATTGGAACGAGGCTCTTTCACATGCTGCGGAATTGGATCCAGACCCATAACCTTAATAAAGGTGGGCAGACCAACACGTTGCATGGTCTCACCTACACGCTCACGGTTCTTGCCTACTTCCATCCACCAGTCCCAGATCTTCTCAATGAATTCGATCAACTCTTCAAACTCATTGTCAGCAGAGACTTTCATGAAAGGTACAATCAGAGTTGCGAACTGGGCACCATCAAGGATTGGGGCCTTGGCACCACAACAGATGGTCGCGCCTTGATCTGCACCGGGACGAAGAGCACGAGGCATAACATTGATGCAATGCATACAACGGGTACACTCTGCGTCATCGATCTTCAGTTCACCACCTTCCATCCACATACACTCTGTTGGACAAAGGTCAATAACCTCTTTTTTAATGTCAAATTTACCCCAATCACGACCGGCATGGGCACCGCCGTTTCCTGGGATATTGCCAGCAACATATTCTTTAACGGCAGCCTGGTCTATACGGATATTATCCCTCCAGGTGCCGATAACCGCCACATCTGAGCGGGCAATAGCGGCAACACAGTCGTTGGGACAACCGGAAAACTTGAATTTAAACTTATAAGGGAATGCTGGACGATGGATCTCATCCTGATAGTGCATGGTCAAATGATGACATGCCTCTTCAGTATCATAACATGACCACTCACAACGTGACTGACCAAGGCAGTTGGCAGGGGTCCGCAGATTGGAACCGGAACCGCCCAGATCCTGTTGCAGGTTGTGGGTCAGGTCATAAAAGAAAGGCTCAAGAGCCTCAGTACGACAACCAAGCATAATAATATCGCCGGTTGAACCGTGCATGTTGGTCATACCGGAACCATATTTCTCCCACAGATCGCAGATGTCACGCAGATGCTTGGTGGAATAGTACTTGGAGGCTGGCTGGGCAAGACGAACAGTGTGAAAATGCTCAACACCTGGAAAACGTTTTGGCATGTCTGAATAGCGACCGACAATACCACCACCATACCCGAAAACACCTACGATACCACCATGTTTCCAATGGGTGATTCTCTCTTTGTAGGACAACTCCACCTGACCAAGGATATCCCAACAATCTGGATTTTTCTCTGCCTGGCGCTTGATGTCGGTAACGAAGCTTGGCCATGGGCCTTTTTCAAGCTCATCCAACAGGGGCGTCTCATGCTTTGCCATGAATTTTCCTCCTTTAAATTACTAGTTTAACTTCAACCTTTACCAAAATATACTCACCAGCACTCTTTCACTCTTCATGCTTAAAAAGAAGCAAAAAAAGTTCTGGCCATTACTCCTTGAATGCTTCACCTTTTAAATACCGTCCTTCGTTCGGCATTGTGTACCAGTTCTCAAAAACTATACACCATTGAATAATCATTCAGCGACGGACAATATCTCTGAACAAATTTTTTGTCAACAAAAAACGAATGAAAATTCACTCGGAAATGAATCCATATTCATTTCCACTTTTGTCACTCTCTGCCCATCTTTGCCCTCTTTATCAAAGACATCTCCGGAGACAAATCGGCACCGTCCTCTTCCCGGCGGCCACCCATCAAGTCAAGCACTCGACCGGCAAGTACCTTCCCGAGCTGCACCCCTTCCTGATCAAAGGAGTTGATATTCCAGCAGAATCCCTGAAACACGACCTTGGCCTCATAGAGCGCCAGCAGCGCCCCCATGATCTTCGGGGTCAATCTGTCAGCCAACAAAATCAGATTCGGACGATTCCCCGGGAACCTCCTGTTGGGATTTTCATCTTCCTTCCCCATGGCCATTGCCAGGGACTGGGCCAGGAGATTTGCCACAAGTTTCTGCTGGGACGTACTCCCTTCAATTTCTAAATCCTCGCCATACTGACTGCGGCGGAATCCGATAAACTCAACTGGTACTATCTCAGTACCCTGATGCAGCAACTGATAGAATGCATGTTGGCCATTTGTCCCCGGCTCCCCCCAGAGAATCGGGCCGGTCTTAAGGGCCACCGACTCTCCATAGCGAGATACAGATTTGCCGTTAGATTCCATATCGCACTGCTGAAGATGGGCGGAAAATCGGTGCAGAGCCTGACTGTAGGGAAGTACGGCCACTGTTGAATGCCCAAGGAAGGTATGGTTCCACACTCCCAGCAGCGCTTGAAGGAGAGGAATATTCTGCTGAATCTTCGGCTCTTCCGCCGCCCGGTCCATTAAAGAGGCACCTTCCAAAAACTCCAGCACCGGCTCAATCCCCAGAGAAAATCCGAGCATGACTGCCCCGACCATTGAGGTTGAGCTATATCTGCCCCCGATATAATCAAACATATAAAAGGAGCGGAGATACCTGGCAGGGCTGTCCATGGGGCTCCCCTCACCGGTCACCGCAATACAGTGTTGGGCCGGATCAAGACCCTGCGCCTCATAGGCCCTTCTGATCAGACTCTCATTGGTCAAGGTCTCGAGTGTACTTCCGCTCTTGGACACTACATTGACAAGGGTGGTTGCCAGATTGACCTGGCGCAGCACAGAAGCCGCGTCATCGGGATCCACATTAGAGACAAAGAAGACCTGCCTCTTTGGTTGTTTATACGCGCGCAGGGCCTCATAAACTGAGCGGGGACCAAGATCCGACCCTCCTATCCCCACATGGATCATGGTATCAAAGGGACGCCCATTTACATTGGTCAGGATATCGTTTTCCAGATCCTCGAGAAAGGCCCTCAGCTTTGTAATCTCTCTTTTGGCCTGGCCCGAGGCAAGCGGCTCTGCCGGATTTTCAACAAAGAGATCGCGGCAAGCTGTGTGCAGGACCTGACGCTCTTCAGAGGCAAAGCCATGGATGCGATTCATTATTGCACCCCTTCGCATCTGTTGAAACTGCTCCACCAGTCCGCACTGATCGGCCAGCTCCTGCAACCCTGCCAGCACCTCATCATTCAACCGTTGCGCAGCATAGAGCAGATCAATCCCTGCCGCAGAAGAGCAATATTGGTGCATCCTGGCCGGAGACAACGCCCCTGGCGACGTGAGATCAAAGGGATGCTGCGCCAAACCCACAAGATGCGGGTAAACGGGGATATCTGTCAATGCCTGCCATCTCTCCATCACTCACCTCCAAAACACGGCTGTTATCGGGGTTACTTTCTTCTCTTGCTGCCTGCCTCTGCCAGCTCACGCATTTCTGCGATCACAGCCCGGTAATCCGCTTGACCATAGATCGCTGAGCCGGCAACGAAGATATTAGCACCGGCCTCAGCCACCTTGCCGATTGTCGCCGGGCTGATTCCTCCGTCAATCTCTATACCAACATCAAGTCCCAGTTCGTCAATACGCTTTTTCAGACGGCTGATCTTACGCAGAGTTGACGGGATAAAGGACTGACCGCCGAAGCCGGGATTGACACTCATGAGCATTACCAGATCCACATCTTCCAGAATAAAATCAAGGGTCTCCAAAGGGGTCGCCGGATTCAAAACGACGCCTGCTTTCTTTCCCAGTTCCCGGATACGGGAAACGGTCCGATGCAAATGAGTACAGGCCTCCACATGCACTGTGATCCAGTCAGCTCCTGCCTCAGCAAACGACTCAAGATAGCGGTCCGCGTTTTCGATCATCAGGTGCACATCAAGAACCTTGTCCGTTACCTGTCGCACCGCCTTGACCACCAGTGGACCGATGGTGATATTGGGCACAAAATGACCATCCATGACATCCACATGGATAAGCTCAGCCCCGGCCTGATCAACCGCCCGGATCTCATCTCCCAGACGTGAAAAATCAGCTGACAATATGGATGGCGCAAATTGAATTTCCTTCATATCTCCCTCTTCTGTTTGTTGTGCTTGTTGTCAAAGTGAATACGAATAGAGGGTATCTCAAAAAAAGAGAAGGGAAAAGAATAAATTACATCAAGGGATGCAATTCTTCACCTTCTCTCTTCGTTTTCCCCGCCAACCCTGCGCACCTCATCACCTGGCAACATCTCCACCAACCCTTCCAGCTCCAAAAGAAGCAGGAACTCGGCCACCCGCCCTGGACTCAGGCCAGAGACAGCAATAAGCGCATCACGCTTCATCGAATAAGGTTCGATCTTATCCAGCAGGGCAAGAAGTTCAGGTTCAAGCGCCAAGTTTTTTTCATCCTCCGCCCCAGTCCCTCTTTTTTCCCCACTCTGTAACCCCGTGCAGAGATGGAGTTCCTCAAGAATATCTCCGGCTGAAAGTACCAGTTTTGCCCCCTGCTGCAACAACCAGTGCGCCCCGGCGCTTTTAAAGGAATCTACCTGACCAGGAACCGCAAAGACATCACGACCTTCATCGAGGGCCAACTCTGCCGTGATGAGCGAACCGGATTTTTTGGCCGCCTCAACCACCACCACTCCGTAACTCATCCCGGCAATAATACGATTTCGCGCCGGAAAACGAAAAGCCTCAGGACGGGTTCCCAATGGATATTCAGTAACAAGGACGCCAGCGCCCTTAATCTGTTCATACAAACCGCTGTTCTGCCGGGGATAAACTACATCCAACCCACATCCCAGCACCGCGACCGTGGCCCCGGACGCAGCCAAAGCCCCGGCATGGGCGCAGGCATCAATTCCCAGGGCCAGACCGGATACCACCGTCACTCCCCGGGCAGACAGATCTCTGGCCAGGGAAAAGGCAATCCGGTGGCCGTAAGTAGTTGCCGCCCGCGAACCGACAATCGCCACACAGCAACTTTCAAGCAGCTCACTCTTGCCCCGTATATACAAAACTGGTGGCGGACCATTGATCTGACGGAGCAAGGAAGGGTAATTCTGATCATCCAGACAGATGGCCTGTGCCCCTGAGCTGGCGAGTTGTTCCAGCTCCTGTTCACCCCGGCAACGCACCTCATCCACATTTGACAGTCCCAAAAGAGCTTCCGCCCGAACCCCGGGAACCTTTGATCGCTCTTTGGCTGAAGCCAGTAATACACGATCCGGGCCATCAAAGAAGTCCACAAGACGCCTCAATCCTGCCGCCCCCAATCCTGGAACCAGACTCAGACTCACCCAATCAAGGAGATCAGCCATACCTCACCGTTTGGCAGGAAATAAACAAAAAAGAGAAATCATCACCGCGCACAAATTACTAGAAAGCAAAAGAGCAGAAAAGGACAAGAGCCACAATAGCCCTTCAGGAGGAATGTGTCGGCAATCTATGCCGTTTGAAAGGCATCGCACAAAAAACCGCAATATCAGGATCCCGCGACCGCGACCGGGGCGACCGCTCTTCGCACCCAAAAGCTGCAGCCTTTGGAGGTTCAGCCACTGGAACGAGCAGATCGGGGAAATCCCTGCAGAAAAAGCCGTAACGAACAGGGTAGAAATGTAGTTGTTATTTTATTGCGGCTCCTAATCGGTCATAAATACACGCAACTCATCTATTCGCGAAGGATGTTTCAGTTTTTGTATTGCCTGGGCCTCGATCTGACGAATCCTCTCCCTGGTAACCGCAAAACATTTCCCCACCTCTTCAAGGGTATGATCACAGCTCACATCAATACCGTATCGCATCTGCAGCACCTTGGCCTCGCGCGCAGAAAGAGAAGACATCACCCGGCAAAGACATTCTTTCAGACTGTCAACCATGGATGACTCGTCAGGTCCCATAGCGGCACAGTCTTCAATAAAATCAGAAAGAAACGATTCTTCATCAGCCCCCACTGGCGTATCCAGTGAGATAGCATCCTTGGCTGTTTTCAGCGCTGCCTTGATTTTTACCACATCAAGGCCCAGCTGTTCCGCCATTTCCTCAGGACTTGGCTCCCTGTTCTCTGTACGTACAAAATCCCTGGTCACCCGCAGCAATCGGTTGATGGTCTCTATCATATGCACCGGCAGACGGATAGTCCGCCCCTGGTCTGCAATCCCACGGGTAATGGACTGGCGAATCCACCAGGTGGCGTAAGTGCTGAACTTATAACCGCGGTGGTAATCAAATTTCTCAACGGCCTTCATCAGACCGATATTCCCCTCCTGGATAAGATCAGGAAACTGCAGTCCGCGATTTATAAATTTCTTGGCAACCGAGACGACAAGACGCAAATTTGCCCGGACCAGCGATTCTTTTGCGTATTTGACCGTATCACGCGCCGCATCCAGTTCATGCAGAGTCTCATTAAGGGCATGATAACCAAAACCAAGTTCTTCACACATCTTCCGGGCAATCCTTTTCTCAAGCTCCAAAGGACTGATCTCCAGATCATCCTCACAGGCAGCCGCAAGCTTATATTCCTGCATCACCTGGACCCGAAGCAGACGAAAACGCTTTGCCAGCTCTTCCAGACTGGCAGCGATGCCATTAATACAGCGTGGACAAATAAGCCTGTCTTGAAAAATATCCGCCACCTCCGTCCCTATATCCAGGATCTGCTGATAAATCTCTCTATCTTCATCCGAGCCATCAACACAAGCAAGAAAGCGCTGTCGCAACCCCTCTCTTTGCTTTTCACGTTCTGTGGCCAGTGCGACCCTGTTGACAAACTCGTCGTGCGCTTGGGCAATAAGGTCATTCTGGTCATCAGGAATACCCTTCAACGCCTGAAAGATTTTTACCCGACCAGACTGAAGCTCCTCTGCCACTATCTCCAAGGCCTCTATTGCCAAAGGAGTTGCCAGCACCGCCCGCTGAATCCGATACAAGCCCTCTTCCATCATCCGGGCCAGCTCCAGCTCTTCCTCATGACTAAGCAGAGTCATGGTTCCCATCTCACGCAAATAGATATTCATGGGATCTACGGTATGACACCCAGGCTTCGCGCCTGCGCCAAGATGGCACGAAGCGTTTTCATCCAGATCGACGATGAACTCATCATCGCCCTCATCCTTTTCCGGAGTTATCTGCAAGGCATCCACCGTATCATCATCCGGCCATGCAGCAGCCAGCTCATCCCCTTCAAGAGCAAGAGCACCAGTAATTTCTGTAATATCAAAAGCATCGTCTTCAAGATGGTCCTCACCAATTATCGGTTCTGCCTCATTCTGATCAAAATCCTTATCCCCAGCCATAGCTCCCCCCCGAGATACCACGTCTTCACATCAAGAAAAAACATCCTTCTCTCTCTTCTTTTAACAAAATCACCTAGTTTCCAGCTCATGCACTATATCAAGAAAAAAATTTAAATCAATAAGTGATTGAAAACAGAGAAAGTTAAACCTGGACCCACCAGGTGACGTCTCGCAGGGGCACAGAAACTGGCTTCAGCCCTTTTATATCCATCCCTTATTCTCTAATTCTCTACCCCAGGGCCTGCAACTCTTTATCAATCTTCTGCTTCTCCTGAAGCAAACGGGAAAGTGTTACAAACTCATGTTCGTCCCGTTGCACCTTTCCTATCTCCGCAATCAATTGTCTGGACATTTCCTGCAATTCCTCCCTCTTCAACCAGAGCAGTAATTCGCCCAGCTCCTCTTCCGTCCCTGAACAATAACTGCTTCCGGAATCAGCTGATGATGCAGTTAACAATATTTCCGCAACCAGAGCCCGCTCTTCTCCCTCGGGCAAGGCGGCAAGCAATTCCTCCGGCTCCAGCTCCCGGCCTTTGGCATGCAAGGCCTTAAGCTGCAGGAACAAGACCTCCCCCACCCCGAAAGCCAGTCGCGGCCTCAAACCGACCTCTTCCATCCGCAAAAAATGGGCAGGATGCAAGACCATGTGGGCCACAAGACGTTTCTGAACCGCATTGAGTCTGACATTCCCTCGACCTGCCTGCACCGGACGATTCAGTTCCCTTGGCTGAACCTCTACCGGAGACGGCATCGATGAATGGCCCGAGAGAAGATCAGTCAACTGCTGGGTCGCAATCCCCAGCTTTTCACTGAAATGGGCAATCACCACCGAACGCTGCAGAGGAGATGCCGCCGCCTGTACCAGCGGACGCAGCTCTTCCACAATCCTGCTTTTCCCGTCAAGGGTCAGCCCATGCTCCTCGATCATCTTTGCCAGAGCGAACTCGGCAAGCGGCGTTGCGTTATCCAGCAACCGCTCCAACTGCTCCAGACCTTTTTCACGCACAAAGGTGTCGGGATCATGATCTGGAGGCAACAGCGCCACCCTGGCGCTCATCTGCTCGGCCAGGAAAAGGGGAACGGCCCGGACCGCCGCCTTGATCCCGGCCGCGTCGCCGTCAAAGAGCAGAATCGCATTGTCCGCATAATGGCGCAGCAGCTTTAACTGTGGCCGGGTCAAGGCAGTACCGAGAGGCGCGACCACATTGGGACAGCCATGGACCACGAGCGAGACCATGTCAAAGTTCCCCTCCACTAGCACCACCCGCTGCCGGGAACGGATATCCGCTGCCTGCTGGAAAAGACCGAGCAGCAGGCGGCTTTTGTCAAAGATCGGGCTCTCCGGGGAGTTCATATACTTGGGTTGCCCGTCACCGACAATGCGTCCGCCAAATCCGCTGATCCGACCCTTGGGGTCAAAGATGGGAAAAAGGATCCTGTCGCGGAAACGATCATAGGTGGAGCCCTTGTCATTTTTCACCAGAAGCCCCACCGCCTCGGCAGCCGCACTCTCCTCACCCTGCAGGCTGCTACCCAGAAAATTCCAGCCGGCGCTTTCCACGGAAGGTGCGTATCCCAGTTGAAATTTCTCCTGAATATCCGGAGGAATCCCGCGCTGTTCGAGATAGGCGCGAGCCGCAGCCGCGCCTCTGGCATGGAGCAGAAATTCCCTGAACAACCGCGCCGCCTTGTCGTTGATGGCGTACATAGCCTTGCGCAGCCGCTCTCTTTCCTGCTCTGCTGCCGAATGATGCTTTTCGGGAAGCTCAATCTGATAACGTTGGGCAAGAGTCTGCAGGGCTGAAGGGAAATCGAGGTTGTGATATTTCATCATGAAGGAGAAGACATCACCGGACTCGCCACAGCCAAAGCAGTGATAAAACTGCTGCCCCGGATGCACAGAAAAGGAGGGCGTCTTCTCTCCATGGAAGGGACAACATCCCAGAAAGCGCGCCCCCGATCTTTTCAGGTCAACGCACTCTCCTATGATCTGGACAATATCAGCCTGTTCCTTGACAAGGGCTGTTACTGAATCACGTGTTTCCGAATATCCCATACTGACAGTATCTATTTATAATAGGGGTACCTTGAAAAATTAGGATTTTTATTCAAGATCAAGGCGTGAAGAAAATTTTACCGCAGGCATATATTTGATATTCCGAGAATAAAATTTTCTGAACAACGCAGGGCTTGGACAAAAAGACCATTTTTCAAGATACCCAATAGTTTTAAGAGCTACAACATCAAATACATAACCAACCTAATTCGTTAAAGCTATCACCAGCATCATCCGGATTTCCTTCTCGCCTGCTGCGCCTTCTCCGGTTGCCCCAGTTGTATATAAGCCTTTTCCATCAACAGCCAGTTCTGCTGGATCAAGTCATAATCTTTCCCGGCCAGACTGTTCGACTTGATACAAAACTGGACCACCTGACCATAATCTTTCTGCCCATACTTCACCTGGGCCATCTCATGCCACAGCCTGGCGTTGCGGGGCTCAAGCCGGAGGGCCCGTTCAAGCACCATTTCAGCCTGACTGAACTGGCCGGCCCGCACATTCTGCCGAGCACTGGCAAGCAAGGTGCCGGCCGCCTTTCCTTCTTCCGCCACCGGCACTGATTCACGGAAGGGAACAGGGACAGGCTCCGGGGCAGGAGCGGGAGCGGGATGCGGAGCAGGCATTGGACTGGAAACCGGAGCAGGTCTGGATGGCCAATCAACATGATGCTTCACCCCGCAGCCATGCAAGAGCAGAGTCACTGCCATGAGCAAGCCGACATTGCTGACCATATTCCATAAACGGTTTTGACCTCTTTGCTTCATCTCATTTTCCCTTCTTTCGTAATTTTGACAGTCTCGTAAAAAGTCATTTTTGGGGATGGCTAATCAAAAATCGTCAAATGCAAGGCGCGCACATTTCGAGGAATGAGGCGTACTTAAGTACGTCGCAGTGACGAGACAATGTACGGCAACGCAGCAGTTGGCGACTTTTTGCGACGCCATCAATTTTTCAGCATAAACATTCATGGCATGACATTCTCTGCATCTCTGGCCGAGATCAGCCCTTCAGCCCGAGAGATGAAGAGAGAAGAGCTTCCTTTCTTTCAGCACTCCTTGCATCTCAAGCGTTCCTCAGGTTCCTCTTTATTGAAACCAGTCGCGTACCGTGTTCAAGACCCCAGGGACATTCCACTCCTGAGTGCCATCACCCGAGGAAGAGGCAGGGGCGGCGCCAGCAGGCAACGTTCCTGCCATAAAGGGCAATACCACATCGCCCCGGGAAGCGCCACCAGCTTCACGGCTATAGATTCGCCCATCCACCCGGGCCCATTCAATCCCCTCCGGTTCCATCAGCTCCAGGGGCTGGGGATGGAGAGACTGCATGATCTTGCCCCACACCACCATGGCACCGCTGGAACCGGTGAGCACGGTCGGTTTGTTATCGTCACGGCCAATCCAGACGACAGCCAGCCGGTCCCCGGTAAATCCGGCAAACCAGCTATCCCGCAGCTCATCGGTGGTTCCTGTTTTGCCGGCGGCCTGCACCGTCTCAGGGATATAGTTTAAAAGCGACCTTGCCGTTCCATTGCTTATCACCCGCTTCAGGGCAGTATTGAGCAGAAAGACCTCCTGAGGCGGAAAACGCTGTTCCACGGTCAGCCCGAAACGCTGAACCACCTTATTATCCACCGTAAGCACACTGCCAATGGACCGCTGCGGCTGATAAAAACCACCCGTAGCAAAGAGCTGATACATCTGGGCCACCTCAAGGGGTGACAGGTCAGCCGTTCCCAACAGGAAGGAAGGATAGGGTTTAAAATCCCGGTTGATCCCCGCCCGCTTGATATTCTGCACTACCTTTTCCACCCCGACATCCATGCCGATCCTGATCGTGGCCAAATTATAGGAATTGGCCAGCGCCTCATAAAAAGGCACCAGACCATGCTCTTTCTTATCATAATTGGCCGGTCGCCAGTCCTTGGTCCCGGCGGCGCTAATGGTTAGGGACTTATCCTGCACGGGGTTGGCCAGGGTGTAGCCGTTGGCAAGAGCCGTCAGATACACCAGCGGTTTGATGAGCGAACCAATGGGTCGCTGGGCATCAAGGGCCCGGTTAAAACCGGGCTGCATAGCATCACGGCCTCCAGCCACGGCCAAGATCTCCCCACCCTCGCGGCTACTGACAATTACCGCACCCTCAAGCCCGCTGACACCATGACGTTTTTCCAGGTCCGATACCGTTTCCCGCAGATTCCTCTCCACCTGCATCTGCACCTGAGGATCAAGGGTGGTGAGGATCTTCAGACCATCGGAAGTCAAATCCTCCTCACGATAGTCCTCTCCCAACTGGCGGCGCACCAGATCGAGGAAGGCTGGATAGCGGTTAAAACCGCTCTGCACCGCTCCACTCTTCTCCAACCCGGCAGCCTTGGCCGTGAGATATGCACCCTCTGAGATCACTCCTTCATCACGCATCACATCGAGTATCACCTGCCGGCGCTGCAGACAGCGCTCCGCATACCGGCGCGGGTCATAATAAGATGGTCCTTTGATCATCCCCACCAGCATGGCAATCTGGGCGGCGGAAAGATCCTTCAGGTCGCGGCGGAAATAAAACTGACTGGCCAGCCCGAAACCATGCACCGCCCGGCCCCGGTCCTGCCCGAGAAAGATCTCATTGGCATAGGCAGTGAGGATCTCGTCCTTGCTGTAATGCGCCTCCAGCAACAGGGCCATGATCACCTCATTGAACTTGCGCTGCAGGGTGCGCTCATTATTGAGGAAAAAGTTCTTGACCAGCTGCTGGGTCAGAGTGCTGCCGCCCTGCACCGTCTTGCCGGCACGGATATTGGCAAACATGGCCCGCAGGATTCCCCACGGATCAACGCCGAAATGGGTGTAAAAATGTTGATCCTCCACCGCGATGAGGGTCTTGACCAGCAGATCGGGAATCTCCTTGCGGCTGTAGACAAGCCGGTCTTCGTTTTCCAGAGGATGAAAACTGCCGATCCGGGCCGGATCAATGCGCGCCAGGGCAATCTCTGCCCCGCTCTCCGTCGCAGAGATCTTCCTGATCACGGGACCGCCAAACTCCACGGTGATCCGGGCCGATTTTTCCACACCGTCGGCAAAGGCAAAATCCCTGGTCACCAGATGCATGACATTACCGGCCAGGTCGTAGCCGCCCGGATCTTTCGCCGCCTTGTCGCGACGATAGCCGCCAAGCTGCAGCTCCTGCGCCAGCATGGAGGCCGTCAAAGGCAGTTCCGGATACAGCTCCAGAGGACGCGCATATACCACGGCGGGCAAGGCCCAGCGCTTGCCGTCAAACTTCTGGCGGATCACCTTGTCCAGATAGACGACATAGAGTCCAAGGGCAACGCAAAGAACAAGGACCACCTGCGCCGCAATCGTGTACCTGGTCCACCCCCGCCACCTGCCGCTCATGCGCTTTGTCTTTTTCGGGATTATCTTTCTTTTTTTAGGCAAAATTCAATGCACCTTTAACGTATTAAAGTTTCAGCAGGTAAATGAGCCCGCGAAACTCCGAAATATTTTTTTTAATGCCTCGCCAAACTCGGTACCCTTACCGAGCAGCTGGGCAAATTGTTTTTCCGTTCAGCCCGGCAACATATCCAGCGGACTCTGCAGCCGTCTGATATCCCTGGACATGACATGGGTATAGATCTCGGTGGTCTTCACATCCGCGTGGCCCAGCAGTTCCTGGAGCACCCGGATGTTGACGCCGTTTTCCAGCATATGGGTGGCGAAGCTGTGACGCAGGGTATGACAACTGGCCTTTTTGTCAATCCCGGCCTGT
>JAGXHG010000034.1 GCA_024636345.1 Desulfobulbaceae bacterium | reverse complement strand
TCCGAACACGGTCGTTAAGCTCTTCTGCGCCAATGGTACTGCATGGGTGACTATGTGGGAGAGTAGGACGCTGCCGAATTTTTTATATATAAAGCCCCAATCAGATCTTCTGATTGGGGCTTTTCTGCGTCTAAGGCTACAGTAGATGAAAAAAAAAGAATTTAAAGCTTATCACTCAAATTTTAATTTACTATAATAGTATTTGCCTGAGAAAATAGATATGCTATTTCTGATTGAGGCGGAACATGGCGAAGAATCTGTATGAAAAGGAGCAGAACAGTGGTGGAAAAGAAGAGAGTAAGGGTAGCGTTACTGGCTGGTGGCCGTTCTGGTGAAAGGGATGTATCGTTAAAGGGTGCGGTCCAGGTTGAGAAGGCGTTGGATCCTCTGAAATTTATAGTTACGCGTTATGACCCGGCAACGGATCTGGCGATTCTTGCCCAAGATGCTCCATCTATTGATGTGGCTTTTATTCTATTACATGGACTTTATGGTGAAGATGGGACGGTACAGGGGTATCTTGAACTGCTTGGCATACCTTACCAGGGCTCCGGTGTGCTAGGTAGCGCCATGGCTATTGATAAGAATATATCAAAGATTATGTTTAAACTTCATGGTCTTCCGGTGGCTGACTGGGAAATGGCGCGTCCAGAAGACGTTCAGTCGCCTGCGCGATTATTGGAGCGTCTGCAACTGCCATTGGTGATAAAACCAGTGCGAGCTGGCTCGAGTCTTGGAATGTCAATTGCTGGCACTTTGGAGGAACTGGCATCAGGGATAAAGGCTGCTTATGGCCACGATTCTCAAGTCATGGTGGAGCAGTTTGTTAAAGGGCGTGAAATTACTGGAGGGGTTCTTGGCAATGAGGAGCTGACAGCCTTGCCTCTGGTAGAGGTTATTCCCAATAAGGAATTTCTTTTTTTTGATTATACTGCCAAGTATCAGCCTGGGGCCTCAAGTGAGTTGTGCCCTGCCCCTATTAGTAAAGAACTGAGTGAAAAGGCGCAGCAATTCGCCTTGGCCGCACACAGGGCACTGCAACTGAGAGGATATTCTCGAACAGACATGATCCTCACTGATAAAGGTGATTTTTATATATTGGAGACTAATACGATTCCCGGTATGACCCCTACAAGCCTTCTTCCCCAAGCTGCTGCCGCTTTCGGTCTTGATTTCCCTGCGTTGCTGGAGCGTTTGATAGAGCTGGCGCTCCAGGAGAGAGAGGTTAAATAAGAGGACCTCCTGTCCCAGTTCTTGTACATTTTTTTCTACCCACAATTTCGCCATTTTTAGTAACGACAGTGTTGTTTGTCGAGGTGCTGCTGTTGCCAGCGAAACATCACCGGCCAACTCAGAACTGCTGATCCCTAAATTATTTTCCAATAAACTGGATATTTTTATTTTGACCTTCTACGTTTAATGTGAAAGAGTTAGTTAAGTTAAAAGTGTTTTTTTGCTCAGTTGGGTTTTTTTTATACGCCCGTTTCAGATGAGTAATAATTAGAAAGTGCTGCTTTTCATTTTTAATGAGAGCTGTCAATCTTTTTCGAGCAGTACTTAAAATGTTAATTTTATTCAAAGAGGAGGGTTGCTATGAAGATCAGTAAAATACTGAGTACTACGTTAATTGGTGGAGCTTTATTATTTGATGGAAGCTGTATTCAGGCAGAAACACTTCAAGATGCTATTGGTACAATGCTTCAGACAAACCCTGAAATCAGATCCATGGCCCATAATCGGCTTGGTCGTGATCAAGAAGTAAAACAGGCAAGATCTGGATATTTACCAGAACTTAATTTTACTGCAGGAGTCGGTGTCGCGAATTATCAGGAGCCTGTGAGTGACAATGCTAATCCTCAGCTGTACACACTTAGTTTGAGACAAAATGTTTTTACTGGTTTTGCAACCAATAATGAGGTGGAGCGTCAAAAGGCGCGTGTTCGATCTGAGGCTTATAGTCTTCAGGGTGCCTCTGAAAATACAGCATTAAGGACGGCAGAGGTATATTTGAATGTCCTACGACAGCAAGAACTCCACCGCCTTTCCCAGGAAAATCTTGATTCCCATGTACGAATTGCTGATCAGATCAATCTGCGAAGCGAATCCGGTGTTGCCAGCAAGTCAGACAGTGATCAAGTAGCAGGGCGTCTTTCTCTGGCTCAGGCAAACGTTATTGTCACCACTACCAATCTTGTTGATGCACAAACCAATTATCTAGCTGTTGTCGGCCATCTTCCGACTGATCTGCAAGAACCTACACCGCCAGATTCCCTGATGCCTGCTTCTCTTGAAGAGGCTGAATCCGAAGCGATCAAAATGCATCCCACCCTGAAGTCGGCAGGAGCTGACCTTGAAGCCAGACAAAAGCAATACGAAGTAGCAAAGGCACCTTATTGGCCTATTATTGATCTGGAAGTGGATCAGAACTGGGAAACTGATTATACTTATACTAATGAAGGAAGAAATGATGTGTTTAATGGAGGAAGAAATGATTCGTTGGTTGCGATGGCCCGACTTCGGTATAACTTTTTCCGTGGATTTAAGGACGAAGCACGTCGGGCTGAGACCGTTGAACTTGTTAGTGAAGCGCGAGAGATAAGGAATAATACTCACAGGCAGGTAGTTGAATCCATGCGACTTTCATGGATGGCCTATCAGGCGGTCAAAGATCAAACTAAATATCTGGAACAACGAGTCGATTTTTCCACTGGTACTATTGATGCATATACCAAACAATTTAATCTTGGCAAACGGACTCTGCTGGATGTTCTTGACAGTGAGGCAGAGGTCATTGACGCTAAACGAGCTCTGGTCGCAGCAAAATATGACGGGTTGTATGCCCAATACCGTATCCTGAATGGTTTGGGGCAGCTGGTTAAGTCATTTGATAAAGAGTGGCCGAAAGAAAGTCAGGTGACTATTGGTTCACTTGTCGAATCGGAAAAACAATGATATAAAATAGATCCTTTGGATTGAAATGGGATACAATGAGTGGACAGTCTGAAGACCATTTTTTTTGTGTCCCGTTAATTTTCAGCAAACCTCTCAAGACTTGGAGGCTGGTGAACAAGTCGACCCATCAACTGAGACGGCGTCATTATGTCAAATATTGCTGACGCAACTTCAACACTTATTCAATTAGTTCTCTCCCGCATTAGCTCTGTCCTTAATCTTATCAGCAACACTATATTACTGCCGTTCGGAATTGTGCTCTTACTATTTTTTTTTGTAGGACACATTGTCTCAGCCAACGGGAATTTCACCCTTGATTCATCTCTACTCGATTCTGCCGAGAAAAAATATGGTAATGGTGCACGAAAAAGACTTCTGGCTTGGCAACAATTTGTCCGCGAAGATACGAGTCGTACCGATATGGAAAAGCTGGAGAAAGTAAACAGGTTTTTTAATCAAATAACTTTTGTCAGTGACGCAATACATTGGTTAAAAAAAGATTACTGGGCCACGCCGGTAGAGTTTCTGGCCAGTGATGGCGGGGATTGTGAAGATTTTGCTCTTTCTAAATATTTTACTCTGAAGATGCTGGGAGTACCGGAAAAAAAACTTAACCTGACTTATGTCAAAGCCTGGAAATTAAATCAAAGCCATATGGTGCTTACCTATTATAAAACACCTGGTGCTGTGCCACTGGTTCTCGATAATCTTATCAATGTCATTAAACCAGCAACACAACGACCAGACCTGCTTCCTGTATACAGTTTCAACGGTTCAGGATTGTGGCTGTCAAAAGAGCGAGGTAGAGGTAATCTGGTTGGGAAAAGTGACAGACTCAAATTATGGAATGATCTGCTCGAGAGGATGCCTGTCAGTTTACAATAACGAGAGGTTCAATTTATGACACTTTACAGACAACTGCTCACATTTACTTTAGTGCTCTTTTTGGTTCTATTCACCAGTACATGGATCATCAAGCTCCAAAGTACACGTTCCTTTCTTGAAGCCCAGCTTGAGTCCCATGCCCAGGACACAGCAACTTCTCTAGGATTGTCGATCACACCCTACATTGCTGAAGATGATATTGCTACGATCGAAACCATGATCAATGTAGTTTTTGATCGTGGATATTATCGTACAATTCGGCTTACTGACCTCAGCGGAACAGTTCTCATCGAACGAACTCTTGATGTCGTTATCAGAGATGTTCCACCCTGGTTTATACATGCCATCCCTTTAAAAACTCCGGGTGCCAGCACACTCATAACAGCAGGGTGGACGCAGAAGGGCAGTCTGTATGTGGAAAGCCACCCGGGGTATGCTTATAAAACCCTCTGGGAAGCCATATATAATATGACAAAGGTTTTTGGTATTACAGGTATCATGGTGTTAGTGCTGGGTGCACTTTGTTTACGAGCCCTGCTCCAGCCTCTACGACGCGTTGAACAGCAGGCAGAGGATCTCTGTAAAAAGCAGTACACATTCCAAAATAAACTCCCGAGAACTCGTGAATTACGACGGGTTGTTGTTGCTATGAACAGTATGACCGCTAAAGTTAAAAAGATGTTTGATGAACAGGCGCGGGTGGCAAATAGATTGCGGAAAAATGCTTACAGTGATGCATTGACCGGATTGGGTAACAGGCGCTACCTGCAAGGGCAGGTTGCGGCAAGAATGGACAAGAGTGGTGACACTTCTGTCAAGGGAGCATTTCTGCTTGTTCAGGTTCATAATCTCCTGGAGCTCAACCAGGAAAAAGGGTATCAACGTGGGAACCAGTTCCTCCAGAAGGTTGCGAACTGTATTCGTGAAGCGACACGAGAGTTGAAAAATTCCGCACTTTCACACATGTCAGGAGGAAGCTTTGCAGCTTTTCTGCCCGATGTTACAGAGGAAGATGCGCGTCATGTAGCTTCAGCAATAGCCGGAGGCTTTGCCGGCTTGGCAAGTGAAGACGTTGGGTGTCCTGAAAACGTTGGACATGTTGGTGGTGTCAGTTATGAACAGGTGACATCTCTTAAACAACTGCTCTCTGAGGCTGATCGGATTTTGAGCTCAGCGCAGAATCAGGGGCCAAACACCTGGATTGTTGAACTGCTTTCCTCTGAACCGATTATCACTCCCCGTGGAGAGCAGGAATGGAAGCAGATTCTGGACCAGGTGCTGAACAATAAAGAGATCATCTTGTTTAGCCAATCTGTTGTCATGAGCAACAATTTGAAACAGCTTATGCACAAGGAAATTTTAGCACGGATAACCTTGCCAACAGGGCAGATGCTTAATGCCGGTATCTTTATCCCGCTTGCAGAGCGACTACGGCGTATATCTTCTATTGACAGAATCGTGATTGAAAAAGCGATGCTTGTTGATAGCGGAAAGCTTAAGACCACAGAACTTGCTGTGAATATCTCTCCATCTTCCCTTAAAGACGTATCGTTTACAACTTGGCTTTTATCCAGTCTCAAACAAATGCCTCCGGGAGCACCGAAAATTATCTTTGAGTTTGCCGAATTCAATGCGACCCAGGAACTCGGTATTCTCCAGGATTTTGCCAAAAAAGTAAAAGCATTGGGACACTTTATCGGTCTGGATCATTTTGGGCAGAGCTTTGCTAATTTCGGGTATTTAAAATCTCTGCAGCCCAAGTATGTTAAAATAGATCGTGCCTTCATCGATGAACTCAAGGAAGATGACAGTGATAGCCATTTTTTCATTGGTTCTTTGACCAGTGTGGCTCATAGTCTCGATATACTTGTTATTGCCGAGGGCGTAGAAGAAGAAGCGCAGTATCAAACACTATGTGATCTTAATATAGATGGTATTCAGGGGTACTACCTTGATAAACCTAAAGAGCTGTAAGTGGTTAGGTCACCTTGGTGACTCTCAATGGTATGGTCTTATTGGGAAAGTCTTTGTGGAAAGTTGAAATTGCTTTGAAGGGAATCTTAAACAATAGCCTTAGAAAATTGAGCAGAGGATGTGATACCTATGTGTCCGTCAATGATATCTGCAAGGTTTTATCCTGCTGTTTTGATGGCGAAACTAAATTTAGAAAGTCGATGGGTGAAGTCGAATAGTATTGTACTTACTGATGAAGTGAATAGGCAAAGAATAAAGGTGAAACCAACGTCACAACACAGATTGGCAGTTAACGGTTTATGATGTACTGATTTTTTTAGAGAAAAGATTTTTTTGAAACCTTGTCTGCCAGAACATCCCTGGAAAAATTTATATGGGAAAAAAGGTGGTATTCTAAGGTCTGGCAACGTTGGAAATTTTCCTGAATACTACGGTGGCGCTGTTGATCATTGTTGCCATAGCGCTCAATGATATAAGCCAGTCGTTCATCCAAAGAGACAATGCTGTCATGGCGAACGCGTTTATCCGCATAATAGACAATTTCTTTGGCAAAAAAAATCCCTTGAGCATAACGATCGGTCGAGAAATCTTTGAGCACCACATGCTCACGGACGATTTCACTAATGGCCGTGAAACCATGCTTAAGGCAGATGTCACGCCCTTTTTGGGCATGGTCGCATTTGCTGTTCAGGCAGATCGTTTTGGCAATGTCATGGAGTAGGGCTCCGGCCAGAACCAGACTTGTGTCCGGCAGATTTGTTCCATTTGTTCTTGTTGCAGCCAAGCCGGTCAATAGTGCTTTCGCCACCCTGGCCACGGTCAGTGAATGGGCTCGGATATTGTCGAACATGCTATACTGATCCATCAAGGCCAGACATTGGTCTATGGAAGGAACGCTTTTACTCATCTTACGTTATCGTTATCTATCTGACGCTCAATTCATGTACGGCATCGATGGCAATTCTGGCCTGATCCGGTGGGGTAAACTGATGAATACCATGTCCCAGATTAAAGATATGGCCATGGGCGTCTTTGGCTCCATCGAGGAGGTTCTGGATGCGTTGACGCAGTTTGTCCTTTGGCAGCATTAAGGCAAAGGGGTCAATATTACCCTGGACGGCCTTATTCCCCACCTGTTTTATGGCATCTCCGATGTTGATTCTCCAATCCAACCCCAGGACATCGGCGCCGGATTGAACTGAGAGATCAAGCAAGGTTGCTCCGTTGTTGGCAAAATAGATGATGGGCAGACCGGTCTCTTGCAGGTCACTGATAATTCGTTGCACATAAGGCAGGGCAAATTCTTTAAAATCACAGGGGGCCAGGATTCCAGCCCAGGAATCGAAGATCTGCAGGGCCTGAGCTCCTGCCCTGGCTTGGGCCTGAAGGTACAGGCTGGTACAGGCAGTGATCTTCTCCATCAGTTTATGGAAGAGGTCAGGCTGGGTGAACATCATCTTTTTGGTCTCCCAAAAGACCTTTGAAGAGCCGCCTTCGATCAGGTAAGTAGCCAAGGTAAAGGGCGCGCCGGAAAAACCAATCAGGGGTACCTTCAGTTCTTTGCGCAGGAGACGGATGGTTTCCATGACAAAACCGGTATGGATATCCGGGTCGGGGACAATGAGCCGATCAAGGGCTGCCTGGTCGCGGATGGGCTCTGAAAAAATGGGGCCATGTCCTTCAGAGAAGGTGAGAGGGGCACCCATGGCCTCCATGGGGATGAGAATGTCGGAAAAGAGAATGGCCGCGTCCACATTAAGGATATCAACGGGTTGCAGGGTCACCTCCACGCAGAGCTCCGGCGTTTTGCACAGTTCAAGAAAGGTGACGCTGCCGCGTATTTTTTGGTATTCAGGAAGGTAGCGTCCGGCCTGACGCATCATCCAGATGGGGGTGTAGTCGGTCTTTTCACCGCGGCAGGCTTTGAGAAAGGTATCATTCATAATTGAGTCGTAAGGTGAAGGGTGATTATTTTTCGCGCTGAGGTGCGGAGAGGAAATATTTTATTGTTCTTCTTAGCGTTACTATGCCTCTGCACGAGGAATGTTTGGTTCGGTATGAAATGGTGAACAGTTAGGTTACGCGATCCTTGTTCCGGGTACATAACTGCAAAAGGGTTCCTGGGCCAGGTAGTCACCGGTCATGGCATAAGCTCGTGCCCGGCAGCCGCCGCAGACATTAACATATTCACAGCGTCCACAGTTGTCTTTGTAGCTCTTGAAGTCACGCAACTCATGAAACAGGGAAGAATTCTCCCATATTTCTTTGAAGGAGAGCTTCTTCAGGTTGCCGGCAGACTTGGGGAAATAGCTGCAGGGCAGGATGTTTTCATCGACGTCAATCAAGCATATGAGCTGACCGGCCAGACAGCCCTTGGAACCGCCTGTTGAGAACTTCAGATTGCGCCGTTTGAAAGTGCTCCCCTCCTCTTTGGCCTTCTGCCTGACGATTCGGTAGTAATGGGGGGCACAGGTCGGTCGCATCAAGAGTTCGTTCTCTTCTTTTTCTACTTGGTAATGCCATTCCAGAATCTCATCGTACACTTTTTCAGGGATTAGTTCTTCCATAATGTTCTCGCCGCGGCCCGTGGGCACGATCATGAACATGTACCAGGCAGATGCACCAAGAGATTTGACCAGTTTATAGATCTCGGGAATCTCTTCCCTGTTGCGGGCGGTAAAGGAGGAGTTGATCAGGAAGGGGATCTTGTTTTCATTAAAGAGGCGGATGGCGTTCATGGTTCCTGCAAACGCGCCCGCCTGATTCCTGAAATTATCGTGGGTCTCGGCCTTGGCCCCGTCCAGACTGAGGGAGACCATTTTGATGTCGGCGGCCTTAATTTGAGTGCAGATATCTTGAGTCACCAGGGTGCCATTAGTGGCGAGGCACATGCGCAACCCTTTGTCTGTACCATATCTGGCAATTTCAAAAACATCTTTACGCAACAGCGGTTCTCCGCCGGAGAGTACAATGACCGGGTTGGCATAAGAGACGATATCATCAAGGATACGGGTGGCTTCATTGAAAGAAAAATCAGGATGGTCATCCACCTCCAGGGTGGATGAAGAGCGGCAGTGGACGCATTTAAGGTTACATCGCCGGGTGATCTCCCAGGCTATCCATTTAGGTTCAAATTCCATTCTGCTGCTCCGGTATAATGAGGCGTCATTGCTAAAAGAATTTCCGATATTTTAGGATACTATATTGTCTTTTGTTTTAAATCTCAAGGGAACCTCAAAAAAATGTCTTTGTGCCCAGTGATTATTAAGTTGGCAAGGTCGATCTGTTCGGTGATTAAAAATCATTTTTTTAAAAAAGAGTAAAGAATGGAGTCAGAACATGTTCATCTTTTTCCTGTCTTGACAATGAAGATGGGCTACTTATTGTTCGCTCATGTTGTAAGTCAATAACAGCAGGCGTTCATGAATTATGGGCTGCTTTGGTGTAGTTGTGGGGCGTGTGCCTTGTTATATTGAGAAAGTGGAGGAACAGGTGGGGAAAGTGCAAGAGAATGAAGAGATTCTGGACAAGATGGAAAAGCATGTTGCTGAAGAACCTGCCACCCAGGATGCAGGGAATGCTATAGAGGAAAAGCTTGTTGCGGCTCAGGAAGAAATAGCTGGCTACCAGGATAAAATGCTACGCGCCGCTGCTGAATTTGACAATTATAAAAAACGGATGGAGCGGGATCGCAATGCAGCCATGAAGTATGCTGGTGAGCATATCTTACGAGAAATCTTACCCGTGGTTGATAATTTGGAGCGAGCACTTTCCCAAGGTGTGGTACCTGGAGTTGATGCAGAGACGAATCTGACAGCTTTATTGGAAGGGGTGCAGCTTACCTTGAAAAGCTTGCTGGTGGTATTGGAGAAGTTTGAAGTGAAAGCTGTTGAGAGTGTTGGCCTGCCCTTTGATCCCAATATTCAGGAGGCCTTGGTTATGGAGCCCAGTGATGTGGTTCCGGCCAGTCATGTGCTGAGTGAGTTTGAAAAAGGGTATTCTTATAAAGACCGTTTGTTGCGTGTTGCCAAGGTGATTGTTTCATCAGGCAAGGCCGGGTCCTGATTTTCGTTTTGAGCTAGGAAAGGATGTACGCTTCTCTTGACAAAAGCAGGATGATACACATTGTAATATCGTCTCTTTAAGACGAGAGCTTTATGCCAGAATTTCTGTGAAACATTGGAGAAAATTTAAATTAACAACAAAGGTCACTGGTAACAATGGCCTCTATTATATCTTGAAACAAGGAGTGATACTATTATGGGAAAAATAATTGGAATAGATCTGGGAACGACGAACTCATGTGTGGCAATTATGGAAGGGGGCGATCCCAAGGTAATCGCCAATGTCGAGGGAAATCGAACAACGCCTTCGATTGTCGCTTTCAGTGATAATAATGAACGTATTGTGGGGCAGGTAGCCAAACGCCAGGCCGTCACCAATCCCGAGCGTACCCTTTATGCTGTCAAGCGTTTGATCGGGCGTAATTTTACCGATGCCGAGGTGAAAAAGTCTGTTGAGATCAGTCCCTTCAAGATCGTGTCAGGCAAAGGTGGAGCGGCAAGCATTGAAGTGGATGGCAAGAACTACACCCCGGCCGAGGTCTCAGCCATGATTCTCGGCAAGATGAAGAAGACTGCCGAAGAATATCTGGGAGAAGAAGTGACCGATGCCGTGGTTACTGTTCCCGCTTATTTTAACGATGCCCAGCGTCAGGCCACCAAGGATGCCGGCAAGATCGCAGGGCTCAATGTGCTGCGGATCATCAACGAGCCGACAGCGGCCTCTCTGGCATATGGTCTTGATAAGAAAGGTGAGGAAAAAATTGCGGTCTTTGATCTTGGCGGCGGCACCTTTGACGTCTCCGTCCTTGAGATTGGCGACGGTGTCTTTGAGGTAAAATCCACGAATGGGGACACCTTCCTCGGCGGTGAAGACTTTGATATGCGGATTGTTAACTGGCTGGCCGATGAGTTTAATCGGAGTCAGGGTATCGATCTGCGCAACGATAAAATGGCCCTCCAGCGCTTGAAGGAAGAAGCGGAAAAGGCCAAGATGGAACTCTCCACCACCATGGAGACCGATATCAATCTCCCCTTTATCACCGCCGATGCCACAGGCCCAAAGCATCTGAATATAAAGTTGAGTCGGGCGAAGCTTGAGAGCCTGGTTGATGATCTGATTGAACGTACAGTTGCTCCCTGTCGCACCGCGTTAAAGGATGCCGGGCTGACTGCCAAGGATATTGACGAGATCATCCTGGTTGGCGGCATGACCCGCATGCCCAAGGTTCAGGCCAAGGTCAAGGAAATTTTCGGTAAGGAGCCGCATAAGGGTGTGAATCCTGACGAGGTAGTTGCCATAGGAGCAGCTATCCAGGGCGGTGTTCTGGGCGGTGATGTGAAGGATGTGCTGCTGCTTGATGTGACTCCCCTCTCCCTTGGGATCGAGACCCTGGGTGGGGTAACCACGAAACTGATCGAGAAGAATACCACCATCCCTACCAAGAAGAGCCAGGTGTTCTCGACTGCGGCTGATAATCAGCCGGCCGTATCTATCCATGTCCTGCAGGGTGAGCGGGAGATGGCTCAGGATAACAAGACGATCGGTCGTTTCGAGCTGTCTGATATCCCCATGTCCCCTCGTGGTGTCCCTCAGATCGAGGTTTCTTTCGACCTTGATGCCAATGGTATCCTCCATGTCTCTGCAAAAGATCTGGGTACCGGCAAGGAACAGTCCATCCGTATCACCGCCTCTTCCGGTCTCTCCAAGGATGATATTGAGAAGATGACCCGGGATGCCGAGGTGCATGCCGAGGAGGACCATAAGCGGCGGGAGCTGGTCGATACCCGAAATAATGCCGATGCCATGATTCACGCGACCCAGAAGAGTCTCAAGGATCTCGGTGATAAGGTGGATGCTGACACCAAGGCCAATGTGGAAAAAGAGATTGAGAAGGTAAAGGCTGCTGCTACTGGTGATGATATTGAGGTGCTGAAGAGTGCAGTTGAGGCGCTGACCACGGCCTCGCATAAGTTAGCTGAACTCATGTATGCCCAGGCCTCGCAACAAGGGGGGGATGCAGGTCAGGGAGAGGGTGATGCTACTGGCTCTGCTCCCAAGGATGACGATGTGGTTGATGCCGATTTTGAAGAGGTTAAAGACGATAAGAAGTAAGAAGGCTATGTCTCAGCCGGATCGACTTTGTCACAAAGTTTGAAAAAAGGAAGGGGAGTGAGGAAAGAGGTTTTTCTCACTCCCCTTTTTTTTGTTTTTACTGTATTGTGTTCTTTCTCAATGTCCTTGTAGTTGCTGTAGTAATCCTCTTTCCCCTCTCGTTATTGTTATGAAAATTTTATCTGGAATCCAACCATCCGGTCAGCTGCATATCGGAAATTACTTTGGTATGATGAAAGCCATGATTGCGCAAATGGAGAGTTCTGAACTCTATGTCTTTATCGTTGACCTGCATGCCATGACCTCTGTCCATGACCGTGATCGTCTTGCCACCGGTACCCTTGAGGCCGCTGCAGATTTTCTGGCCCTTGGACTTGATCCTGAGAGATGTATCTTCTGGGTGCAGTCGGATGTACCGGAGGTATGTGAACTGACCTGGGTGCTCTCTACCATCGCTCCCATGGGTCTTATTGAGCGCTGTCACTCCTATAAGGATAAAATTGCCAATGGTATTGAGGCCAGTCATGGGCTTTTTTCTTATCCAGTCCTTATGGCAGCTGACATTTTGCTCTATCAGGCAGACCAAGTTCCAGTTGGGCAGGATCAGAAGCAGCACCTGGAGGTTGCCCGTGACCTGGCCCAGAAATTTAACAATACATTTGGCGAGACCTTTGTCGTGCCTGAACCGGCCATCAGTGAGGAAACTGCCACAGTTCCTGGCCTGGACGGCCGCAAGATGTCCAAGTCCTATGGCAATACCATTCCAATCTTTCTGGAGGGAAAAGCCCTGAAGAAAAGGGTCATGGCCATTGAGACCGATGCCACGCCGGTGGAGTCTCCTAAGGATCCCGATAAGTGTAACCTCTTTGCCATGTTGAAACTCTTCGCCACCCCGGAACGATTGCAGGAGGTGCGGGATCTCTATGTGGGTGGGGGCGCGGCCTATGGCTATATCAAGCTGGAACTGCTGGATCTTATCAGTGATCATTTTGCAGAAGCCCGGAGGAAAAAGGCTGAATATCTTGCTGACCCTGCCATGCTGCGGGAAATCCTGAAAAAAGGTGCTGATAAGGCGCGCGCTAAGGCCATGGTGACACTTGAATTGGTGCGGGATCGGGTGGGGTTGAAATACTGAAAAGGGTCGACGGAACTTGACAGAGCTAAACGACAAAAGGCCCTATCTGTTTTCAGATAGGGCCTTTTGTCGTTTGAATTGCCAGAAACGGGTCGCTTGTAGTGTAGGAAACGACTCCTTGCATTTTAGTTTATGCGTTGACTGCAAGACGCCACCCCAAGAAGCCAGCCGAAAAGATTGCTGTTTCTTGGAGGTGGCATAAGATGCCGTAAACCCAAAAGAGCAAAAAGGGCCTTGCTCTTTTGGTAACGGCATCTAAAAATCAACCAGTTCCACTTCAAAGACCATGGTCGCGTTGGGAGGAATCGGACCACGTCCTGATGGTCCATAGCCAAGATCTGCCGGGATGATGAGGACCCGTTTTTCGCCTTTGGTCATGGCTAAAAAAGCCTCATCCCATCCTTTGATCACCCGGCCCTGGCCAACGGGAAAGCTGATTGGCTCGCCGCGGTCAAGGGAACTGTCAAATTTGGTGCCGTCCAGAAGTTTACCGGTATAGTGGGCCTTGACCATGGTGCCGGAGGATGGGGTGTCGGTACCAACACCTTTCTGGGTGACTACATATTGGAGGCCGGAGGGTGTGGTGATGGCATCGGGCCACTGTTGCTTGATCTGTTTGACGCTGGATTCCATGGCTGCCAGCTCTTTTTCTCTGGCTCGTTTGTCCATGCTGCCAAGCAGGGCGTCAAAGGCTGCCTGGTCACTTTTGAAGCCTTGGGCTTTCGCACCTACTCGAATAATCTCCACCGATTTCAGCTTGTCATTACCCTGGATTTTATTGACAACGTCCTGACCCTCAATCACATGGCCAAAAACGGTGTGTTTGCCGTCCAGCCAGGGAGTGGCGACATGGGTGATGAAAAATTGACTGCCATTGGTTCCGGGTCCTGCATTGGCCATGGAAAGGATTCCCGGGCCGCTGTGTGTCAGGGTGGGGTCAAACTCATCGGGGAAGGTATAGCCGGGGCCGCCGGTGCCGGTACCCAAAGGGCAGCCGCCTTGAACCATGAAGTCAGGAATAACCCTGTGGAAGGTCAGGTTATCATAGAATCTGGCTCCTCCCTTGCCGGCACCGCCACCGAGTTCTTTGGTGCCCTCGGCCAAACCTACAAAATTGGCTACAGTGAGTGGGGTTTTTTCAAATTCCAAGGTACAGATGATGTCGCCTTTGCCGGTGATAAATTTGGCGTACAGGCCATCTTTCAGTTGCGTCTCAGCCATGAGTGTTCCTCCAGATAGAATGAATAAAAGAGTAAAGGTATAAAACAATAAAAACCTGATTTTGTACATGGATTCTCCTGTGTGTAAGGGTAAGCCGTCGTTCAGAAATAACCGAAATGTCGATTTGTTGTGATCAGCATATTGGGGCTGTGGGATAACTGGAAAAATGTTGTTAATCCTATAGAAATCGCTAAGTATGAGAATTGAAGATGAATAATCAGGCAGTTGCAACTTGTCAATCATAAATCAGGATTGCATTGGCAGCATAGTGTCTGTTTCCCAGTTCTGCTTCCTGATTCTGATTGACTTGAGGTGCTATTCCGAGTTAAATATTATGGTTTTGTCGTTTTGATTTGCAATTTTTGAAAGAGATGAGATCCTCGCGGGTTTTCTAGAGCCACGAGCCTGCAAGGATAATATAATTCTCTCTTACTGGAGAAAGATAGGGAAACATATGAAAGCATTGATAGCCCTGGAAGATGGGACCATTTTTGAAGGTGAGTCCTTTACCGGAAGAGGTGAGGCCATCGGCGAGATGGTCTTCAATACCTCCATGAGTGGATATCAGGAGATCCTGACTGATCCTTCTTATACTGGTCAGATTGTGACCATGACGTATCCTCTCATTGGAAATTATGGAGTGAACAGTGAGGATATGGAGTCGGCTGCTGTGCATCCCAAAGCCTTTCTGGTGAAGGAGTATAATGCTACGCCATCCAATTTTCGCTCCGAACAGACCCTTGCCCAGTTTCTTAATCACTATGGTGTCCTTGGGGTAGAGGGATTTGACACTCGCGCGCTGGTGCGTCACATCCGGACGGTGGGGGCTTTGAAGTCTATTGTCTCCACTGAGGATCTGGATAAGGAATCTCTGGTTGCACGGGCTAAGTCCTGGGTAGGTCTGCTTGGTCAGGATATGGTGCAGAAGGTGACATGCGATCAACCCTATGGCTGGGCGGATAACAGGCCGGTTCCCGGTACCAGTTTTTCCACCGTCCAGGCAGGAATGAATAATCCTCTGAAGGTTGTTGCCCTTGATTGTGGAATCAAGTTTAATCAGCTTCGCATCATGACCGAGAAGGGGTGTCAGGTTCAGGTGGTTCCGGCCACAACTGATGCTGACACCATCCTGGCCATGGCGCCGGATGGTGTCTTCCTGTCAAACGGTCCAGGGGATCCTGCCGGTATTCCGGGGGTGGTTGAGATGGTGCGCGCCCTTCTGGGGAAGACGCCTATTTTCGGAATATGTCTTGGGCATCAGATTCTTGGACTTGCTTACGGCGGGTCTACTTACAAAGTGAAATTTGGCCATCGCGGTGGGAATCAACCGGTTAAGGATCTGGCCACAGGGCACGTGGAGATCACCTCACAGAACCATGGATTTGCTGTGAATCCTGACAGTTTGGACAAAGAGGTTATTGAAGTGACCCATATTAATCTGAACGACGGCAGCCTTGAAGGGATGCGTCATCGGATTTGTCCTGCATTCTCCGTTCAGTATCATCCAGAACATGCCCCGGGACCTCATGATTCATTGTACCTTTTTGACCGGTTTATCGCGATGATGCGGAGTGAAAAATCTTAATCCATAGTAATTATTTAGCACAACATCTTTTTCCTCTGATATTTTAAGCCTCAATCCATAAAATCTAATATTTTTTGATGATCCCATGCCAAAACGAACCGATATCCATAAGATCCTTATCATTGGCTCTGGTCCCATTATTATCAGCCAGGCCTGTGAATTTGATTATTCGGGCGCCCAGGCGGTCAAAGCACTGAAGGAAGAGGGATATGAGGTTATTCTTATTAACTCCAATCCTGCAACCATCATGACCGATCCGGAGCTTGCCGATTGTACCTATATCGAGCCCATTACCCCGGAGATGGTGACCAAGGTTATTGAAAAAGAACGGCCGGACGCCCTTCTGCCCACCCTTGGCGGGCAGACTGCGCTCAATACTGCCATTAAGCTGGCTGAGTCTGGTGTCCTTGATAAGTACAATGTGGAAATGCTTGCCGCCAAGGTTGATGTCATCAGAAAGGCGGAGGGGCGTGAAGAGTTCCGGGCGGCCATGCAGGCCATTGGGCTCAAGGTGCCTGAATCAGCCATTGTTCATACTCTGGAGGATGCTATGGCTGCCGGTGATGCCATTGGCTTCCCGGTTATTGTACGTCCCAGTTTCACCCTTGGCGGAACCGGTGGTGGTGTGGCTTATAATCGTCAGGAATTGGAAGCTCTGTCTACGTCCGGCCTGGATTTGTCGATGACCACCGAGATCATGGTCGAACGCAGTCTTCTAGGTTGGAAGGAATTTGAGCTTGAGGTGATGCGCGATTGCAAGGACAACGTGGTTATCATTTGCTCCATTGAAAATATGGACGCCATGGGGGTCCATACCGGTGATTCCATTACCGTGGCACCAGCCCAGACCCTGACTGATCGTGAGTATCAGGAGATGCGGGATGCGGCCATTGCCATTATCAGGGAAATCGGGGTTGAGACCGGCGGTTCCAACGTCCAGTTTGCGGTCAATCCGCTGGACGGCGAGCTGATGATCATTGAGATGAATCCCAGAGTCTCCCGGAGTTCGGCCTTGGCCTCCAAGGCCACCGGTTTCCCCATTGCCAAGATTGCCGCCAAGCTGGCCGTCGGTTTTACCCTCGATGAGATCAAAAATGATATTACCCGGGAAACCTACGCCTCCTTTGAGCCGACCATTGATTATTGTGTAGTCAAGATTCCCCGTTTTACCTTTGAGAAGTTTCCCGAGGCCGAGGATGTACTGAGCACCGCCATGAAATCTGTGGGTGAGACCATGGCCATTGGCCGGACCTTCAAAGAGGCCTTTCAGAAGGCCATGCGATCGCTGGAGACAGGCCGTGCTGGTTTTGGGGCTGACGGCAAGGAAAAGCTTGATCATCTCGAACTCTTTGAACTGGAATCGGGCCTGCGGATCCCAAGCTCCAAACGGGTTTCCTATCTCCATGAGGCGCTCAGGCGGGGCATGACCGTTGAGCGTATCTACGAGATGAGTCAGATTGACCCCTGGTTCCTCCGTAACCTTGAGCAGATCGTGGCCCTGGAGCATGAGATCCGGCAACATGATCTGGCGGGGATGAATCGTGAATTCTTAAAAAAATGTAAACAGTACGGATTCTCGGATACTCAGCTTGCTTTTCTCACCGGTACCTCCGGCAATGAGGTACGTACGCTGCGGAAACAACTGGGGGTCGTGCCGGTCTATAAACTGGTTGATACCTGTGCCGCTGAGTTTGAATCCTATACCCCTTATTATTACTCCACCTACGAGCAGGAGAATGAGGCCAGCAGGTCGGACCGGAAAAAGGTGATGATCCTTGGCGGCGGGCCTAACAGGATCGGTCAGGGAATTGAGTTTGATTATTGTTGTGTCCACGCGGCCTTTGCCCTGGCTGAGATCGGTGTTGAGTCGATCATGGTCAATTCCAATCCCGAGACCGTCTCCACTGACTATGATACCTCGGACAAGCTCTATTTCGAGCCGCTGACCCTGGAAGATGTGATGAACATCATTGATCTGGAAAGGCCGGATGGGGTTATCGTCCAGTTCGGCGGTCAGACCCCGTTGAATCTGGCCGTGGCCCTGGCAGAGGCAGGTGTGCCCATTATTGGAACTCCGCCGGATTCCATTGATCGGGCGGAAGACCGTAAACGTTTTCAGCAGTTTCTTCAGAAGCTTAATTTGCGTCAGCCCAATAACGATACGGTTTATACCTTGGAAGAAGCCCTCAGTGTCGCAGCACAGATTGGCTATCCAGTGGTGGTCCGGCCTTCGTATGTCCTGGGCGGCCGGGATATGCGGATTGTCTATAGTGAGCAGGGCATTCGTGAATTCATGGCTAAACCGGGCATGGCAGACAACGAGCATCCTGTCCTTATCGATAAGTTTTTGGAGGATGCCATCGAGGTGGATGTTGATGCTATCTGTGATGGGAAAAAAACCATTATCGGTGGGATTATGGAGCATATTGAGGAGGCCGGCATTCACTCTGGCGATTCTTCTTGTGTTCTGCCGCCGCATACCCTGTCTCAACAGCTCATTGAAGAGATAAAGCAGGCTACTCGGGCCATGGCCGAAGAGCTTGGTGTAATAGGTCTGATGAATGTGCAATTCGCAGTCAAAGATGAGGACCTCTATATCCTTGAGGTTAACCCCCGTGCCTCCCGAACGGTCCCCTTTGTCAGCAAGGCCACCGGAGTGCCTCTGGCCAAAATGGCCACTAAGGTGATGATGGGTATGACCCTTGAGCAGCTTGGATTGAGTACCGAAGTGATGATAAAACATTGGGCGGTCAAGGAGGCAGTCTTTCCTTTTGACCGATTCAAGAACGTGGATACTCTACTCGGGCCGGAGATGAAATCCACTGGTGAGGTGATGGGGATTGATGATAATCTGGGGCTGGCTCTTGCCAAGGCACAGCTTGCTGCCGGAGTAACTTTACCTGTTTCGGGGACGGTATTTCTCAGTGTGCGTGATGGAGACAAGGAAGGAATCCTTGAAGCGGCGAGACAACTGGTGGAGATGAAATTTACACTTCTTGCCACCAAGGGAACGGCAAACTATCTTGCGCAGCATGGCGTTCCCTGTGATCAGGTCAATAAAATTTCTGAAGGACGGCCCCATATCCTCGATAAATTACAGGATAGACAGGTAGCCTGGGTGGTGAACACCTCTTTGGGGAGACGGACTACCGAGGATTCCTACCTGATTCGTAGGGCAGCACTCGAGCTGCGTATTCCCTATACGACAACGAGTAGCGGGGCTATGTCAGTGGTCCTGGCGATGCAGGCTTTACGTATAAGTTCCCTGGGGGTTCAGCCCATTCAATATTTCATATGAGAAAAAAAGTGAAAAACATCTGTTTGTCGAAAAAGATCAATCATCTCTCGACAATGTCCTGTTAGGTCTTAATGTGATACGACACAACAGAAAACAAGTATGACTTTCTGACGTATCCACGTTAGAGATGTTAATGAGAAAAATATCAGGAGCCACCGGAGGTTTCGTTGAATACTTTTTATAAAAATTTATCTATGTGGCTGGTGATTGGTCTGACCATGATCCTGCTCTTTAATCTTTTCAATAAACCTCAGACCGGCATGAATGCACTGACCTATAGTGATTTTATGTCGCAGGTGCAGAGTAAGGCTATTACCAGGGTTGCCATTGATGGTGATACTATATCAGGAACTCTTCAGGATGGAAAACCTTTCAAGGTAATATATCCGGCCAATGATACTGAGCTGATCTCCATTCTGAGAAACAGTGGTGTGGATATAACGGTTAAGGAAGTGCAGAAAGATTCCTGGATGATGACGATCTTTGTATCCTGGTTTCCCATGCTGCTGCTGATTGGCGTCTGGGTCTTCTTTATGCGCCAGATGCAGATGGGCGGTAAAGGGGGGGCCATGTCCTTTGGGAAAAACAAAGCCAAGCTGAAGGAGAAAGGGGATAACAAGGTTACCTTTGCTGATGTTGCCGGTATTGATGAGGCCAAAGAAGAGCTTGAAGAGATTATCGATTTTTTGCGGGATCCACAGAAGTTCACCAAACTTGGTGGCCGTATTCCGAAAGGGGTGCTGCTGGCTGGTGCACCCGGAACCGGAAAAACTTTACTGGCCAAGGCGATAGCCGGTGAGGCGGATGTCCCTTTCTTCACCATTTCCGGCTCTGATTTTGTGGAGATGTTTGTCGGAGTCGGCGCTTCACGGGTGCGGGATCTGTTCGAGCAGGGGAAGAAGAACGCTCCCTGTATCATCTTTATTGATGAAATCGATGCGGTGGGCAGGCATCGAGGCGCCGGCCTTGGTGGCGGGCATGATGAACGTGAACAGACCTTGAATCAGCTGCTGGTGGAGATGGACGGCTTTGAAAAAAATGAGGGCGTGATCATCGTTGCCGCAACGAACAGACCTGATGTCCTTGATCCTGCCTTGCTGCGTCCTGGTCGCTTTGACCGTCAGGTGGTGGTGCCGCTGCCAGATGTGAAGGGCAGGCAGCAGATCCTTGAGATTTACGGAAATAAAACAAAGAGCATGGATGAAAATGTCGATATGGCTGTTATTGCCCGGGGAACCCCAGGTTTTTCCGGTGCCGATCTGGAAAATCTTATAAATGAGGCAGCCCTTATGGCGGCACGGGAAAGCGCCAACAAGATCGGCAAAGATATGCTGGATCGCGCCAAAGATAAGATTATGATGGGTGCGGAACGCCGTTCCATGGTCATTACCGATAAAGAAAAAGAGGTTACGGCCTACCATGAGGCAGGACATGCCCTGATTGCCAGATTGCTCCCTGATACAGATCCGATCCATAAGGTAACGATTATTCCCCGGGGCCGGGCCCTTGGCCTGACCATGCAGTTGCCCACTGAAGAGAGGTATACTCATTCCAAGAGTTTTCTCGAACATACCCTCTGCATTCTTTTTGGCGGACGGATTGCCGAAAAGCTAGTCTTTAATGAGATTACTACCGGTGCCGGCAACGATCTGCAACGGGCCACGGATATGGCTCGGCGGATGGTCTGTGAATGGGGAATGAGTGATGAATTGGGGCCACTTACCTATGGTAAGAAAGAAGAACAGATATTCCTTGGCCGGGAGATTGCCCAACACCGTGATTTCAGTGAGGATACCGCCCGCAAGATTGATGCGGCGGTAAAGAATATTATTGATGAGGCTACGACCCAGACGGTTTCGCTTCTCACTGAGAATCGTGATGTTCTTACGCGGATGGCAGAAGAGTTGCTGGAGAAAGAGACCATTGTTCTCGATGACATCGAGCGGATTCTGGCTGAACTGAGACCCGGACAATATGAACCGGTGGTTGTGGAGACTGTAAAACCGGTAAAAAAGGAGAAAGCAACAGAGTCTCCCACTGAGGTGAGGTCTGGCAGTGAACCCGCCGGGGATAAATCTGCCAGAGTGGAAACTCCAGGTCTGGTCGAGGGCAAGGAGTAATTCTGTTGGCAGCAGTACGGATTATGGGGATCATTAATGTGACCCCTGATTCATTTTCTGATGGTGGTTGTTATCATGCCTTGGAGAGTGCTGTGGCCCAGGCTGATGTCTTGGTTGCGGCTGGCGCAGATATTCTCGATGTGGGTGGGGAGTCCACCCGCCCGTTTGCGCAGCCCGTTTCAGAAGAAGATGAGTTGCGTCGGGTCATTCCAGTCATTCTGGCTCTTCGTAAGAAGTATTCTCTGCCTATATCCATCGATACCAGCAAGGCGGAGGTTGCACGTCAGGCCCTCATGGCCGGCGCAAATCTTATCAATGATGTCTCTGCTTTACGTCATGATCCGGCCATGATCGATCTGCTGCGCGCCACAGAGGTTCCGGTTGTCATCATGCATATGCAAGGGACGCCTGGAGATATGCAGGTCGAACCTGTTTATCAGGATGTCGTGGGTGAAATCCTCAATTTCTTCAGGGAACGGCTGCACTGGTTGCGGGAGCAGGGGATTGATTGCCGCCGAATTATCCTCGACCCCGGGATCGGGTTTGGCAAAACCTCTGTCCATAATCTGCTCATTCTTAAAAATCTGTCTGCCTTTTCCGTTCTGGGGCAACCCATCCTGCTCGGTCATTCCCGTAAACGGTTCTTGGGTGATATTATTGGCAGGCAGGTGGAAGAGCGTGATCTTGCAACCGCCGTTGTCTCAGCCCATGCGGTGACTGAGGGAGTCTCCATTGTGCGGGTTCATGACGTTGCCTCCAGTCGGCAGGCTATCCAGATTGCTGAGGCAATTGCTGCAGTATAAGAAAATATCTACGCCCTTTGTTCTGTCAGGGCTACTGCTCAGACCATTTACAGCAGTGATGGTTTTCGTCTCCCTGACTTGCATGTTATGAGGCCGATTATCCAGCCGATCAAGAGTACCCCTCCACCAGCCAGGAACCATTTAATGCGCTCATCCTTTCGCAAAACCTCATTTTCCATTGTTACTTCTGCCAACTGACTTCTGAGTTCTTTAAGCTCCTTGTCCTGCCCGACCTGCTGTTCTTTGAACTGGGGGGGGGGGATGCTTTCTTCCGGTTGGGGAGATTGTAAAGTTTCTGGAGTGACATTTGGTTCTGGCTGGAGAGCGTTTGTGGGTTGTTCGGTCATGGGGCTGATCTTTTCAGTTTGTTCTTTTGTTTCATTATTGTTGATCGGTAAGGAGAAGGCGTCGTCAATGCCAATGGATGGGGTACTGCTCAAGTAGCGTTTAAGTACCCACCCTTCCCGGCCCGTTGCGGTACGGACCTTGGTCCAGTAGACATCTTCCTCAAGAGAGACCACTGTTTCTCCATTTTTCAGTAGGGAGATAATCTTGTATTCAGTCCCCTGGCCACTTCTGACAGGGATCTCCGGTTCATTGGAATATAAGTTGGTATCGGCTGCCGCTGTTGGTGCAAAGGGCAGAAGGGTCAACAGGAAAAAGATACTGAGATGGATGAATGGGGAGAAATCGGTGAGAGCGGTTGCTGGTCTGTGCTTCTGGATGATAAACATTTGTCTTCTGTCTCCTCACTATGGGACTCTGAACGATAAGGTGAAAATATATTGCCGTGGCAATGCGTACCCAAAAATAAATTTAATTAAATATACCTTACTATGGTAAATTCTGCATGTGCTTTTCATGCTGAAGAAGCCAAGGGTAGTGAGAGATAGATTTAACAAAAGGTTTGAAAAATATGGATCTTGTCCAGATGGATGGTTTTGATTTTGTCTTTGATCCGAGCGCTTGTGAGATCTGCCCAGGCCACTGTTGTTGCGGAGAATCGGGTAATGTCTGGGTTAATCAGCAGGAAATCAACCGGATCTGCTGTTTCTTGCAGATCCACAGTATTGATTTTATAGAAAAATATCTCCAGCGAGTAGGGAACAGGTTTTCCTGTAAAGAACTGGTTACCGAACAGGGTTTTGAATGTGTTTTTTTTCAGGGGGCAGAGAAGAAGTGCTCCATCTATGCGGTGCGGCCATCTGGATGTCGATCGTATCCTTTTTGGGACCATTTCAAAACTCATGTAGCACAACTTGTCAATGAGTGTCCCGGTGTAGAAAAGAAATGCAGCTAGGCGATTAATAATAAGAAATGCGAATCTGAATGTAATGTTTTGTTAAGTTGTTTGACTTTTGCAATTGTCTGTTGAATACTTAGTAAAAATAATATGAATTTTTTCAATTGTGCAATAGAAAAAAATAAAAAAATTGCAGCGACGGGGGACAGGATGATTGTTAAAGAAATTAGAGAAATTGCAAAGGAAATGGGGATTAATGGTGCCAAGATGTTAAAGGCTGATTTGATCCGGGCTATACAGGTTAAAGAAGGAAATACACCCTGCTTTCAAAGTGGAGTTAATGCCTGTCCCCAGACTGGATGCTGCTGGTGGGGTGATTGTCAGAAATAGGACAGCCATTAAGAGATCAAGGATGTGTTTTTGGGGGCCTGTAAATAATTTTGTGTAAATGACATTTTTTAATGTTCAATAAACCGGCATTCTGTCGCCAAACAAAATGGAGAAGCGGTTCAAAGCTGCCTTCCAGTCCCTGATTGGCAAGGTCCATTTCTTGGCTATATTGTTCAATGCCAGGTAAAGTAGTTTGAGCATCGACTCGTCATTAGGGAATGAACCT
>JAGXHG010000033.1 GCA_024636345.1 Desulfobulbaceae bacterium | reverse complement strand
TTGTATTTACTGTTTGCCTCAATTCGGCTGAGAAAACGGCACAATTTCTTGCCGCTATGTCAATAGTTTTTTGTGCTTTTTATGCAAATTTTAAATGTATAGTTTCAGTCATGCTGTTGGTTGAAACTCCAAACTCCAGTACGGGGGTGTATCCTATTTCGCGATCTACGAAGTTCCAAAGAGTTACAATGGTAATGAGGGAACGGATGATGATGATGCGACTTTTCCTTCTCCCTTCAGGATCGCATCCGATGGAACTCCCGGTCCCGTGCAGGCAATGACAGTGAAAGCTAATTCCGGCAGGGTTGGGATTGGGACAGTTAGCCCGCAGAGTACACTTCAGGTGGCCGGCTATACTCAACTGACACCCACAAGTGGGCCACCAGTTGCTGATTGCAACGAAGAAAAAGAGCGGGGACGCCTTCAGATTAATGCAAATGGAACTATGTTTATCTGTAGCAACCAAGGTTGGCTGCAAAAATGAGACCAACTTTCGATTAACTTTTTGGCGTATATGGAGAAACAATGAAATCCAGATTGTCAGTTATCGTAGGAAGCGTTGTGAGTCTACTCTTTTTGTCCACTCTCTGCCAAGCCAAGAAGGTTCTTGTCATTCCTCTCCAAGACAACAACAGCCGTGACAAACAACTTCTCTATAATAATAAGGGTATCGTCGGTGGGGCGGATGTCTTTTATGATAAGACCAGTGGGTTCGTCGGGATTGGAGTTGAAAATCCGGCCGACGCCCTAGAGGTGGATGGTACGGTTAATGCATCCTCCTTTACCATAGACGGAGAGCCCATCTGTCAGGCAAAAGAGGTGGGGAGTCCCGTATCAGGAGATCTCATCATAGCTGGAAACATGGCTGTGGGTGGCAATACTGCTCCGACCATGTCTTTTGGTTTTAATACGTTGGTTCTGATGGATGATACCCTTCGGATTCTTTTTACAGACACTTCAACATCTCCTGGTTTTCCTACAAACGACTGGCGCATTACGCTCAATGATCTGGATAGTGTTCCTCAGCCAAAAAGCTACTTTGCCATCGATGACATCACTGCCGGGACCAGACCCTTTATCATCGAGGCATCGGCACCTGACAATGCCCTGTTCATCCAGAACAATACAGGTAACGTGGGGATAGGAACCGATGCGCCCAACAGCTCTCTCCATGTCAACGGTTATATACAGTTGGGGCTCACCAACGGACAGCCCCCAGATACAGATTGTGATGATCCTGCTGAGTACGGGCGGATGATTGTCGACAGCGGGGCTGGTCTCCTGTATCTCTGTGGGGATGGAGGGTGGTTGGCTAAGTAAAAGGTCCAAGGAGTGCTGGAAGATACAACATATTCTGGAGTTTTATCTCGTTCAATCAAACACTAAGCCATCCGTCGGTACTGAATGGCCTCGGCGACATGACGCAACTTCAAAGATTCACTGCGGTCCATATCGGCAACGGTGCGGGCGATTTTCAGAATCCGGTGATAGCCTCGGGCCGAGAGGCCGAGTTTCTCTACACTTTTCTCTAAAAGCCTGGTTGAAGGCTCGTCCAGAACGCAATATTTTCTGATGTCCTTGGGGCCCATCTGGCCATTGCAGAAAACTTTCGCATGACGCGCGTAGCGTTTTTTCTGAACCTCTCGGGTCTGGTCTACCCGCGCCTTGATCTCCCCTGATGATTCGCCCTGTCGCTCCGCGCTCATTTCCTTGAACGGCAGGGCAGCCACCTCAAGGTGGAGATCAATGCGATCCAGCAAGGGCCCTGAGACCCGGCTGGTGTAGTTATGGATCTGCGCCGGATTGCAGACACACTCCTTACGCTTGTCCCCATAAAAACCGCAGGGACAAGGGTTCATGGCCACCGCCAGCACCACACGGGCTGGAAATTTCAGGGAAAGATTAGCTCTGGCGATGGTCACGGTGCCATCTTCCAGGGGCTGACGCAGGACTTCGAGGACGTGTTTCTTGAATTCCGGAAGTTCATCGAGAAAAAGCACCCCGTTATGGGCCAGAGAGACCTCTCCCGGTCGCGGGATCTGGCCGCCGCCGATCAGTCCGGCATCGGAGATGGTATGATGCGGAGAGCGGAAAGGACGGGTGGCAATGAGAGGCATATCCTCTGGCAGCAGACCGATGATGGAATAGATTTTGGAGGTCTCCAGAGCTTCGGCAAAACTGAGGTCAGGAAGGATGGTGGGAAGACGGCGGGCCAGCATGGTCTTACCCGACCCGGGTGGCCCTTTGAGCAGGATATTATGGCCACCTGAGGCGGCAATCTCCAGTGCCCGTTTCACATGTTCCTGGCCTTTGACCTCGTCAAAATCGACATCATGGCTTCTGGCCCTGGCAAAGGAGGTGGCCGGATCCAGACGAAAAGGGGCACATTCGATCGTACCTGCCAGAAATTCAACAGCCTGATGCAGGGTCGTGACTGCAATCACATCAATCCCGTCCACCACTGCCGCCTCCATCTTATTGGCCTCCGGCACCAGAATTCCCTTCATCCCCAGATCCCTCGCCGTAAGCGTTATCGGCAGGACACCACGCACCGGACGGACACCACCATCGAGGGAGAGTTCACCCAGGACCCAGTACTGATCGAGCTTGACACTCTTCAGGGTTTCAGTGGCCGCCAGGATGCCGAGGGCCATGGGCAGATCAAAACCAGCCCCGGCTTTTTTTATATCAGCGGGTGCCAGATTTACGGTTATGCGCCGATTGGGAAATTCGTAGCCACAGTTTCTGATCGCCGCTTTGACCCGATCCTTGCTCTCACGCACACTTCCATCCGGCAGTCCGACGGTGGTAAAAAAAGGCAGACCGAGGGCAATATCCACCTCGACCTCAACCGCCAGGCCATCCACTCCCACCACTGCCCCACTCTGTACCTTTGCCAGCATAAGATGGTATCCTATTTATCCGAATGCGTTTTTTTCCATTTGTTTTCCATCACTCTATTATCAGGGAAACGGTCAAATGAAAACAAGCTGATCATTTTTCAAAGCTCAATCTGGATCATAGATTCTCTGCATGGACCTGCTGTATGCACCCAGGCGCTGTTCATAGAGATAAAACGGGGCCATAATTTCAAGGCCCTCGCCACCATTCTTGACTGCCTCGATCAGGACCAAGCGGGCGGGGGCTGTGGCATCTGGATAACTGTAAAGGAGCTGCAGACGTTTGGGAACCAGATGCTGCTGCTGGAGGGTAACCAGCAGGGAATTAAGCCCGGTGGCAGGATAGACGAAGACCACCTTACCGCGATTCTTGACAACGATTGCAGCAGCAGCCACCACATCGGCCAGGGTACAGTGCACCTGATGGCGGGCAATAAGGGATTCCTGATCCTGACAGGGCCGGCCGGAATTTTTCTTGTAAAAAGGGGGGTTACAGATTACCTGGGCAAAGGACTCGGCAGGAAAAAAATCAAGGATGCGCCGCAGATCCCCCTGCACCACCTCCATCTGGACTGCATATCCGTTCATATCCCTGTTGCGGGTGGCCAACGCAGCCAGCCCCGGCTGCAGTTCCAGGCAGGAGACAGAGGCGATCTTCTCATGCCAGCGATAGAGGCAGATTAGAGAGATAATCCCGCAGCCGCCACAGAGATCAAGGACTTTTCCCCCTGAGGGCGGCGGGGAAAAGTGGGCGGCCAGAATCGCATCGACGGAAAAACGGTAGCCGGAGCGATGCTGGAGACAGTGCAGTCTGCCTCCAAAAAGGCTATCGCAGCTTATCGTCTCTTCTTGCCCGGCCTCGTCAAACTCCATTCAGGGAACTTCCACTCAGATCAGCCAATCCTTTCTATCTCCTCACCATCGACCAGCTGATTGAAAAGCAGCCCGGTCATGATCTTGGGATAAAAGTAGGTGGATTTATGGGGCATGATCAGATCATGGTCGGCCACATCCCTTACCTGCACGACTCGCGTCGGATTCATAACAAAAAGCAGAGGGGTAAAGTGCTCACTCACCAGACATTCTTTCACCGCCGCATCCAGAGCCTCGTCAGGATCACTGTAATAACTGACCAGTTTTTCCTGTTCACAGCGATGATGATCAAGCCCCAAGGCCTTGTCCATGATGATGTCGGAAAGAACAACCACATCGAGATCACGCAGCGGTTCCGGACGTCCGGCCAGGACATCCCGGGCCTCCTGCTTCAGGCTGAGTAGAAAGCATCTGTCCTCGGTGGGATGATAGACCCCGAAGGTGGAGGAACTTTTGTCAGGCGACAGGCGTTCAAGCTCACCCATGCGCGCCAGCACCTCTCCCATCAGCGTCTCCCGGCTGCCGCCGATGATCTCCTCACAGAGGAAATAACGATCAAGACAGGTCAACAGTTCTCCCGCCTCCATCCTGCCTGGCCAGCGTAACAGCCTATGGGTGGGTAAGACGGAGAGGCCCGGATCTTCCATGGGGCAGAGATACATGATGATATGATTGGCCGGACTGTTGTCCGGCAGCTCACCTTTGGCCTCACGCACCATCTTACGATAGGCCAGGGCGGTGGTATAGCGATGATGACCATCGGCGATATAGAGGGACTTGTCCAGGAATTGTCGCTGCACTTCTTTGATGGTCTCCGAGCTCGTCACCCGCCACAGGCTGTGAACACAGCCGTCAGCATCGGTCACGGAACCGAGAGACTCGCGTTCCTGCTGTTCCAGCAGAGTCAACACCTCATTTTGCGGATCGGAATAGAGGGAAAAAATCTGACTGAACTGAGCCTTGCAGGTGGCAGTCAGGCGCAGACGATCGGCTATCACCGTATCAAAAGTCTGTTCATGGGGCTTGACCACACCTTCGGCAAACTCCGCCAGACCGACAAGTGCGACAAAACCCTTGCGGGTCAGCCTTTTTCCGGAGGGGTGTGAGTACTCGGTATGATAGAGATAGATCCCTGGCTCAGGGTCTCGCACCAGCACCTTTTCTTCAAGCCACTGGCTGAAGAGATCGGCCGCCTCCTCGTAGCGCACATCGGCCTCATCACCTGGGCCGATACTCTTGACGATGTCCAGCCGGATCATATTATAAGGATTTCTGGCAAGATAGGCATCAACACCATTGGCGCTAATCACATCGTATGGTGGAGTCACGACCTCATCGAGTTTACCAACTTTCTGCGGATTAAAATGTACTCCCTTGAGGGGGGCAATAAAGGCCATGCTCTTTCACTCCTTTTCTGCTACAATATGCGGCAATATAATAAATGGACAGTAAGCTGGGGAACAGCTGACAGATTTGATTTCACTTGTGTCTGCCTTCTATCCTCTCTCTCCTGCCCTCTGATTTCTGGCATACCCTACCATTTCAAGAATGAATTTTCCAAGGTTTTCAGCCATGTTCTGTTGAATAATAAATGGCTGTCATCACCAGGAATGATACCCACGGAGGAACACCGATGTTTGACATTTTTATCAAGACCCATTTTGCCGGCGCCCATCACCTGCGGGAATACCCCGGCAACTGCGAGCATCCGCATGGACACAACTGGAAGGTGCAGGTCACTGTCCGGGCCACAGAACTTGACGAACTGGGCATGGGCATAGATTTCAAGGTCCTTAAACAGAAGGTAAACGCAGTGGTTGATGAACTCGATCACCGGGACCTCAATGAGCATCCTGCCTTTCTCAACCAGAACCCATCGTCTGAGCATATCGCCGTCTTTTTATTTGAGCAGCTCAAGGCCAGCCTGCACCATGACCGCTACAGCATTTACAGCGTCACGGTGCGGGAAACCGATAACTCAGGGTTGACCTATTATGGACCTGGCGTTGACGCTTAGCCGTTATAAATAGATAACATGTTCATCATGAATTCAATAACGGCAGTCGCTCTTCATCCATCCCTGGAGCGAGCGACACTGGAACATCCCTGCTCTGCGTAAGGATGCGTAACGAAATGGTCAAAGATGCAGTGGAAATTTCGCAACGGCTCCTAAGCATCTCCGAGCTTTTTTATTCCATCCAAGGTGAATCCACCTATGCCGGACTCCCCTGTGTCTTCATCAGACTAGCTGGATGCAATCTGCGCTGCCGCTACTGTGATGCCCGTTACACCTACGAGGAAGCCCATGCGACCATGGCCATGGATGCTATTCTCTCTTTTGTGGACGGTTATCCGGGAGCGCTGGTAGAAATCACCGGCGGCGAACCCCTGCTCCAGGAAAATGTCTATCCCTTGATGGAACAACTGGTGGCCAAGGGCCGCACAGTGCTGCTTGAGACCAACGGTTCACTGCCTATCGACACGATTTCCCCCGAGGTGATTGTTATCATGGATATCAAGACCCCGGACAGTGGCTCGGTGGAGACATTGGCCAGCGGCAATATTGTCTTCGCCAAGGAGCGAAACAGGACGGTCCCGGGGAGCTGTGAGATAAAATTCGTGCTGACCGGCAGAAATGATTATATATGGGCGCAGGATCTGGTGAACAGACAGGCCCTGAACATGAGCTGCCCCACCCTCTTCTCTCCGGTTAAAGGCGAACTCAGACCAGAGGATCTTGCGGCCTGGATCCTGCAGGACCAGCTTGCCGTCCGTCTGCAACTGCAATTACACACCCTGATCTGGCCGCATCTGTCACGGGGAATATAAACCAATCAAAAAAAAATTCAGGATTGAGAATGAGAAAGACAATTGCCGTTGAAGATGCCGTTGGCATGGTTTTACCCCATGATATCACCGAGATCGTCAAGGATAAGTTCAAGGGCTGCGCCTTCAGGAAAGGCCATATCATCAGAGAGGAAGATATTGAGCACCTGAAACGTCTGGGCAAGGATAATATCTATGTCTTGCAGCTGGGACCGGAGGAGATCCATGAGAATGAAGCCGCTGAGCAACTGGCCTCAGCCCTGATTGGCGATGGAGTTACCCGTTCTTCCGAGCCGGTGGAGGGAAAGATCACCATCATCGCAGATCGGGACGGCCTGCTGAAGATCAATGTGGAGGGGCTCTATCGTTTCAACCTCCTGGGTGAGGTAATGTGTTCCACCCTCCACACCAATACCCCGGTGAAAAAGGGCGAGACCATTGCCGGTACCCGTCTGATCCCCCTGGTCTCGGCGCGATCCCTGGTCGATGAGGCCGTGGCTATTGCCCAGTCCTGCGCCCCGGTGATTGAGGTTAAAGCCCTGCGGCAGGCAAAGGCTGGACTGATTATTACCGGCAATGAGGTCTTCCAGGGACGGATAGAGGATAAGTTTGAGGCGGTGCTGCGCACCAAACTCACGGCGCTGGGTTCCGAGGTCATCAAGGTTGTCTTTGCCCCCGATGATATCAGCAAAATCAGTGAAGCCATCCACCGCTGCATTGAGGCCGGCGCCGATCTGATCATCACCAGCGGCGGTATGTCTGTTGACCCTGACGATGTGACCCGTATGGGCATCCAGGCGGCCGGGGCCACAGATGCAATCTATGGATCACCAGTGCTGCCGGGTGCCATGTTTCTCAGTGGCCGGATCGGAGACATTCCAGTCCTTGGCCTGCCTGCCTGCGGCATGTTTCATAAGATCACTATCTTTGATCTTATTCTGCCCCGGGTTCTCACCGGAGAGCACATCGGCCGGGAGGAATTTGCCAGCATGGGGCATGGCGGACTCTGCCGCAACTGCAAGCAGTGCCAGTACCCGGTCTGCAACTTCGGCAAATAATAAACGATCTCTACGCGGGATGTCCCCCGCCCTTATCAAGGGAATCTGGGGCGAATCCCGCGCTGCTTAAGCATCTCTCGCATATTACCCGCTTCATCCTGTTTCGCTTCTTCCTTCTTGGCTGCCTGCTCTTCCTGAAAACGCTTCAAGGCCTCGGCATCAGGCTGGGCCGCTTGTACCTGGGCTGATGCAGGGGGCGGTGCTGCCTGTGGCTGCATCTGAACAGGGGGGTTTTCAGAGCGGATGGTCTCCGGATTTATGGTCGGTCTACCCCTGAGTTGTCCGGGCATCCTGCCTTGCTCCGGCATCTGTGGCTGTCCGCGAAACATGGTGCGCTGTTCCTCTCTCACTTCCGGGACCGGTTGCACCCGAGCTGGTGCAGGAGGCGGTGCTGCTTGTGGCTGCAACAGAACAGGAGGGGTTCCAGAGCGGAGCTTCTCCGGATCAATGGTCGGCCTGCCCCTGAGTTGTCCGGGCATCCTGCCTTGCTCCGGCATCTGTGGCTGCCCGCGAAACAGAGGAGTCGTCTTTTCTTCAGCACCTGCCGGAACTGGTTTTACCCGGGCAGGTATCGGGGGCGGAACAACCTGTGGCTGCACCTGGACAGGGGTTGTTCCAGAGCGGATTTTTTCCGGATCAATGGTTGGTCTGCCCCCGAATTGTCTTGGCATAACACTATGCTCAAGAATCTGTTGCCGCACACCTGGCACAGGTGGATCTTGTTCCATACCCTGTTTTACATTGGGATCAGGACTCATCCTGATTGTAGGAAGCAATGGTCGCGGTGCACCTGTTGGCCTAAAGACCGAACGATCACGTTCTCTGACCATAGGCCTTTCTCCATCCACTGTCCGTCCCGGAAGTGATCGAATATGCTGGGGCGGTTGATGTTCCCTGGGAATATCCCTGACAATCGGCATCATGGTCGCCCGCTCAGGCCCAAGCCTGGGGCGGCCAATATTTATCCGTTCCCTGAGAAAGGGATTTTCCCTGTGTCCCATATCCCGATACTGACCTCTCAAAAAAGCGTCCCGACGAACCACGCTGACCGCATTACGCACATGGACATTCCGGTAATTTCTTCCAGGAATCACGGTATAAATATCGACATCAACAACATTGACACTATGGGGTCCATATTGGCCATAACCGTAATAGGTCTCGCCAGGTGCCAGCGGTACCCAGGCAACATCATTTGCGGTTGAGACCCAACTGACATAACCTGGCCCCCAATAAACCTCATGGCGCGGCGGTGGAACCCAGCACCAGCCATAGGAAGAGACATGCGACCAACGACCGTAATGATAAGGGGCCCATCCCCACGGTTCATTTGCAATCCAGACGTAATCGCCCCCGATCCAGACCCAGCGGCCATGACGATACGGAGCCCAATCAGCAGAGATATCGGTTGTGGGGGTCCAGACATATCCATACTCTCGGGTTTCAACCCATCTTCCATTCCTACTCAGGTCCCGTCCATATCCTGACAGTTCCTGCGGGAGATATTGCTCACTTTCCTCACCGTCGGCCAGCGATTCATCCCACTCCTTGTTCCACCTCTCCCAGTCGTCAGGAGGGGCTAAGGCCATAAGCGAGGGTAACTCATCATCCATGGAGAGCATTTTGCCCGCACCAACCCGAACCTCACCGCTCCTGTTTTCAGCAAACACAGCGCCCCGAAACACGGAGATTTCGGTATTGCCATTTTCAGCCAGGGCAACATTAAGGGTCGAGCTGTCATAGATCCTGATCGAAGAAACCGGGGTATCCACCTGGAGCATGGCATCGTTAACCCTCTTGAAATTCAGATAGGCCTGCCCCTGACTGAGATACACTTGCAGAGATTGCTCATCCACCGCCAGAATTTCCAAGGAACTGTCCGCATCAAGCCTGAGGACACTCCCTTCTCGTGTCTCCACCTGGGCCCACGCGCCCTTGGGAATCCACAAACGGTCTCCGTTCTGAACCGGAAGATTGATGGTGGCAGGGAGCCACTCGGTCAAGCCCTTGGACTGGATCTGGACATCACCCTCCATCTGACTCAGGCGCAGGAAACCGAGGTCTTCAGCTCCAGCCCAGACTGGTAAACAAATCACCATCCACAACAGCAGCATTTTTAACAGATATTCTCTTTTCATAGGATCACCATCTGTACCTGTTTTTTTTAGGGGGGGGATATTATTTGTTTTGGCCAAGAAGTTTAAAGGCAAGAGCCGCAGCCTGGCGGGAAGCGCCGGGACTGCCAAGTTTACCACGAACCTCAGCCAGCCCCTGACGCATCTCTCTGCCGGCATTGTCGTCAAAAAGGAGGCGGGCAAGCTCAGCTTCAATCTTTCCTGGCTGGACATCGTCCTGCAAAAGCTCAGTCACGACCCCCCGTTCAGCAATCAGATTCACGAGGGAAAAAAATTGCATATGCCTGACCAGCAATCTTCCTAAAAAATAAGTATGAGGAGACACTCTGTAAACCACCACCATGGGGATACCAAGGATGGCAAGTTCAAGGGTGACGGTTCCGGAAGCGGCAACGACGGCATCACAGGCTGCCATCATATCATAACGGTCTTCACGGATCAGACGAAAATTGATCAATTCTGAATAGTCGCCCAGGCCATTGTTCCACAACTCCTCTTCCGAGACAGTGGAGGCAACAGGCAGGAGAAAGACAAATTCATGATCATATTTTCTCAGCAGACGCTTGGCCGCAGCAAGAAAATCGGGGAGCAGCGCCGATATTTCCTTCCTGCGGCTGCCAGGGAGAAGGCCAATCAGCTTATGCTCCGGGTTAATGCCATACCTTCGACAGAAAGAGTCGCGATCCCGTGTCACCTTGACCGAATCGAGCAGAGGGTGTCCCACATAATGAGCTGTCACCCCACGGCTGCGGTAAAAGGACTCCTCAAAGGGAAGAATTACCCCCATGGTATCAACCAGCCGGCCGATGGTCTTCACCCGGCCCGTGCGCCAGGCCCATACCTGCGGGCTGATATAGTAAAAGACAGGGATGCCGAGTTTTTTGGCTTTTTTAGCCAGCATCAGATTAAAATCAGGAAAATCTATCAAGATCAGCAGATCAGGAAGATCTTCGCGCATTCGTTTTTTGACTATTTTCAGGGCACGGATAATGTCAGGAAAATGAGTGAACACTTCAACCAGACCGACCACTGCAATGCGACTGGCATCAAAAAGAATATCGACGCCTGCGGCCGCCATCTCCCGTGAGCCCATACCGCAGAAGAGAAGCCCTGGGTCCTGTGCTTGCATAGCCTGCACCAGACGGGCACCATGAAGATCCCCAGAGGCTTCTCCGGCAATGATCATTATTTTTCGATGCAAACCAGAACGGTTTTGAGAGTTCATTGCGAGTTATCTCTTTTTCAAGGCCGAAGTAACCTGCCGATACACTTCAAGATCCTGATTCTGACGGATCTGCTCCATCACCTGCAGGGCCACCTCAAGTGCGCGACGCCCAGCCCGCCCGGAGACCAGGGGCTCAGTTCTGGTTCTGACACTTTCCACAAAATGAGCGATTTCATCTTTCAGGGCATCACTGGCAGGAAAGGACGCAACTTCAACATCCTGTCCGGGTGCGCCATTGGCCTGAATCTCATCGGTCAGATTGATGGTCATCACCTTTCTACTGGCAAAATCGACATTGATATAGGAACCAGGCTGAAAAATCCGCATTTTACGAATATTATTCCGCGCGATCCTGCTTGCCGTCACATTGGCGGTGGCCCCATTCTCAAAAACAAGACGGGCATTGGCAATATCAGTGGTATCAGTCACCACCGGGGTACCAACGGTTTGAATGGACTTCAGGGGTGAATGGACAATACTGAGGATAATATCAATATCATGGATCATGAGATCAAGCACCACATCCACATCGACGCCACGGTTCTTGAAGGTTGATATCCGGCTGCTCTCAATAAAGACAGGGACGGTCAGAAATTTTTCCATAGCCTGAACCGCTGGATTAAAACGTTCAAGATGTCCTACCTGCAAAATCAAATTTTTCGCATCTGTCCGCTGAATCAGATCATCGGCCTCGGCCAGGGTGGTGGTAATCGGTTTTTCAAGCAGGATATCAACGCCTGCGGCAATACAGTCGAGTGCCACCTGATGATGGTAGCTTGTAGGCACGACTATGGAAACGGCATCAACTTTTGACAGGAGCTCCCGGTAATCAGTAAAAGCGGCACAAGCACAATCTGCGGCAACCTTTCCGGCAAGGACCGGGTCCACATCGACCACACCGACCAGTTCAACCCCATCCATCCCGGCATATTTCTGGGCATGAAATTTCCCAAGATAGCCAACACCAATCACGCCTGCCTTAATCTTCTTCATCATTCAACCCTGGTTTTTCCCATAATATTAAATCCCTAAATATGCCTTCTGTACATCAGGATTGCTCAGAAGCTTATCCGCTCTATCGGCCAGAATAATCCGGCCATTTTCTATGACATACCCGCGATCAGCAATATGCAGTGCCTGATGTGCATTCTGCTCAACAAGAAATATGGTGGTATTGTGCTCCTTGTTTATAGCTTTGATGATCTCAAAGATCTGTTTGATGACCAAAGGGGCAAGCCCCATGGAAGGTTCATCAAGAAGCAGAAGTTGCGGGCGGGCCATCAGGGCTCGTGACATGGCCAGCATCTGTTGTTGACCACCGCTGAGCGTACCGCCGGACTGATGCCTGCGTTCAGCAAGAATGGGAAATAGCGAGTACACATATTCAAGATCCTGCTTTATCCCTGCCTTGTCTGTACGGAGAAAAGCACCTAGATCCAAATTCTCCCGGACGGTCAGGTCGGCAAAGATATGCCTTCCTTCCGGGACCTGACAGACCCCCAGGGCTACAATCTTATCCGGAGAAAGAGCTTGAATTTCCAGGCCTTTCAGCAAGATCTGCCCACGCCTGCAAGGAACAATCCCGGAAATAGTCATGAGGGTAGTACTTTTACCAGCGCCATTAGCTCCGATCAAAGTAACAATCTCTCCAGCATGGATGGTCAGATTCACATCCTGCAAGGCCTGGATATTGCCATAACTGGTCTGGACATTCTTAAGTTCAAGCATTGTCTGACCCCACATCCTCGCCAAGATAAGCCTTGATTACTGCCCGGTTAACGCGAATTTCAGCCGGTGTCCCCTGGGCGATCTTTTTCCCGTAATCCATGACAATGATGCGATCTGAAAGGGTCATCACGAGTTTCATATCATGCTCAATCAGAAGAATGGCATGGCCCTCATCGCGGATCTGTAGGATTAAGGTGACAAGGTCTGCAGTTTCCTGGGGATTCATCCCTGCGGCTGGCTCATCAAGGAGCAACAGAAAGGGCTCTGTCGCCAGGGCACGGCCGATCTCCAGGCGTCGCTGCGCCCCATAGGAGAGGTTACTGGCAAATTCATTGGCCTGCTCGGAAAGGCCCACCTTTTCCAGAATATCATAACTCTTATCGATGGTTTCCTGCTCTTCCTTACGGGTCTTGCGAGTTCGGAGGATAGCGCCCAGGATTAAAGATCTTGTCCGACAGTGCGTGCCAATCATCACATTCTCAAGAACGGTCATCTGAGAGAACAAGCGGATATTCTGAAAGGTCCTGGCCACACCTTTTTTTGTGATTTTGTTAGGTTTCAAGCCATTAAGCCGGGACTGCTTTCCCGTTTGCGGACTTACCAGCCGGATATCACCGTCACTGGGCAGATAAATCCCGGTCAAACAGTTGAAAAATGTAGTCTTTCCTGCGCCATTAGGACCAATGAGGGCCACAATCTCTTTGGGCCGCACATCAAGATCAAGACGATCAAGGGCACGGATGCCGCCAAAATCCATGGTCAGACCGTTTACCTCGAGAATCGATTTATTCATCATTTTTTAATGAGGTATTGCTTTTTTTTCCCTTGTAACAATAAACCCTGCGGACATTGGCAATCAGACCCTCAGGTTTAAAGATCATCATGGCCACAAGAATAGCGCCAAAGGCCAGCATCCGGTATTCAGACAGGGCACGAAGATATTCAGGGAGAAGGACCAGAATCAAGGCACCCAAGATGACACCGACAATGGAGCCCATTCCCCCAAGCACCACAATGGAGAGGATAATTGCGGACTCCATAAAGGTAAAACTCGCCGGATTGACAAAGGTGGTCTTGGCTGCAAATATCACCCCGATAAGACCGGCCCAGAAGGCACCGAGAGAAAAGGCGATTAATTTTGTCCTGGTTTTATCAATCCCCATAGCCTGGCAGGCGATCTCGTCCTCACGCAGGGCCAGCCAGGCCCGACCCAACCGTGAGTCCTGGAGCCTGTTCACCACAAAAATGGTCACGAGCAGCAGGCCGATCATCAGATAGTACATATAAATCATGGCCTGATCAAGCGACATCTCCAATCCGAAGAATCCAGGCCGGGGAATATTGCTGATCCCGCTGGGCCCCTTAGAAAAGGCATTCCAGTTTTCAAGGATCAACCGAATGATTTCACCAAAACCAAGGGTAACAATGGCCAGATAATCCCCCCGCAACCGGAGCACCGGAAATCCGAGTAACACCCCGAAAAGAGCGGCCAGAAGCCCGCCAATGGGAAGCACTGTCCAGAATCCCAGATCAAAATGCAGGTTGAGCAGCGCGTAACTGTAGGCGCCAACCGCATAAAAGGCGACATAGCCAAGATCAAGAAGGCCGGCCACTCCAACCACAATATTTAAGCCCAGCCCTAGTACAATATACATCAGGGCTGTGGTCATGATATTGGCCTGATACGTGGAAAAGATATGGGGAAACACCAGGGCAGCCCCTAAAAGAAAAGCGGCCAAGGGGTAGCGATATCCTGGCCTTTGCAGGATCCTTTGAATAATTGGGGTTCGAGCCCGGCAAGAATCCTCCTGCTGCCGAGACAGGCGATTTTCCTTCCTGACAAACCAGGCCTTGGCCAGCAGAGAGATGACAAAAGTTCCAATGGCCACATACACCATATTGCTCCAACGCCAGGAAACAGTTCTCTCAAAGGGATTAACTTTAATCACCATGAGCGGGAAGGTGAGAAAAACAAACCAGAGCGAGACCAACAGCGATCTTTTTACTTCCTTTACTGTTATCATGGCACCCCTGCTCACACCTTTTTGGTATCAGCCCTACCCAAAAGGCCGGACGGTTTAAAGATCAAAATCAGAACCAGCAGGGAAAAGGCAAAGACATCTTCATAATCACTGGAGATATAGCCGGTGGCAAAACTCTCGGTCAGGCCCAGAATCAGACTCCCCAGGACAGCTCCCGGGATAGAACCTATTCCTCCCAGAACTGCAGCAGTAAAGGCCTTGATCCCAGCAATAAAACCAATGGCAAAATTGATCTGACCAATATGTGAAGCAATCAGCAGGCCGCCGATGGCAGCCAGGGCTGAACCGATAATAAAAGTCGCTGAGATGACCCTGTCCACATTGATACCTACCAGCAGGGCCATAGTCCGATCCTGGGCCGTTGCCCGCATGGCCTTGCCGATTCGGGTAAATTTGATAAGGAAGGTAAGCGCCAGCATCACCACAGTTGTGGTCAGCAGAATGACAATATCAGAAGAACCAATGATATGGGCAATGGGTTCCATAAAGGCAAAGTCAGGAATCAATTCGGGAAAAGGGAGAAAGTCTGAAGTCTGGGCCAGGAGCACATAGTTCTGCAGAAGAATGGACATCCCGATAGCGCTGATCAGTGGGGCCAGCCTTGGTCACCGCTGCAATCTCAGTGGAATCAGCCTTCTCGATGGCATTCATAATGGCCAGGGCCGCAGAATAAGCGCTTTCAAAGAAGGCGCCTGGATCACTGTTGTAAGCCTTCTTGTGCGCGGCTATAGCGGCCTGGGCTACAGGGTTTTTAGAGTTATCCTTAGGACCTGTGGCATAAACTCCTTCCGCATCCTTGCCGGCAACCTTGATAAAGGTATCATCTTTTACTCCATCATCGGAAAGAAATACAGTATCCATCCGTTTTTTACGCATCATGGAGACAATCTTTGAGGCCTCCGGATGATAGCCGCCAAAGATAACGGCGTCAGCTTTGGCTTGTCTTACCTTCTGAACAATGGCAGAATAATCAACAGCCCCTGGAGTCACTCCTTCAAACAAGACGACTTCACCTTTTCCGGATTTTTCAATAAACCCTTTGGCAAACTCGGCCAGTCCCTTGCCATAATCACCCTTATCATGGATTACCGCTATTTTTTTGACGCCAAGTACGTTCAAGGCATAATCTACTTCAGCCTTGGCCTGCATATCATCAGAGGCGATGGTCCTGAAAAAATTCGGATAGTCACCACTCTGGGTCAACTCAGGATTAGTTGCCGAAGGAGAAATCAGAATAACGCCTGCGGCTTTATAGATAGGAAGGGCGGATTTGGTAGCACCGGAACAGATATGGCCAATAACTGCATCAACCCCTTGGGATACCAATTTGGTGGCACTATTGGTTGCGACCTCAGGCTTGCAGACATCATCCTCAATCAGCAGCTCCACCTTTTTTCCATTGATTCCACCCTTGGCGTTCAACTCATCCGCTACCAGCTTTGCAGCGTTCACGGTTGGAATACCATAGGAAGCCAGATCCCCGCTGTGCGCTCCGGCAACACCAATTTTAATTGTATCTCCAGCCAAACCGGCTATAGGAAGCATAGTAACCAGAGCAACTGCTGCCGCAGTCACCAGAAGATTTGTTCTCATTTTTAATTTCACCTTTTTCCTCCAATTAAAAAATATTAATCTGTAGTCCATTGGAAAATTTCAATTGGTTCCAAATGGTTTGAGGCCTTGGTCCATTCAGCTCAGAAATTTCGAGCTGAATGTTTTTGCAAAAAAGAGTAATCTGAAATTTTGTTAAATAAAAACAGATTCGATAATACCATCTGATGGCAAAAAATCACCACTTTTCACTCTCCTGACGAATAAGCTACCTCCTAAAGGAAGAATATTATAACGGGAAGCACCACATAGATCAAGGATAGCCCAGGAAGCAACCTTGTAAGGAATCCATTTCTCTTCGTGATTACACTCCATGCCAGATTCCAGAAAAAGCATCTATCTCCTTGGACGGCCATTCAGTCCACTCTACAGCGCGGCCATGAAGATCCGCTCCTCTCTGTACGCTCGAAATTTCTTTCGACGATACAAAATGGAAGTACCGGTCATTTCCATAGGCAACCTGACCATGGGCGGCACCGGAAAGACCCCCATCGTCAGTTACCTGGCCACTTTTTTAAAGAAGCAGGGGTATAAACCAGCTATCATCAGTCGAGGCTATGGAGGGGCTATCGCTAATAAGGTCAATGTGGTGTCAGATGGTAAAGAACTCTACCTTAGTGCCGAAGAGGCCGGAGACGAGCCACGGCTTCTTGCCGAGACCCTGCCCGGCATCCCTGTTCTCACCGGCATTGTGCGAGCCCTGCCTTGCCGTCACGCCATTTATGCCTTTGGCAGTGACATCCTCCTGCTTGACGATGGTTTCCAGCATCTGGCCGTGGATCGGGATGTCGACCTGGTCCTCTTCAGCGCCGAATCACTTGCCGGCAACAGTCGGGTCTTTCCAGGTGGCGATCTACGGGAGCCGGTTTCAGCACTCCTGCGAAGTGACGCCTTTCTACTTACCGGTACAACCGTAACCAACAAGGAAAGAGCAGAACGTTTTGCTGCTCTTCTGCAAAATCGTTTTCCTCATAAACCTGTTTTTTTCAGTTCTTACACCCCTTGTGATGCTAGAGATGAGCAGGGAAATAAAACAATACCCCTCTCGGACCTGCCAGTACCACTTTATGGTTTTTGCGGCATCGCCAGGCCCGAAGCCTTCCGCAAGAGTCTGATCGGACAGGGCATTGCCTTGAGCGGTTTTACCGGCCTCAAGGACCATCAACACTATTCCACCCGTCTCCTCCAGCAGCTCCAGAAAGATGCCTTGGCGACCGGCGCCCAAGGCATAATTACCACCGCCAAGGACATGGTCAAATTAAAGAACTCTCATTTTGCTCTTCCACTTTTCAGCCTGCAGATGCGGACCCATGTTGACGACGGCCTGAAATCCTTTATAAGGGAAAGGCTTAATTTGCTCCAGCGCCACACCATATGATGTATTTTCCCCTCTATACTTACCCCTTCGTGTTTTTTATCCCACAATCACCCCTTTGACAACCCAATCACTATCTCCGCACAAATAACCGAATAAACAGGTTTTTTTTATTATAGAAACTTTTCCGTCACCGTGGCTTGATTTTTGCATATTAATAAGCATAATTACGCTGTTATTATTCCTTAAAAATAAGGTTTTTATATGTCACATCAAGCAGAGCCACATCAGCATACTGTTCGCAAGACCATCCGTTTTTGCGGAATCGGGCTGCACTCAGGGAAGCCTGTCAATCTGGCCATTAAACCCGCTCCAGAAAACAACGGTATTCGTTTTTTCCGTTGCGACCTGACTTCCAATCAACATATTCAGGCGATCATGGACAAGGTCATTGATACCCGTCTTGCCACAACCATTAGTGACAATGGCATTACAGTGTCCACCACTGAACACCTCATGGCCGCCCTTCTCGGATTCGGCATCGATAATGCAGACATTGAACTTGACGGGATCGAAGTGCCGATTATGGATGGCAGTGCCGGTCCTTTTATGCACCTCCTTAAGCAAACAGGAAAAAGAAAACAAAAGGCCTTTCGTAAAGCGCTGCGAATCACGAAAGAGATCATTTACAAGGACGGCGACAGCCTGCTTCGCATTCTCCCTTATAACGGCTTCAAGGTAAGCGGCCAGATCAGCTTTAACGACGAGCTTATCCAGACCCAGAGCTACTCCATCAACTTGACAGGAGACCGATTTGCCAAAGAGATCGCCATGGCCAGGACCTTTGGCTATGTTGAACAGGTTGAAGAATTATGGGAGAATGGTCTGGCCCTGGGCGTAAACCTGAGCAATGTTATCGCCATTCACTGGAACAGAAAGAGCGTTCTAAACGAAGAAGGCCTGCGCTTCAGTGATGAATTTATCCGCCATAAAGTCCTTGACCTGGTCGGAGACCTCGCACTCCTTGGTTGTCCTGTCCTGGGCCATATCATTGCTCATCGAACCGGCCACACTCAACATCTGGCCTTCATGCAGGCCATCGCCAGCGCTCCTGACTGTTGGGAGCTGGTTGAACTGGATCAGAACGGCAATCACTCCGTGCTGAAGCAAGTCATTTCAACCACAAAAGCAGCAGGTGACATGCTCATCCCTCTTTTCAACCCCTATCCAACACAGACAACAGCAATAGCCATAGCACCATCCTGCTGATTGGTTTTTGTTTCAGATCTCTGACATAATAAAAAAGGGTTGCAGCAAGTTAACTTGCAGCAACCCTTTTTTATATTATGAATGTTTTTTTCTCTTCCACTTTGAAATGCTTGAAGAATTTTATGTCCAGTTCGACAGCACCCCCCTCAAACAGGAAAAGACTCATAAATTCAAGACAATCACCTTCGTCCTGAATCTTTAATTTTGTTCAGGAAAATCAAGACCTATTTTTTATAATAATATTTATACCACGCCACAAACTTACGCACCCCTTCATCCAATGATGTCGCCGGTTTATACGCAAAATCACGAATCAGCTCATCCACATTGGCATAGGTAACCTGGACATCACCAGGCTGCATGGGCAAAAAATTCTTATCCGCTTTTCGCCCCAGATGCTTTTCAAGGACATGAATAAAATGCAGCAATGTCTCTTTATTATTATTGCCTATATTATAGATACGGTACGGACAGTATGAGGTGGCCGGATCAGGTGAATCACTATTCCATTGCGGATCCGGCTCAGGCACCTTGTTAATGACTCGAACCACTCCTTCGACGATATCGTCAATATAGGTAAAATCGCGCTCCATATCTCCGTTATTAAAGACATTGATAGGTTCACCGGCAAGGATAGCCTTAGCGAAAAGAACTGGCGCCATGTCCGGCCTGCCCCACGGGCCATACACTGTAAAAAAACGCAGCCCGGTGGTGGGCAGGCCAAAAAGATGGCTATAGGTATGGGCCATCAGCTCGTTGGCCTTTTTCGAGGCCGCATAGAGCGAGAGCGGATGGTCCACATTATCATGCACCGAATAGGGATGGTGAGTATTGGCACCATACACCGAACTGGAAGAGGCGTAGACAAAGTGTTTGACCCCTGAGTGACGGCACCCTTCCAGGATATTTACAAAACCGACAATATTGGTATCCACATAGGAATACGGATTAATAAGGGAATAGCGAACCCCGGGCTGGGCGGCCATATTGACCACCGCGTCAAAAGTGTGTTCCTGAAACAACTTTTCCATGGCCGGGCGATCAGCGATATCAATATTCACATAATGAAAGCGCTCCCCTGCTACCAGATGGGTCAGCCGATCTTTTTTCAACTGAGGATCATAATAATCAGTCAAGTTATCGATACCAACCACATCCGCACCATTATCCGTCAATCTTCTGACCAAATGGGCTCCGATAAAACCGGCTGCACCGGTCACAAGTATTTTTTTCATAGTCTTTTTAATCGTCAAAGTGGCCTTCCGGTCCCTTATTCACATCAAGCGTTCTCGCACGTTCAATAATCATTTCCCGGCTCCATTGGGCCGGGTCTTCAATTTGATCAACCTTGGGTCCGAGGTCATAGGAGCCCGCCTCAAGAATCACCTCGCGGGCCAGGGTGGCACTGCCTCCGGCAGAGAAAACATCCATCAGCATGGTATAGACAAAACCCTCTACCCGCTTTGCCATCCGCTCCCGAATCACACGGGGTTGGCCCAGAAGTCTGGGCTCAAAGGGCAGATTCAACTTTTTATAGTCGCCACTTTTCCATCCTTTGACATCGGCATAAGCCACCATCTGCTGCCACATTTCCTCACTAACCCCTTCGCCCTTGACCTTCCTCAGATTGCCGTCATCGTCCAGAATGGCATTGCCGTAATCATTGACCTCCACACCCCATGAAACCATCTGCAGAGCCGTTGCTACATTGGCTTTGGTGGTACTGGTCTGTCCGGCAATAGCCCGTAGACGCTCAGAACTGTTGCCGGAGGTTCCATGCTGGGCGCCGGATGTGCCATACGGGGCCAGATGCTTATGGATATCCGCGGTCAATTCCACCTGAATCCCCTGACTGCTTGCCTCAAGGCCATGGGTGGTTCCGTTATTCAAAGCAATCCAGTCAGCACAGATACCGTGGGCGTTCAATCCCTTGATCAGGAAAGAAGCGTCATCGACGGTGGAAAGTCCTTGTGAACCTTTGATCTCACCCACCTCGGTCTCCAGCCCTGCCCAGGCAGGAATATAGGCGTTCAATTCAATATTGGCGAGCAGGTTGAGATCATCAGCCATATGCGAGGCATCTATGGCAATTGAGGTGATTCCCGCTTCAAAAATTGTAGGAATCTCCACTCTAGCCATGGGCAGATCCGCGTCCTTTTTGATCCCGTAATGATCGGCGTGAATGGCAACCGGCACCGTAATACCAAGTTCATTACACATAGCATCTACCTGACGGGCAATATTCCAATAATTCACAGCACAATAAGCAGAAGCCCCACCTTCGGAACGGGCAATCTCAATGATCAGGGCGGCATCAGCTCGCTGTGCTGCCTGTAAAGCTCCACGTATAATGAAAAGATTACGGCCATTAGCGGCCATGGTCATAGATCTACCCTTGGCACGCAGAGCGCGGTCGATTACCTTGCCGCTGACCAGCAGGGCACGGGAGTTGGGGAATAATTGTCTAATATTAGGGGGACGCCCAATCTCCAAGGCCTTTGCAAAATCTCCAGAAATACTCATCACAACCTCCAATTGTAGAATCAAATTGAAAACTTAAATATCTACTTATAGCGTACGCCAATAAAAGAATCCAGCAGAAGCGGCAACAAATAATCTTTTCCAGATGACGTCATCATTCTTCAGTAACATCCTTTCCTTCTATGTCAGTACCCGGCTGAAAAGCAGCAAAGCCTTTTCTACCAAAGAGCCACACGGCGACGATACTGATCTCATACAAGATCATCAATGGCGCCGCCATCATCAATTGATTCACAACATCAGGAGTCGGAGTCAAGATCGCCGCGATAATAAAATTAATGAGAATAGCATACTTCCGGTGACGATTCAGAAAAGCGATATTGACAACACCAATTTTGGCCAGGAAGACCATCAGTACCGGCATCTCAAAGATAACGCCAAAGGCAATGAGCAGACGAAGGGCTAGAGAAAAATATTCACTGACAGCCGGCAGTGACATCAAAAAATCATTGCTGTACCCAACAAGAAAACGAAAGGCCGGCGGAAAGACGACAAAATAACCAAAGGTCGCACCGCTCAAAAAACAGATAGTGGAGAGAAAGGAAAAGGGCAGAAGTACGCGTTTCTCATGTTTGTAAAGACCAGGGGCCAGAAAACGCCAAATCTGATAGAAAATGACAGGACTGGCCAGGAGCAGACCGCAGACGAAGGCGAGTTTTAGATAAAAAAAAACCCTTCCTGGTACGAGGTAAAGATCAGCGACGAGCCTTCGGGCAGGACATCGGTAAGCGGTTTGAAAAACCAGACTCCAATAGACTCAATATAGCTATAGGAACCAGCAAAGCCGACAATGATCGCAGCCAGAGAAACAATAAGACATGATCGGAGATCACGCAGATGATCAGTTAAAGATTGGGCATTGAATTGTTCACTCTCTCCCTCGCCAGGGGATTCAGGATCTTTCACCTGATCTGAGACCTTATTCTGTTCCATCATTGTTATTCTTGCTATTTTGTTCCCTGTCATTATATTACAATACGGATATATTGGAGAAACTCTTTCCAGAGTGTGTGTCCTGAAAGAGTGATATCCACAGCTCACTGACTAAACTACATACCATTCACAACTTCTCTTTGCAACTCATTCAATAAAGGCTCAATATTGCTGAACACGCTGTTATCCATCCTATTTCTGCTCTGCACCCTCCTTCTCTCCCCCGGAACAGGTTTTGCTCTTACCGCCGAAAAGCTGAATCTTGCCCTCTGTGATCGACTTGAACAGTGCAGTACCGATTTTTTCGATCACCAAACTGATAATGAGTTCAATAATATAAGACGTCGACTGGCTGATATTTATACCCAGATGGGCTTGCAACCTCTCTGGATCTCTAAAGACGGCCCTGGAGAAAAAGCAGAAATACTTTTCTCGGTTTTAAAAAAATCAGCGGAGGACGGCCTGGTTCCCGAGAAATACAATGTGCAGCGGATCACCTCTCTCTGGAACGGAAAGACACCTGAAGAACTGATTGAACTTGATACCCTGTTGACCCTTTCCTTTATCATGTATGCCCATGACGCTCAGAATGGACGTGTTTCTTCCGAAAGGCCCAAACCTGTTCTGATAAAATCTGAAGGAGTTCCTGTTTTTGACGAATTGCCGCTTGTGAAATCGGCCATCTCTTCTCCCGACCTGAATCAATTTTTGACAAGCCTTTTGCCGTCACATAAGTATTATAAAAATCTGCGCGCCGCTTTGCCGCACTATCGAAACCTGGCGGCGACTGGGGGCTGGCCTTTTATCGCCTCCGGAAAGACCATCCATCCAGGCGAACAGGATTCAAGAATCCCAACGATATGGAAAAGATTATGGATTGAAGGTTTTATCCAATCCGCAGAAACCGATATCCCTGTTTACGATGAAGCACTAGTTCAAGCCGTCAGGCAGTTTCAGTTACGCCATGGCCTGACCAGCGATGGCGTGATCGGCAAAGGCACAATCACCGCCATGAACATATCTGTTGAAAATAAAATCAAAAAAATTATTTTAAATCTTGAGCGTTGGCGCTGGGAGGCCCATGATCTCGGTAAAAAATATGTATTGGTGGATGTTGCCGGATTTACTCTGGAAGGAATTGTCGATGACGCGGTCATCTTGGAAATGGACGTTATTGTCGGCACCCAAGAGCACAAAACGCCATTATTCACTGATCAGATCCAATATATTGATATTAACCCCTACTGGAACGTTCCGCCCAGCATTGCCCGTAATGAAATGCTGGGCGAGCTCATAAAAAATCCCCATTATCTAAACTCAAACCATATCCGCCTCTTCAGTGACAGAACGTCTGAAGCCAGGGAATTAAATTCTCTATCCATTAACTGGAAAAAGGTAAGCCTGAAGAAAATGGGTCAGTTCAAATTACGGCAAGACCCTGGCAAATGGAATGCCCTTGGCGCCATAAAATTTATCTTTCCAAACACGTATAACGTCTATATGCATGACACTCCTGCTCAATCCCTCTTTCAACGTTCCAAGCGGGACTTCAGTCACGGTTGCATTCGCCTTAGCAGCCCTTTGAAACTAGCCGAGTTTCTGCTGGCCGGCGGCGAGGAAGAATGGCCGATAGATCGATTTAAGGAGCTCATAAACACTGGCAAACGAGCCATTATCCAGCTGCCAACAACGATACCTGTACATATCACCTATCAGACTGTCAAGAGTGATCAAAATGGAGGAATCTCATTTTATACAGATATCTATGATCGTGACCAACAGCTTGAGCAGACACTGTTTAAAGAATAACAACACACGCTTCTTGCAATAGATTCAAATCTGAGCCACTACATGTTACGAGAAAAAGGAGACGATTATTACCCGTTACTTTTTCTCCTTCCCGTGGCTATCCTGCAGTTCCTTAATCTGTAATTTCATTTCATCAAGGTCACTCATCCGGACAAGATTCATCTTTTTTACAATTTCTTCAACCCGTTCCTCTATCTGTTTCCTAATATCCTCCTTAGACTCTTTAACCTTTGCAAGAAGTTCCTCCACCAGTTTTTCACCTTCCTGCTGGGAAAGTTTTCCCTGTTCGACAAAATCACGACCAATTTCCTCAATCTTTTCCTTAGTCAATGAAGCCACACCCAAACCAGTCAACATTGCCTTCTTGATCAGCTCAATCATTAGCACATCTCCTGTCGTTGTTAATACACTATTGCCATTCCATTCGAGATGAATCTTACACCTGTAACTCTTCGCTTCGACAAAAAAACTTTCGGGCACGATCACAGGCCTGTTCAACAGAAGTACTGGTCTGAACAGCACTTGCCAAGTGATGGCCAAAGGTAAAATTCTGCCCATAATAGTGGGTAAACTGTTTCAAACGCCCTAGGCGCCGTTCCGGACGAAAACGCTCCAACAACTGGACAAAACGAAAATAAATATCCGAAAGACTAAAATTAGAAGAAGCACATGAAACCCCATAAATATCCCTGGCAATCTCAGCAAACAGCCAAGGCCGACAGGCAGCGCCCCGACCAATCATAAGACCATCCGCCCCGGAAAGTGCAAGACATTTTCTGGCATCCTCAACACTGAAAATACCGCCATTGGCCAGCACCGGTATCTTCAAAGCAGATTTAACCTTGCCAATCCAGTCCCAGTGCGGACGACGACAAAATTTTTCCCCATGCAGACGCCCATGCACGGAAAGAAGGTCAACCCCTTCACCCTCCAGCATCTGACAAAAATCAACTAATCTTTCTTCGTTTAAACTTGTACCAAGACGAATCTTTGCACTCAAGGGAAGACTGGTGGCGCATCTGAGCATGGAAACTATATGACGTACCTGCTCATAATCATTCGTCAAAGCACACCCTGCCCCCTGTTTACGCAGATTGGGAGCAGGACAGCCCAAGTTCAGATCAATCCCCTGGGCGCCAAGTTGGTGCAGACGTTCAACAGCAGGCACCACGTCCTGGCCGGGGCTGACGAAAAGCTGATAAAAAAGTGGCTGTTCTTCTGGGGAGCGGAAGAGAAAGGGCGAAACACTGGCATTCTCCTGAGGAAGTCTGGTCACTGATAACATTTCAGTAAAAAGAAGACCGACCCCCCCTAACTCCAGTGCAAGTGTACGCAGCGCCGAATGGGAGAGCCCTACCATAGGGGCCAGCGCCAGCGGTGGCGACAGAGTCAACCCTCCAATGGAAAGTGATGCGTCCATTATTGGCATTGGCAGCGCCTTACTTACGCCACTGCAGAAGAAGGTTTTTAAGATCATCCGCACCCATGGGCTGGTCGAATCGCACATGAACACGATAATCTTTGTCCATATAATCCTGTAACGACACTCCGATAATTTCTCCCTTACACTCCAGAACCGCATCTGCCCCCATCGGCAAAGAGGAGATAATGCGTCTGCCCAATAGCAATCGTGCATTTTCTTTCTTGGAGATACGGATCATCAACGAGAGGCCGCCAAGAGAAATATCCTCCACCTGCCCCTTGAATCTCTGTTGCGATGGGTTGTCCTGACCATCCAACAAGCTGTTGACAATGATCTGCTGTGCTGAATGCCGGATTTCCTCACGACGATTTTCACCAGACATTCTCAAAAGTTCCGAAACCTTGTCAGATCTACGACAAAAATCACCCAGGCTGGACTCAAGTCCGGGATGCTGCAACAATAGCTTCAAGAAATCTTCCCGTTCCAGGACCTGCATCTTCACCGCGCTCATGGCAGTTAGTGTCACCGTCCATACCGAGACATCAAAAAAAGGACCAACCCCGACAATCTCTCCCGGCTTCATACGCTTAAGGAATATCTCCTTCTGACCCTGCCTGCAGCTCAGGCCAACCGTTCCCTCATTGATAAAATAGAGGGTGGAATTGATATCCCCTTGCCGGGCTATCACCTCTTCGGCCTTATACTCCTGAAAACGTTGACAATGGTACAAGGCAGTAAAACTATCGGAGTCTAAGAAGTCATACAGTTCACTCCAAAGACTGAGATGATGACTGCTGATGGCGTTACTCTTCTCATCATCTATGGCCTCACTTACTCGAATGACCTCAATCAAGGCATTGGGATTCACCGCGAGCATCCGGTCACGCAAAATATCTGCTGTCACAAAATCTTTTTCTTTTGCCGCATGAACAGCATGTTCAGCAATCAAGGCCGTAACTTCTTTTATCTTTTTAGCCTGCAATAATTTCTGAATCTGAGTGTCCAGATCATGTAAATTCAGCCTTGCCCGTTGTTCTGCTTCAGAATCAGATGCAAAAGACACTTCAACCTCCTTATCAATACTTTTTTTACCTGCAGGCTGCAATTGTGGCTCAATAATCTGCAAAGTGCGTCTGGCAATAAGACTTACTGAATCGCGTCCATTTTTCTCCAGTTTTTCGCGTTCGGCCACAAGCTGTTGTAAGAGAATAACGGTTCGTTGTTTTGGCGCCAGACGCAGGGCAATGCAGAGTTGCCCCAGGAGATCTTCACGCACATTGGCGGCAACGGCATCACGATCTGCCAGAAGATCGAGCAGCACCTCCGCACACTCTGCGCTGCATCCAAGCTGACCCAACTGGATAACCAGCGGCGCTTTGAGCTCATCATCAACCAAGGACAGTGCCGCCAGGAGATATTTCTTTTTATCCACACCCCCAAGGTCATTAATACAATCAATGACCTGCTGCTGGACCCGAATATCCTCATTTTTGAGTGAGGGGAGCACCAACGGGACAAGTAAAGAATCACCCATGGCAGCAATAAGCAGGACAATATTTCGCACTCCGTACCACGGTAGATCTTTGGTCAGATACTCCTTAAGCACTGGCACAGCAACCTTACCCGCCTCAGGAATCATTCTAATGAGATGAAGTCGCTCATTTTTTTGTTGCGACAGCAGCAGCTTCTCAAGGAGAAAAATGACTGAACGGCGGCCGAGACGGGTCAGGATCTTCTCAGCCAGGTTCTGCTGCCCCCCCTGGCCATTTAGACAAACTAGAGTCAGCTCCACAAGGATATGCTCAACAGCCAGTGCATCCAGAGTTCTAGCAACCAATCCCCGAATCACATTCCCTTTTTCCAGCAGCCCGGATTGAATCTGGAACAGAATCTCCAGCAGTAAATCAAACTGCTGCCAACGTCCCTCATTCAGCATACTGAGCCCATTCTGTTGTAACTGTCGGCAAACTGTTTCACAAACCGGATAATAGGATGTTTCCACCTTTAACCAATGCGCCAGCATAAAGGTCACCTTGTCCAGTAACTCGACGTTTTCCTCGGCAGACAAAAGGCCAGAACAAAAAGAAAGGGCCATGACTGCACGTTCGCGGACTGCGCCATCCTCACCGCAGGCATGCTTACCTAATCCCTCCACAAGATTTTCGGCGCGACCTTGAGGTCCATTATGAGAGGCCTCAATAATCAGTTGCGATATATTGCCAACAAATTCATCGTGCGACAACACCTTGATGTTTCCAAGTTCAAACTCTTCAAGCTGACGCGACAGCCGAACGTGAGCCCTCTGCTTTTCACCTTCCGCCATCAACTCTTTGGCTTTCTGCCAAGCGTGTTCTTTTTGTTTTTGATCAATATCCATAACAAAAAAATGTTAAGCAAATAAAAAAACATGGCGAAAAACGCCCAACTCGCTATTCACCAGCCATAAGCCGCAAAAAAAGAAAATAATTCTCACGACAAGGGGAAATGCGTATTTACCAAATTGACATTTCAGGATTGATATCCCATAATGCCGGACTATGAAAAATTGGCAAGACATTCTAAAGGATTCCATAACCAGTCCGACTACCCTGAATGAGTATTTCAATGTTAACATTACCTCATTAGAGGAGGTAATAGCAACATTTCCCATGCGGATTAATCCCTATTATCTGAAATTAATCCAGAAGATTGGCGACCCCTTCTGGAAACAGGCTGTCCCCGATATTGCAGAACTGCATGATCCTGTCTGCATTGAAGACCCCCTTGCGGAAGAAAATCTGAGTCCGGTCCCCAATCTGGTTCACAAATATCCCGATCGGGTATTGTTCCTGATATCCAACCAGTGTGCCATGTATTGCCGTTTCTGTACCAGAAAACGAAAGGTTGGGACTGGGAAGATGCAAATCAATCAGGAGAGCATCCAAGCAGGACTGGACTACATCCGCCATAACCCGCAGATCCGGGAGGTACTTTTGTCAGGTGGAGACCCTCTCCTCCTACCGGATAGCCAGATTGAATTTATCCTGCGCGAGCTGCGTTCGATTGCATCCGTCAAGGTTATCCGTATTGGAACCAGAGTGCCCTGCACCCTGCCCATGCGGATTACCCCGGAGCTGGTAGCCATCATGAAAAAATATCATCCACTCTACATTAATACCCACTTCAACCATCCTGCGGAAATCACCCCGGAGGCCAGCGCTGCCTGTACCCTGCTGGCCGATGCCGGTATCCCCATGGGATGCCAGACTGTTCTCCTGAAGGGGGTTAACGATAGCCCGGAAACCATGCGGGAGCTCTTATTGAAACTGCTGGAAATACGAGTAAAGCCCTACTATCTCTTCCAGACAGATCTTACCCGGGGTACTAATCACTTCCGCACACCGACTGCGACAGGGATCAGAATCATGCGCAGCCTTATCGGACATATCTCAGGACTGGCCGTGCCAACCTTTGCACTTGACGGCCCGGGAGGTAAAGGGAAAATTCCACTCACCCCGGATTACATTCTGACAAGGGGAGACAAACTCGTTTTTGAAAATTATCGCGGCGAAATATGTACCTACCCGGAATCAGGAGATGGAATTTAAGGTTTGGGCATGGACATCTCCATGTTTTAAGTGTTATTTTTTTAAGTATTACGCTATAATCTTTTATCATGGAATTGTAAAACAGGCCCAAGCAAAGTACTTATGGACTGCAGCGCCTGTATCCCATATCGACAGCTGAAAACGATAAGAAAAAGTATTACTTAACCCTTTAACTTTATATCGTATATCATGCAGCCAGAAGATATTCTCAAGACTGTTCTCAGTTCCACTGAACTTCCCACCCTGCCGACAGTTGCCTCCGCGCTTATATCCCTGACATCAAAGGAAGACACTACCTTGACGGACATCGCGGATCTGGTTTCAAAAGATATCGCCCTGTCAGCAAAAATCCTTAAAGTATCCAACTCCGCTTTTTACAGCTTTCCCCAGCAGATCGGCTCAATTAATCAGGCCGTGTCAATCCTCGGCATCAACGCTGTCCGTTCTCTGGTCCTTTCTTTTTCGTTTCTTTCAATCAAAGGCGGGAGGAAAAGTGACCATTTCGATTTTCAAAAATTTTGGGAACGCTCTCTTGCCTCTGCAGTTGCCGCAAGACTTATTCTGGGCAAGGTAAATGGGGCCGACACCGAGGAAATCTTCATCTCCGGACTCTTGCAGAACCTTGGTGAGTTGATCTTCGCCAAAACATTTCCTGACGAATATGAAAAAGTTCTCTGCCAGTTAGAAGAAGAACAAGGGGCAGTTACAGAAATTGAAAAGAGATTAATAGGGGTTGATCACTGTACTATCGGCTACGAAGTAGCAAAAAGTTGGGGTTTTCCTGAGGTCTTATTGCTCCCAATTCTATTCCATCATGATCCACAGCAATACGCCGGTCAAAATCTCAAGATCAAGGCGACAACGAATGCCGTATATCTCTCCGATATCCTGATCAATATCCTCTTCTCCCGTACCCCGGAAGAGTATCATAAGCAATTCCAGAAAGAGGCAAAAAAACTATTTGGACTAAGCAGCGCCGACATCAACAGTATCCTCTCCGACCTGCATCATCAGCTAGATCAAGCTGCGGCTTATTTTGGTCTGAACATCAAAAATACCAAATCAATCCAGGAGATTCTGCAAGAGGCCAACATCAAGCTCAGCCTGCTCAATCTCAATTACGATCAGATCAATCAACAGCTGGTGCAGACCAAGATCAAACTGGAGAATCTCACGGTGGAACTCCAGGCAAAAAACAAAATCCTGGACAATCTGGCAAACATTGACGGGTTAACTGAGGTCTATAACCACCGTTATTTTCAGACCAGCCTGGATCAAGAAATTAATCGTTCAATCCGTCATCAGACTTCGATTTCCCTGCTTCTTATTGATATAGATCATTTTAAGAAATTTAATGATACCTACGGTCATCAGGCAGGAGATTTTGTGTTGAAAAAATTTTGTGAGATTTTACAGCAAAATCTCCGAAAATATGACACCCTTGCCCGTTATGGTGGTGAAGAATTTGCAATCATTCTTCCCGAAACGTCAGAAGATGACGCCTTGCAAGTAGGCGAAAAACTTCGCGCAGCCATTGAAGAAGCAACTTTTGTTGACCTGAATAACGAATACCAAGTCACCGCAAGTTTTGGCCTTGTCAGCACTTACCCTGGCAAAGTTGACGATTTCGACAAGAATAATTTTATTAATCAGTCAGACTTGGCACTCTATGATGCGAAAAAAGAGGGCAGGAACCGGGTTGTAGTCTATGGGCCTAAAAAGAAGTGGTTCAAATTTTAGAAGGGCTATCCCCGCTAAGGTGGATATAAGCCAGTAACACATTTATTATACAAGAAGAGACTGACAGACAATATTCTTACAGCTTATCAACATCGATTCTAAACAATCTGACTCTTCACATCATATTCTCGGGGTCAACATCAATCCCAATCTTAATATCTCCAACAGCAAAATCCGCCTGACATGTCACCACCTGATGACATACGGCATGCAAGTCATCCTGACATACGCCCTTAAGCAAAACCTGCCAGCGATAGCGATCACGTAGCCTGTCCAGTGGTGAAGGCGCCGGGCCAAGGATCTCCACTGGATCACGCATCGATTCTGCGGCCAGGGACTTTGCTAAAGTCCGGCACTTCGCAGCAATATCCGCTGCTGCCTTTCGTACTTCCTGCTCTTTGCCACCCTGAATATGGATATTGATCATCCGTAAAAGGGGCGGAAAGGCCGGCATCTGCCTGATCGCCATCTCCCGTTCATACATCTCTCTGTAGGCATGGTGCTGGGCCAGTGCTGTCTCTTATACACATCTGACGCTGCCG
>JAGXHG010000032.1 GCA_024636345.1 Desulfobulbaceae bacterium | reverse complement strand
TCTGGTATCGTTGCTCAATGGTGAGCTGGGTGTAGTGTCTCATTCGTGCTCCTTTTACTTGGTCGTTGAAGAGGCCAGGATACTACCCCAGTTCACTTCTTTAAAACCTATAAAAGTTGCACTTCAATTTTGAATCCGCGTATGATATCAACATCGGGAAAATGGAATTAGCGGGCACCAAAATTCTTCGACCGCTATTTTCCCTGCTCGACCACATCCCGCAGCATTATTTTGTCGATGAAAGCAAAAACACAGCAGAGCAAGAGAAGGTCCTAAGCCTCTTCACCCTACTGCAGCAGAGTGAAATCAATGCCAATGCCAGTTGGAAGCTTAAGGACAATGTCCTGGATTCTCGGGACAGCAGAAATTCCCGCTCCATGGAATTAAAGGTGCAATGGTTTTCCCTGCAGCAGGAAAAGGCCGGAGTTACAGACCAGGAAAAGTTGCAAACCCATATTTTAGAGTTGATCTCCTTAACCGGGAAAAATTTCTTGTTGACCCTTGATCCTGCCATGGATAGCAATTTACTGGCAGGCCTGTTGGTAGCCCAACTCCCACGTAACTGCAGCCAGCTCAACAAATATTTTTTAATGGTGGAGGGATCAAACCGTCCGGCTTCCTCGAGGACAAGTGTTGAATTTAAGGAGCAATCATCTCAGGAATTGCAGCATGATTTCAGCTTGTTTCAGGCAGATTATGAAAAAATCATCGCCGACTCACGGATGGCTGTTCAGGAAGATCACAATTATTACGGAGTCAGTTCCTCTCTGCAGAATAACTTTGCACGGCTCCTTGATGAATACCGACAGGCCACAGCCAAATTTATTGCGCTTCATCAACAAAGCATCACACAGCAAGTGGACCTTGCTGAATATCTTGCCGTAAACAAAAAGGCCCGCGTAAGCTGCCAACACCTCTTCGTGGCAGGAGTGGAAGAGCTCGACATTCTCATCACCAAGAGGATAGCGAGTTATCGTAAATGGCAGGTATTTGCCTTGATCTGTAGCGCCATGGCGATTTTGCTTGCCTCGGCCCTTATCTTTACCATTGCCAACAGTATTACCGCTCCCATCAAAGCTGTTATCGGTTACACCAGGAAAATCAGTAACGGCGATTACCAGGCCCGCCTGGCCGGTGATTTCCAGGGAGAACTGAATGGCTTGGCCGTTGACCTCAAAGGAATGGTGCACGAAATTATTCGCCTGGCTTCCTTCCCGCGTGAAAACCCAAATCCGGTCCTGTCTTCCGATTCCAGCGGTGTTGTCACCTACATGAATCATAGCGCCGAGGCGCTCCTTGAAAAATTACAGATTGACGTCGAAACCTTTCTTCCTCCTGACCACAGACACATCATAGAGGCGTGCCTGGCCAGTGGCCGCAACTGACTCGGTATCGAACTTTCCGTTGGGCCTGATTTTTTTGAATGGAATTATCATCCCCTTGCTGAACAGGGCATAGTTCATATCTACGCCAGGGATATCACCGACCGGAAAAAGCTTGAAGAACAGTTGCGCCATGATGCCTTCCATGATTCCCTGACTGGACTTGCCAACCGCGCCCTGTTTTTGGATCGTCTCCAGCAGGCAGTAGCTCGAAGCAAAACCGATCTCCATGCTGCGTTTACCGTGATGTTTCTGGACCTTGATGGATTCAAATTGATCAATGACAGCCTCGGCCATGAACAGGGGGATAAGCTTTTAGTCGCTTTTGCCGAACGTATTGCCCCCCTTTTCCATCCCGGCGACACCTTGGCTCGCCTTGGCGGAGATGAATTCACCTTGTTGCTCGACAATATTACCAATCACCACTCTCTGGCCATACCCGAGCGGATCCAGCAGGCACTTGAAACGCCCTTTCATCTGGGTGAATTGGAATTTTCTGTCTCAGCCAGTATTGGCATTGTCATGCAGCCTGAGCCGGAACTTGGCGCTGAGGAGATACTCCGTGATGCGGATACGGCCATGTACCGGGCCAAGGCCCAAGGCCGCGGTCAGTATGTCATGTTTGACCCGACCATGCATAACCAGGCCCTGCAACGCTTCCAGCTTGAGATAGAACTGAAAAAAGCCATAGAGCGGCAGGAATTTGTTGTTTTCTATCAACCGATTGTCGATCTGGTAAATGGTGGGCTTGTAGGTTTTGAGGCCCTGGTTCGCTGGCAGCATCCCACGCAAGGGCTTGTTTTACCCGACTACTTCATTCCGCTTGCCGAGAAAACCGGCCTTATTATTACCATTGGCCGTGAAGTTTTGCTTGCTGCATGCCAACAGGCCAAGTCCTGGCAGGATAAATTCGACAATCAGCAAAAGCTGTTGATCAGCGTTAACCTTGCAGTACCGCAACTTCTTTCGTCTCACATCATGGACGAAATTGATCAAATCCTGCAGCAAAGCGGACTGCCTCCCGCGACACTCAAACTCGAAGTCACGGAAAGTGGCATTATGGAGAATATCGAGACAGCCCTTGATGTGCTGTCTGCCATCAGAGAACGTAGTATTACCCTCAGTATCGATGATTTCGGTACCGGCTATTCCTCGTTAAGCTACCTGCATCGTTTTCCTTTCGACACTCTGAAGGTAGACCGATCCTTTGTTATTGAAATGGAAAAAGATTCGAAAAATCTCGAGATTATCAGAGGCATCGTGGGCCTGGCCCATAATCTTGAAAAAAAGGTAATAGTCGAAGGAATAGAAACAGAAACTCAGTTGGCACTGGTGAAGAATCTGGGCTGCGAGTATGGACAAGGCTATCTTTTTGCCAAACCACTCCCGGCAAAAGAGGCAGAGAAACTTTTACGTTCTCCGAGGCTGTTTTTTTAAAAAAGCTGAAAAAATATTAAATGATCAGTAGTATGATCTGGAAAGATAACTGTTGGAACAAGTGAGTAGCAGAAATATTTTTCGGCAGTTTGAAGAGCGGTTACCGAATGCGTAACTCCTAAAATTCTATTCATATCAACTTGTTATAGATCCCCATGAAACAAGCAACTATCAATAAGATTATCATTGTTTTTGCCATTTTACTGCTGATTCTATTGTTCAAGGTTCTGCATCTGGATCAGTATCTGACCCTTTCCTATCTCAAGGAATCAAAGGAACAGCTTGCCCTGCTCTATGCCGAGCGGACTGGTCTGGTCATTGGTGGCTATATGCTGATCTATATCCTGGCCACCGCCTTGTCTCTGCCCGGGGCGGTGATCCTGACCCTGGCTGGTGGTGCCCTCTTTAGTCTGGTCACGGGGACCATAGTCATCTCTTTTGCCTCGACCATAGGGGCAACCCTGGCCTGTATGGTCTCCAGGTTTCTGCTTCGGGACTGGGTTCAGGCACGGTTTGGCGAAAAACTACAGCGGATCAATGAGGGTATTGAGCAGGAGGGCGGTTTTTATCTCTTTACTTTGCGTCTGATTCCGGTTTTTCCTTTCTTTGTCATTAATCTGGCCATGGGTCTGACCAGGATCAAACTCTCCACCTATTACTGGGTCTCGCAGCTTGGCATGTTGCCGGGAACGCTAGTGTATGTGAACGCCGGCAAAGAGTTGGGCAAACTGGAAACACTTTCCGGGATTCTGTCGCCGAGCCTGATTTTTTCCTTTGTCCTGCTGGGGCTGTTTCCGATTACGGTGAAGAAGATAATGGGCAAGATAAAAAAATGATGGCTAAGCAAAAAGACCAAAATACTGCATTGTGCTCCAAGGGCAATTCCTTCGGGACGCGCACATCCTTCGTCATTGCGATGTACCCAAAAGAACGCCTCATCCCTCAGGATTTACGCGCCTTGTCTTTGGGTCTTTTCCCTTAGACATCCTCTTGATAACTTTTTCCGAGACCATCAAAGAAGAGAGTGATGAGATGCTGAATATCTGAACGAAAAGGAGAATCCATGGCAACGTATGATTACGATCTGGGTGTGATTGGCGGGGGGGCAGCAGGCCTGACTGTCGCTTCCGGGGCATCCCAGTTGGGGGCCAAGACCCTGCTTATTGAAAAGGAGCCCTCGCTCGGAGGCGACTGTCTGCACTTTGGCTGTGTGCCGTCCAAGACCCTGATCCACTCTGCCAGGCTCTATCATAGCCTGAAAAGCTGCTCTCGTTTCGGCCTGCCTGAAGTGGAAATGAAAGAGGTCGATTTTTCCAGAATCGCAGAGCGGATCAGGTCGGTGATTTCTGTCATCCAGGAACATGACTCAGTGGAACGCTTCTGCCGCCTGGGCGTGGAGGTCAGGTTCGGGACCCCCCGTTTTGTCGATGAACATCAGATCGAGCTGGGCGGTAAACGGATTTCAGCCAAATCCTGGGTCATAGCCACGGGTTCCTCTTCGGCCCCGCCCCACGGTGCTGCCCTGCAAAACATTCCCTATATTACCAATAAAGAGATTTTCTCTCTCGATCATCTCCCAGCTTCCCTTGTGGTCCTCGGGGCTGGCCCCATTGCCATAGAGATGGCCCAGTCCTTTTGCCGTCTTGGTTCAAGGGTGACGGTGATCCAGCGTTCCGGTCAGATCCTGAGCAAGGAGGATAAAGATCTGGCCGATGAGGCCATGCAGGTCATGGAGGGAGAAGGGGTTCGCTTCCTGCTCAATACCACAGTCACCGGAGCCAGGACAGTGGGAAACAAGCAGGAGTTTGTGGTGGCCACTCAGTCGGGTGAGGAGACGATCCAGGCCGAGACCGTATTGGTCGCCCAGGGACGCAGCCCCAATATCGATGGCCTGGGGCTGACTGAGATTGGTGTTGCCCATAGCGGCAAAGGGATAACGGTGGATGAGCGGATGCGTACCAGCCACAGCCATATCTATGCCCCGGGGGATGTGAACGGGCGGTTTCAGTTTACCCATGCCGCCGGTCATGAAGGAGGGATCGTGGTCACGAATGCCATTTTCCGTCTACCGCGTAAGGTCAATACCCGCTGGATGCCCTGGTGTACCTACTGCGACCCTGAACTGGCCTCCATCGGTATGAATGAGAAAAGGGCTAAAGAGGCCGGGATTGCCTATACCGTCTGGACCGAAGAGTTTTCTGCCAATGACCGGGCCCTGGCCCAGGGCGAGGGGCTTGGCAAATTAAAGATGCTCCTTGATGAAAAGGAAAAGCCCTTGGGGGTACAGATTCTGGGGCCGTCGGCGGGAGAGCTTCTGGGTGAATGGGTGGCGGTTCTGGGCAGCGGGATGAAACTTTCCTCCCTTGCCGGGGCCATCCATCCTTATCCAACGCTGACTGAGATCAATAAACGGGTGGCCGGTTCCTATCTCTCGCCCAAGATCTTTTCGGCCACGGTGCGCAAGGGACTGAAGCTGATCTTTCAGTTGAAGGGCTCTGCCTGTAATCCCAGTTCAAAAATTTGACGGATAGATGCTGGAAATAATAGCTCAATTTTGTGAGACTTCCTCTCTGGCCGCGGTCGAGCCTGTCGTTACGGTTTTAGGCGTCGGCAATATCAACGACACCTATCTGGTGCGGACAGGAGACTCTTCTTTTGTCCTGCAGCGTCTGAACCGGCAGGTCTTTGCTCAGCCGCAACTGGTCATGGCCAATCTGGCCACACTCTCCCGTCATCTTCAAGGCAAGGTCAACAATTGTGATCAGCGCTGGGAAAACAGTCTTCTTCTGTCCACCAATGCGGGGGCACTGTTTCATACCGACCGCCAAGGCGAGGTGTGGCGGGCTGTCAGCCATATTGACAGGACGACAACCCATCAGACCCTTACAACATCAGTCCAGGCCAGGCAGGTTGGCTGGGCCCTTGGTCATTTCCATCATCTGCTGGCCGACCTTCCAGCCCAGGACCTCCATGAGACCCTGCCCGGCTTTCATGTCCTGCCTTGCTATCTCGATTATTTTGACCGGGTGTGGAGTGGCGCTGCCATGAAGAGCGGTCGCAAAACAGGACCGGAGTCGTCGCTTCGCTTTTGTCTCGACTTTATTACCGCCAGGCGTTCTGGGGCCGATTTACTGGAGCGGGCCCGATATGAGGGGAGAATCAAGGTGCATACAATCCACGGTGATCCCAAGGCGGGTAATGTCCTCTTTGATGTCGCAAGTGATCTGGCGGTCAGCCTTATCGATCTTGATACGGTGGGACCGGGACTCATTCACTACGATATCGGTGACTGTCTCCGTTCCTGCTGCAATGTCTCAGGGGAGGTGGCTGCCGATCTTCCCCAAGTCTCGTTTGACATGGATATGTGCCGGGAGGTGCTTGCGGGCTACTTTTCCGGTGCGGGAACGCTTCTCTCCGCCTATGATCGGCAGCTGATTTTTCAGGCGGTTCGTCTGCTCGCCTTCGAGCTCGGTCTCAGGTTTTTTACCGATTATCTGGCAGGTAACTGCTATTTCAAGGTGCTGCATGAGGAGGAAAATCTGCAGCGGGCCCTGGTCCAGTTTCATCTGGTGCAAAGCATAGAGCGACAGAAAAAAGCAATTGAAAAAATAATCTGTAGTTATTCAGACTTAATCTGACATAATTTTGGAGAAAGATTCGAGCTAATCTGACACCTTGTTTATTTGATAATCAGGAAGAAGGTTAAATTGCCCTGCATTACTCGAAGTAGAATCTTGGCAAGGGACATCTTTCTTTGTTGAAATTCTGTTTGAGTAAAACTCCATAGATATCTTCAATTTCAAAATCAGGAATGACTGCAGCCATATTTTAACATTTTACCCACCAGCTACTATACCTGTTCCCACATTCACCATGGTCATCTTCCCTTGTCCTGAATTAGGCCACAAAAGAAGATAAGATCATGCAGGTTAGAAAAGCGATCATAGGAAAGTTCATCAAATTATGTCTGTCGCTGGGAAAAATTGTAAGACTTTGTGCATGGGTGAGACGGCATGACAAATTTGGTGTCCATTCTTGACTACCGACCTCAGCATTAAAACTTCCGACAACCACTTTTAAATCCATATTACGTAACCCTCGTTGAGTCGTGATTTTATAGGGTCTGGCAGATTTTCTCTTTCATATAACTCTCCGGCGGATTCAATTGAAGAGATCATTCTATTAAGGGTGTCTTGATCTTTACTAAAAATGAATTTTTCACTCCTTTCCATTACGTTTACCTGCATCATATTATTCATCATAGATCTATGTCCCATCCGTTACCATATTGATATTGTAACCCATAAAAAACGCAGAACCGATTGCGCATTTCTGTCACTTCTCCGTAACGGACAAGGAGGGTATTGTCAGGGTAATGTCGTTATGGTTTTCTCCACCCTTCTTCAGTGTACCCTCCAGCTTTTCAATGGCTGGCAGCAGATTATTAAACGACACTTTTTCAAGACTCCCTTGCGAAATTCCATTAAGACGAAAAGTAATTGTCGCATTTTTTCCATTACGACCAGTAATGATGACAAGACTCTGATTGGGATCGAGCTGTTCAAGGCAAAGAAGATATGCCCGATAAATAATGTGTTGTAACAAGGAAGGATCATTGTAAACTGAAGGTATATCTTCCCCTGGTTCCAAAACCTGCTTGACCTGTTTCAATCTGGCAAATCGCTCCAGAAATGTGCATTCCTCTGTCAGCAAATCATTCACCGGAAAGGAAGAGCAGGGGGTATCCGATCGATGGGCAAGCCCACTGAGGTGCTGCAACATAATGGCAGTTATACACACTCTGCTTTCAATAGACGCGATTGCCTTTTTCAGCCGGTCAATCGTTGTTTCATTTCCCCCCAAGACATTCATCTCAATGATATCACCCATCAGCCCGTTAGACTCCCGGATAATACCCAGATGATTTTTCATGTCGTGGGAAAACCCAGCCATCAGCCTGCCAAAAGACTCGATCTGTTCCTGCCGAATTGAATTTTCCATTATCGCATCCATCAGTTTTCTATGCCTTGCTGTGCTTTTCGTAAGCCAGCTTTAGTTTTTCAAGGAGATCATTGAGGTCAACCGGTTTCATGAGGTAGTCAAAAGCTCCTTTTTCCATGCCCTCAATGCCGCTGGCCGTGGAGCCATGACCAGTGAGCATGATCACTTCAATTGAAGGATGCAAGGCCTTGATGCCCTGCAAAACCTCAAGGCCATCCATGTCAGGCATTTTAAGATCAAGAATAACAAGATCTGGAGGGGAAAAATAAACTTTCTCCAAAGCTTCTTGACCATTATTTGCAATCTGAGTTTCAATGCCCCGCAGCTCCATGCGCTCTGCAAGGGTTGAGGCAAACTCTATCTCATCATCAACAATCAATAATTTAATTTTAGTCATTTTCACTCTCTTCTGTTAAAGGCTGAGGGGGAAATGTACTTCAAAAAAGGCACCCTCTCCAAGTTTTGACGTTGCTTGGATTGTACCACCCAGTTTTTTTACCAGGCCGTAGGTAATAGATAGACCGAGGCCAGTCCCTTTTCCTGTCTCTTTCGTGGTGAAGAAAGGTTCAAAAATATGTTGGAGGATTTCCTCTGGGATACCAGGCCCATTGTCTTGAATCCCTACCACCACACTATCACCCTCTACCTGCGATGTGATCGTGATCTCGCCATCATGACCGATGGCATCCAGGGCATTGTTAATGATATTGAGAAAAATTTGTTGCAACTGACCTTGGTCGCTATAAAAAACCGGGATATTTTCCTGGAGATTGAGATTAAATTTTATATGATTATACATGGCTTCTTTTTCCAGGAAAGGCAGTACCTCTTTTAATACCTCATTTATTTGAACTTGCTCCTCGCAGAAATCCATCCGCCTGGCAAACCCAAGGAGACGGTGGGTAATCACCTTACAGCGATTGACGCCATTATGGATACCAAGAAGCGAAGCGGTCACCTTGTCTTTATTGTCAAAGTCACCCCCGAACTCCAGTATATCCTGAATCAGACCGGCTTTTTGATCAATGATGGCCAGAGGATTATTGATCTCATGGGCAACGCCGGCGGCCAGACGACCGATGGAGGCCAGCTTGTGCGTGTGTTCTGCCTCGGTTAAAAGGGCATGACGTTTTTCATCAGATTCACGGATACGTTCAGTCAAAATTTTAGAAAGTTTGATGGTGATCAGCAGCCCGACAATGGAACAGCCGGCAAAGATGAAAAAAAGTTTTTGACGAAAAGAATACCAGTGGTTGCCATAGCTATATCCCTTATTAGTGAGAACCAAGACCCAGGGTGTATTTTTCAGGGGTACGCTGGCCTGATGGATGAGTTTACCGAAACTGTCGATCATCTGTCTGATCTGACCGTTAGGCGGTGGCTGCGCAGTCAGCGGATATGGGGTAAGAATCTTCCCGTAAAAAAGGGATGGTGTCTGCAGAATACCGTCATGGTTGACAATGAAAATATCATCAGAGGCCTGAGTGTTAATGGTTTCAATAAAATGATAGAGGGTTTCCGCATTGATTGTGGCCCGTAGGACCCAATGTTCATTGGTTCCCGGGATTTTTTTTACAACCTTGATGGCAAAATGAGGGGTCTGACGAAAGCCCATGACAACATTGCTGATGAATACCTTTTTGGCAAAAACTTCCGAAAACCATTCTTGATGACTGTAGTCTTTTCCCTGCAAATTGTAGGGGCCAACATAGGCTTGTTGAATACCCTTTGAATCAATGACGCCAAGGTCAACAAAACCCGGATATTGTTTATGAAGACGGTCAAAAAGAATCTGGAGATTTTGCTGGTCAAGAAGCTCATGGTAGCGATCCTCGTGGGCGACAAAATTGACCACGGCCTGCAGTTCGTGGACAAAGGCCTCAATTGTCTTCTGGGCCCCCTCCATGTTCCATTGTAGCTGATCAAGCTCGTCTCTCTGTAACAGATCTCGATATTGAAAAAAACCAAGGCTCGCAGTGAGCAGCATGGGGATCAAACCAATGAGATTCATGGCCCAGAAAAGAGAGTAGCGAAAACGTTTATAACGTTTTTTACGGAAGAGTTCTTCGGTGACACGTTCCGGATCCGCCGGAAGAATAGAGGTAATGACTCGTTGAATGATATTCATCAGTTGTTCCTCACATTTCTTGCAGAGAGCAAAATCGTACCGGCCCGCAACTTGTTCTTCATTGCCAGATCAAGGACTTCATTAAAGGGACCGATAACAGAATCAAAGACCTCTACTTTTTTCCAGGCAAGATATTTATAGTGGCGTTCTTCAATCCCTCCGCAAATGACTATGTTTATATCCTCTTTGAGAATAAGGCTGCAGAGCTCTTCAGGAGAAGGTCCTGCCATGAGTATGGTACGAGGTTTTCCCGTGAGCCCCTGGGGATTGTAACTTGCAATTAAGAGCTCGGAGACCATGTCAAATCGAGGGGCTACATTATCGCCGGATATGGTGATCAGTATTTTCATATCAACAGAATAAAAATTCCAATTCCCTTAAAGTGCCTTAAGTTTACGCCAAAGGGTTGTTCGACCCCAGCCCAGAAGTTCGGCAGCCTTGGTGCGGTTGCCGCCGGTTTTTTTCATGGCATCCAGGATCATTTCCCTTTCCGTTTCATTCCAGTTTCCCGAAGAATGTGTTTCTGTTTTATTAGTAGTCTGATGTGGTTGTTCTTCTCTGGACAAGACAGAGGCCGGTTGGCCCGGAACAACACTTTTCTGGTGGCTTTCCGGAGCGAAAAGATATTTGGGTAAATGTTCAGGTGTTATCTGTTCCCCGGGACAGATATTGACTGCATATTCGACAATATTACGGAGTTCTCGGACATTACCTGAAAAGCCATAGGCAAGGAGCAGTTCAAGGCAGCTCTTGGAAAATCCTTTAATATGGCTCCCGAGCTGGGAGACAAAGTCCCGGAGGAAATAGTCAAGAAGAAGGCGGATATCGCCTTCTCTTTCCCGCAAAGGAGGAAGATGAATCCGTAACACATTTAGGCGGTAAAAAAGATCCTCCCGGAACAACCTCTCCCTTACCTGCTCCCGCAAGGAACGATGGGTGGCGGCAATCACCCTGACGTTCACCTTTACTTTTTTACTCCCCCCCACCGGATAGAATTCCCTGTCATCAAGCACAGTGAGAAGTTTCACCTGGAGGGATAAAGGCAGGTCTCCTATTTCTGTGAGAAAGATAGTGCCATCCTGGGCAAGACGGAACATACCGGGTTTGTCCGTGACAGCGCCTGTAAAAGCACCGCGGACATGACCAAAGAGCTCGGACTCGAGAAGGGCCTCCGGCAGAGCTCCGCAGTTTATCTTGATAAAAGGCTGCCGTGCTCTTTTCGAGGTCTGATGAATGACTTCGGCTATCATATCCTTTCCTGTGCCCGTTTCCCCGGTAATAAGAAGTGAGGCGTCGGTTCGCGCCAGGACAGGTATGAGTTCAAAAACTTCCTGCATTTTGGGACTATGCCCCAGGATTTTACCCATACCATCAGCTCCGCCTGCATTTCGTTCAGCACGCTGTAGTGAGGACAGATCTTCAAGGACAATGATAAGCCCGGCTATTTGCCCCTGACTGTCATGCAAAGGAGAGATGGTAAAAAGGATAGGAAGCTTTTTCCGATGACAGTTGATGATGGTGCCTTCCTGGACACGGCTCTCACCACTCTCCAGTATCTGACGAAAAATCTGGCCTTTGCTGTGCAAGTCGCTGCGGACGATAAAATTCCCGGGAATACCAAGGGAATCTTCTTCAGAATAACCGGTAAGGGCTTCAAAAAAACGGTTCATCCGGAGAACACATAATGACCGGTCGAGGAGAATAATGCCAAGGGGCACACCATTCAGTATCTCTGTGATTGATTCGGGTTCAACTAAGATGGATGATGATATTGGCATGGTCTCAATAGTGCAATAAACCTTTGGCCTCGCATAGAGCCGCAGAGCGCAAAGAACATTGTTAGTCTTTTGCCACGTATCCGGGACCATTACTTCCGGGGCTCCTTTTCTTATCTGAAAAATCTCACTCTGATACTGCTTGGGAGGCCGTAAAGAACTAACCATTACATTTTAACTTATTTCTTTACGGCTCCTTATGCGGTTACTGTACTGTATGTTACAATTGTTTCTTTGACAACGGCTTACTGAACAAAAAATCTGGCATTGACCAGAAAATGGACATAGATACTGGCCGCGTAGCCAAGGGCAATAACCGGTGTCCATTTGAGATGACCGAAAAAGGTGTACATGCCGCGGGCCTGGCCCATGAGGGCAACCCCTGCGGCTGAACCGATGGACAGCATGCTGCCGCCGACACCTGCTGTGAGTGTTACCAGCAGCCATTGGCCTGTACTCATATCAGGCTTCATGGTGAGTACAGCAAACATCACCGGAATATTATCAACGATTGCCGAGAGTACACCCACCATGATATTGGCAGGGGTGGCGCCCCAGCCAACGTACATGGTCTGGGAGGCCATGGCCAGGTAGCCGATAAAGCCGAGGCCGCCGACGCAGAGGATCACGCCGTAAAAAAACATCAGGGTATCCCATTCGGCCCGGGCAATATTCTTGAATACATCAAAGGCCACGGTATCACCCACTTCCTCTTCTGCCTTGTTCGGATCATATCCAGAAGCTCCATGACCATTTTTATGGGTTTTCTTCAGGTAGTAACCAAAAATTTTCAGAAAAGAGAGACCGGTCATCATACCTATAACCGGTGGCATGTGTAAAAAATTATGAAAAGAGACTGCGGTGCAGATGGTCAACAAAAAGAGTCCTATAACTACAAATCCACCCCGTTTCATTTTGATATCCAGCGTGCAGGCGGTAGGCTGGATGTTAGGAACGGCAAAACTCATGATCAGGGCCGGGACAACCCAGTTCACCACCGCTGGGACGAAAAGGGCAAAAAAAGTCCAGAATGGCACGATTCCCTTCTGCCAGACCATAAGGGTAGTGATGTCGCCAAAGGGACTGAAGGCACCACCGGCATTGGCGGCAACTACAATATTGATACAAGAAAGCATGACAAATTTGGCATTATCCTTGCCAATAGCCATGACCACAGCACACATAAGCAGGGCGGTGGTGAGGTTGTCGGCAACCGGGGAGATAAAAAAAGCAAGCAATCCGGTGATCCAGAAGAGTTTGCGATAGGAAAAACCGGCAGAGACTAAGCGGGCACGCAGGGCCTCAAATACCTGCCGTTCTTCCATGGCATTGATATAGGTCATGGCAACGAGCAGAAAGAGAAAAAGCTCACCGTATTCCAAAAGGTTATGACGGACAGCTATCTCTGCTGCATGATTCAGGCCGTGACTGGCATAGACCCAGGCAATCAATCCCCAGATAAGACCGGCTGCCAGCAGCACTGGTTTTGATTTACGAAGATGGGTGTACTCTTCACCCATAACAAACAGATAAGCCACGACAAAGATAATCAGGGCCGCGTAGCCTACCCAGTGGGCCGTAAGGTCAAGGGTCTCGACTTGGCCCCCTGTGGCGGCGAGCACTGCTTCAGGTATCCCCAGAAGCAGACCGGCCGCAAATGTTAAGATGTATAGTACTGTATTCACCGTGGTATTCTCCTCTTCTCTCATGCCTTTTGCAGGCTGCAGTCAGATGAACTAATTATTTCCCTTCCCTCTGATAGGGGGAAGGGAAGCTAAACACATACAATTAGCCAGACATTACTGGTTCTTGTTCAATAGATAAACAGCTTTATTCTAGCGGCTTATAATACTTTAGGCAAATAAACTGACATACCCATGAGAGGCCAGATAAACTGGATGGCGAGATAGAGTACAATCATAAGGATAATGCTGGCGGGAATGCCGTAGAGGAAGAACTCGCCGGTGGTAAACTGCTTGGAGTTGTAGGCGATGGCATTGGGCGCCGCGCCGACCAGCAGTAGGAAGGGCATACCGGCTGTCACCAGAGCGGTAAAAAGGATGACCTCGCCTGCTACACCGAGATAGGGGGCAATAACCAGGGCCACCGGCATGGAGATGGCAATGGCGGCCACGTTCATGATGAAGTTGGTCATGATCAGGACAAAGAAGGCCATGCCGAGGATGAAGACAATGGCCGGTGCGCTCTGGAACAGGGTGAGCCAGTTGACGGCCATCCATTTGGCCGCACCGGTCTCCCACAGGCAAAAGCCGATGGACATGGCGCCGGCAAAGAGAAGGACGATATTCCAGGGGATCTCTTCCAGGTCGTTAACATCAAGGATGTTGACGACGAAAAAGAGGACGGTGGAGACAAGCAGGATGCCGGTCTTGTCAAGGGGTTCTAGCATGGGGATAAAGGATTTCAGGGCAATGATCAGGATGGCGCCAAGAACAATCACGGCTGCCATGATCTCTTTGGAGCTCCAGGAACCCAATTCCTTGTACATCCTTGAGGCCTTCTCTTTGAGTCCGGGAATGGAATCTTTTTCCGGTTTGCAGACAAACATGAAATAGAACCAGAGCAGGAAGGTCATACCCCAGCCGATGGGGGCCATATAGTAGGAGAGTTGGAAGAAGCTGACATCAATACCAGTCATGTCCTTGTAAAATCCGAGGGCCACGGCGCCGCGGGCCGCACCAAGCAGGGTAACGATACTGCCGGCGCCTGCTACATAGGCCATGCCCATGAACAGACCCTTGCCGAATTTGGTTGGGCCTTCCTCGTCGGTATAGAGGGCATAGATAGCCATGAGCAACGGGAACATGGTGGCTGCCACCGCTGTATGGGCCATGATATGGGTGAGCGCTGCGGTGAGGACAAAACAGCCCAGATAGATCCGGCTCGTTTTTTCACCGACAATGGAGAGCATCTTGTAGGCTATACGCTTGGTCAGTCCGGTCTTGGTGAAGACCATGCCGATAACGATGGAACCAACGATAAAGAGGACGGAGGGGTCCATGAAATCCTTGAATGCCACCTTGGCCGGACGGATAAAAAACAGAGCCTGCAGAATACCGATGGCCAGACTGGTCACGCCAATGGGCAGAACCTCAAAAATCCACCAGGTTGCTGCCAGTAAAAAAACAGCTATGGCGCCCTTACCTTCTTTGGTCAGTAAGAAATTTTTCCCCTGTGGATCAACGGCATCCGGCCAGAGGGGTGAGTAATAGACGATGGCAAACAGCGCCACGCCCAGGGACAGGAAGAAGAGCCGTTTCCAGTCGAATGGCTCCTCTTTGCTTGGTAAATTCATGGTTTCTGATCTTGTATTTGTCATTGTCGGACCCTTCTTTCAAAAAAATAAGTAATGGTTCTCTGGCGTCTGGACCGGGGGTAGCCCTGCCGCAGACTACTATTTTTTTATGTTATAATGCGCATTGGCGAGTGATTGCCGCAAAGATCTCTTCCATGCGAATAACGCCGATGATTTTATCTCCATCAAGCACTGGCAGGACTGCATCTTCCGTGTTGAGCATAATCGCTAAGGCCCTTAAAATCGGGGAATCAGCATTGATCATAAGCGGTATTTTGCTCATGAACTCGCTGATCTTTTTCTGGCCCTGCTGTTTGCAGTCGCTGAAGAATGAATCCTCCATAAGGATTGCCAGATTGGGGAATTCAGAGCCCTGGCCTTCAAACTTTTCTACCTTGGTGGCCTCGACAAAACGAGGCGCCAGGCCTTGTAAAAGATCCTTGAGGGTGACTCTACCCACCAACTGATTGCTGTCGTTGACAATGAGAAGGCAGGAGTAACGGATGCGTTCTTTTTCACCAACGGCGAAAGAGCGTATTTCCGTTATCGCATCCTGGAGAGTCTGATTTTCATTCAGATGAGGGTAGCGCTCCAGAGGAATGGTAACGTCTCTTATTAGGGGGGGATTTTCAGCCACAACGAGCCTCCTGTTATATTGTTTATATTGTCTCTGACTGATAGCTTCGGGGTGTTCACAGCAGCTATTATTTTGAATGATCAATTTTAAACGCACCACACCTGTACCATTTGTTCATGGTCAAAATTAAAGGGTGTCAGGGTGAGGAATTACGCTTGTAAACGCCGGACAGCGTTAGGAATCAGGCATGTTTACCAAGCCTTGTGTTTCATGATCTCTTTGAGCTCATCGCTGGTTTTTTTCTCTAATACCACCATTCTTTTGTGTTTGGCCTCTTTGATCTTTTCCATCAGAGCTTTAAGATCCACCGGCTTTTCAAGAAGATCCTCAGCGCCAAGCTTCATTGCCTCAATGCTGTTTTGAACCGTGGCATGGCCGGTGAGCATAATAATTTCAAGATCAGGTCTTTTTTCTTTGATACGGCGCAAGGTTTCAAGACCATCAATGCCGGGCATGGAAAGATCAACAATGATCGCGTCAAAGCTTTCATTGTCAACCTTAGAGACTGCATCCTCGCCACTGTTGACCGTATCCACCTTCATTCCTCTGTTCCCCAGGCGTTCGGAAAGAAGATCGCAAAATTCTTCTTCGTCGTCCACCAGGAGGACCTTGGCATCCATCTCTTCGCTCATTCTTTTCTCCTTTTTTATGTTACGCTAAACAACGCTGCTGTGTTTTTCCTGAGCTCTTACTACTGCTGAGTCGCTGCTTTTTTGTGAGCATCATATATGGTAGCAGATAACTCCTCGATATCAACAGGCTTTTGAAGATAGGCAAAGGCGCCGAGCTCCATGCAGATCTCACGATCCTTCTGTGTACCGTGACCTGTAAGAATGATAATTTCTATATTGGATTTCGCCTCTTTGGTTTTGCGGAGCACTTCGATGCCATCCATGCCAGGCATTCTCAGGTCGAGAACCATCACATCTGGTTTGTTGTCGTCGCTGGTAATCAGATTGAGGGCCTGCTGGCCATCATGGACTGCATAGGTGCCTACATCCCTGTTAATCAGTCTCTCGGAAATGGTCTGCGCTAACTCCTTTTCATCATCAACAAGAAGAACCTTTGATGGGAGCTCAAAATTTTGCTTAGAATATATGGAGGTACTGTAGTCCTTGCCCTTGACAACCTCCACGCCTTTGACACTCTCCACTTCGCTGACAATTGTGATCAACTCACTGACGAGCCGATCAAACAGGAGAACGCTTTTGTTCACGGTAAGAATGACATTGCTGTTTTGGGCGTAAACTTCAATGTTGTGTCCTTTCTCAAGAAGGGCCAGTTCTACTTTGGCAATCAAGGCCATATCTTCAGCCGCCTGCAGTGATGACTCTGATTTTTTAACCGTTTCTTTTTGCCTGCATGTCAGAATCAGCTGCACCGCTTCCTGAGATGCCATTGTCGTCACCGGGATGACAACGTCATAGAGACTTGCATCCCAGGCCTCTTTTTTGAAGAGAAAATCTGTCAGGCCAAAGGCGGCGACATCACTTTTTTTGATCTCTTTCTGGGCATCAGTTTTAGAGAGGCCGGAGGCCACTCCATTCTCAATGCGGTTGGCCTTGGTGTCAAAAAGTAACACCTTGACTACATGAGTAATTTCTGAAGGAATGAGATGGGTAATAAGACCAACAAAAAGCTTGCGGTCATTCTCCTTCAACATGCCGGCAATGGTCAGCTTAAGCAAACTGATACAACGTTCCTGCTCCAAGGTAAATTCATTAAAAACTGATTTCTTACCAGAAAGTGTACGCTCCAATTTTTGGGGATCAGCGCCCTGTTTATCTGCGGCTTTCAAGATAACATCCTGATCAGTAACCACTTGACAACCTGACAATACAGATAATTCGTCAATAATCTCACTGCTGTTTGTGAACGAGCTGGACAAAATGGCGATTGATGGCATATTGCACCTCCGAAATCATAAAAAGATTGCATGTCCGCTTTTGCGAACAAACTTATTATTCATATAGCAGTTAGCGTGCCAATTTAATGATGATGTTTTTTGTGATCATAAAATCAAGTAGTTATTGCCTGGGTGGACGATTCGAAACTTCTTGTTCTTGTTGGACGATTCGAAACAAAACGAAACATTTGTATTTCAACTATTTGATTTAATAGTGGAATAATACTGAAACAGCACGCGAAACGATTGTGTTTCAGTATGTTTCATGCGATTGGTGCGCTGGCCTTGAAGGAAGCTCATGACGATTTTTCCCTTAAGGAAAAGTGATTCTGAAGACTTGAGCAATAGGTTGAGCTTTGAGTCGCTCAAAGAAAGATAACAAAGAGCAGAAAAACATAAATGGTGCCAGCTATCCTCTCCCAGCATTATGGAAGACACAAACTGACCATCAGGGTATCGTTTTTTCTGTAAATTTGGATAGAGTTGCACAAGAGTAGGCCAAGGCTTACTCTTGCCAACTCCAATATCAACAAACAACCGAAGGAGAAGATGATGTCCTACCGTATAGGCGGTAGTCAATTAGATCCTGTAGTGGATTTATTGATCAAGAACAGCTTTGATGGTGTTGCCAAGGTCGTGGTGGGATGAGACAATTTTAACCTGCCTAAAAACAGAGAATTCTCAAGAGTATCATATAATCTGGCGGCACCCTTATCAATGAGACAATTTTAACCTGCCTAAAAACAGAGAATTCATCCTCATTTTGCGAAAAGACTAAAACGCCCCAACTGCTCTGACATGATCATCGCGACATCTTCCAACTGTGCCTGTTTACTACAAAGCAGTTCGTGGGAGAGTGATGCTTTGAATAATCAATATATTCCCAAAATAGTGAGTCTGGTTCAGGCTCACAAAAATAAGATTGCCAAAACGAACCTTAACCAATTGAACATTGGTCGTAAATATTAGCTTGCTACTGCGAATGTCAGATTAAGGGTGGCAGCTTTCGCCCTAGCTGTCAGATTCGATCTATAAGCTTCTACAAATAATCCTACACCTTGTTTCTAAGAATCTGCTCGACAATGGCAATATCCCCGGGACGATCAACGCCATGGCTTTTATGGCTTGTTATCACTACGTGGATGGGGATATTGTTTTCCAGCAGGCGCAACTGTTCAAGCGCTTCCTTTTTTTCCAGAACTCCTTTTTCGAGAGCAACAAACTGCTCTAGGGTCTTCATCCTGAAGGCATAGATGCCGATGTGGCCGTAATACTCACCTTCGCTTCCGTCCTGAGGAAAGGGAAGGGGAAGCCGGGAGAAGTAGAGGGCTCGATTGTCCCTTCCCATAACCACCTTGACCTGATCCGTGGCCTGTGCTTCACTGCTGTTTATCTTCCGGGCCAGGGTGGTGACCTGGATTTCAGCAGAGCAGAACGGGGCGATGAGGGCAGTCAGCATTTCCGGTTCGAGGGCCGGTTCATCACCTTGAATGTTGACAACCACTCCATCATCAGGCACTGCGAGCAGACGCGCTGCCTCGAGTACCCTTTCGGTGCCGCAGCTATGATTGGGGCTGGTCATGAGCACGGGAATGGCCAGGGACGCAGCCACCGAAAAGATACGTTCATCATCGGTTGCCAGAACAACCTGCTGCAAATGGGGACATTGGCAGGCTCGGCTATAGACATGCTGAATCATTGGTTTGCCGAGGATGAGGGCTAGGGGTTTTCCCTCGAAGCGGGAAGAGGCAAAGCGGGTCGGGATGATGCCGTAGCATGGTGGCAGCGAGTTCATGGTATTTTTATTTATTGGTAATTGGGTTTACGCTTCCCTCAAAGAGAAGATTGTTGATGGTTGTACATGTCGTATCGGTTCCGCCGCGGCGGTTTTTCACATAGGTGACAATTTCCTGACGTGTCTGCTCGCGTTGCGCTGGAACCGAACTCTTCCGCATCAGGAGGTCAGCGGCCTCCTGCCAGTCTTTGGCCTGGAGGACCAGTTGCTGATCAATAATATCCTGGCCTATCCATAAAAAATTGGACCAGTGTGGGCCGATAACCGGCCTGATTCCGCAGGTAAGCGGCTCCAGGAAATTCTGACCACCCAGCGGGGCGAGGCTGCCACCGACAAAGGCGGCGTCGGCAAGCTGATAGGCGAAGAGCATCTCGCCCATGGTGTCCCAGAGGATGATGTTGCCGTGGGAGACTGGCCCCGTGCAGCGAGATCGTAATTGCCAGGGGAGTTCGTGGCTCTCCAGCATCTTTTCCCAGTTTTTGATGCGGTGCATGTGTCGGGGGAATAGGGCGATGCTTATTTTATTATTTTGTCCCCTGATGTGACAGATCAGCTTGATGATATCTGCTTCTTCTTCTTCTCTCACCGAACCCAGGACCAGCAGTTTGGCTGTCGCTGTCGTGTCGGGAGGAAAAATATGGGCCAGGGGGTTGTTTGCAGCAGTTTCAGTACTTTGATTACTGATACGGTCAAATTTGATATTTTGCACGGTTTCTACTGCATCCATGTCAAAGAGGGTGGCAAAACGTGAGGCATCATCGCTGGATATGGCGAGAATCCTCTCTGGCCTCAGATAGCGCCATAATGAGGGCCAGATACGATAACGGCTAAAACTTTTTGCAGTCATCCTGCCGTTTGCCACCAGAACTTTTACTCCATTCTGCCTACAGCTTGCCAGGAGTCCGGGCCATAATTCACTTTCAAGAAGCAGCATCACCTTTGGCCGGATGGCGGTCACGGCTCTGGTCATGAGGCCAGGATGGTCAAAAGGAAAATAGGCGGTGTGAATGGTGAGTTTTTCGCTTTGCTGCATGGCTTCATTTTTGGCCTTTTCAAGGATTTCCATGCCTTGACTGGTATAGGTGGTCAAAAGCACCCGGATTGGTTTGACCGGATCAAGTTTTCTGAGAATCTCCTCTGCCAGAAATGATTCTCCAACTGAGGCAGCCTGGATCCACAGATCGGCAGGAGCTGGCATTTCCTCTAAGGTACGTTGGCTGAAACCGAGATACAGTCTGTGATTACGACGGAGGAAAGGAATGGCAATGTTCCAAACCAGTTGATAGACCAGCAGGGCGATCTTGATGGATAGTGGAGTCCTGATGCTGGGTGGTTGAGTGGAAATTCGCTTGTCTCCAAACGTCTGTTGTTTGATGGATATATTCACCATGTTGTATGGCAAGGTTGTTTGATAAAAACGGTTTGTTACGCTACTCGGTTCTTGCTGATTTTACAACTGTGGCGCGATGATCCGCATCAGGTTTTCGGCTAGTCGCCGCATTGTGCCTGTGGGTTTCATCTCATGGTGTGAATCCTCAAGGAGTTTCTCCATCCATCCGCTCACCGCTGAGATGATGGAATCGGAGTAGGCGAAACTGACCACCTCGTAGTTCAACAACAGGCTGCGATTGTCAATGTTGACGGAACCAAGCATGGCGCTTGAATCGTCAAAAAGAATTGCCTTGGCGTGGAGCATGGGGCCTTTGTACAAGGCGACCTCTACTCCGGCTTCCATTAATTCCCGCATGTAACTGCTGCGCACCACGTTGGCCAGGAAATGATTGGATTCATAAGGGGTAATCAGTTTAACATCGACCCCTTTGTGATGGGCGATGATAAGCGCTTGTTGCAAAGATGTCGCAGGGACGAAGTAGGGGGTGACGATCCATATCCGTTCTGTGGCGTTGTATATGGCGCAGATCAGTGCCTCAAAGAGGGCGTCTCCGTCAATGTCAGGTCCGGAAGGGACGACCTGGATTTCGGTGTCGCCATAATCCGGGGGAACGGTGTCGAGTGTGATTGGCGTGGTGTTACAGTCCATGGCTGGAGTCTTCGCTTTTCTTCGTTTACCTGGCCAGGTGTTACGCGTCTTGGCGAGATTGGAGGCATAGGCCCAGTCTGAGGCGAAGATGTCCAGGTAATGAAAGACAGCCGGCCCTTCGATGAGAAAGAGCAGGTCGTTCCAGCGCCCGGGGTCAGGGAGTGGTCCCAGGTACTCGGCTGAGAGATTCATGCCGCCGGTCAGGACAATGCGGCGGTCAAAAAGGAAGATCTTCCGGTGGTTGCGCAGGTTGATATAGTTTCGCAGCGGCATCTGCAGGATGGGCATAAAAAAAGAGACCGTGGCCCCGGCCTGGCGGAGTTTTTTGAAGGGGTGCTGGAAACAGTAGAGAGGAAATGAGCCGAGTGAATCGAGGAGCAGGTTGACCGTTATCCCTTCTTGAGCCTTCCTGATTAATGCCTTGATAATTTGGGAGGTCACCTCGTCGTTATTGAAAATATAGGTGCTGATGAAGATGCATTCCCGGGCCTTGTCTATCTCTCGCATCAATGCGTTATAGGCCTGGACTCCATCTGCATAGAGTTCAAAACGGTTTCCCCGGGTGGTGCCCGGTATACCGTTCCCGCGCAGGACGCGGTCAATGGGATTGGCCTCTGCAAGGGGAAGATCCTTTACCGAACGGAGGCTGAACATCGATTTTGTCTTGGAGTTAACGCGCTTGCGTGAACCGAGGATGAAGTAGAGTGGAACGGCTAGATACGGCAGCAATATAATCGCCAGCAGCCAGGAAATCATGCTGGTTGGGGTGCGACGCTGATACACCATGTGCAGCAGGGCGAGGAGAAAGAGTATCTCGCCCACAATAAGGAAGGTGTAAGAGAAGGTCGGTCGGAGCCATTCGATGTGCATGGGGAAAACGTGGATTCGTTTTTAAGATATTGTTTTTTTGCACTAACAAACAGTGCTGTTTTTCTGAATAATGAAGATATGTAAGTGCTCAGATCTACGCGTCAGGGTATGCCGTCTCGGTTGCCTTTGCCTTTTCCCAAATCTGGCAAGGCAGCTTTTTTTTAGTGTGTATGCTTGATCCAAGATAAGCTTCCTGTTGTATAATCGCCCTAACGACATTTCGCAAGAAGCAGCTTCAGGTTGCTTGACGCCGGGGTTTAAGCGGAGATGATATTTGCAATCCCGACCAGGATATGCTATTTTCTCACCATCTTGCGCTCCTGGCGCATTGGCAGTTATCAACAACGGCCGCTTCTGCAACAGGAGAATTCAGAGGCCAGGCGCATCTTCTAGTAATGAGACGTCGTTTAAAACCAAGCGACACCCCCTGTCAACCTGAACAATCACCTGCTGCTATTTATAAATTCTGCAGTCACCTGCGAAACAACCAAGGAGCCCACATGGCCACACCACGGATCATCTATACGGCAATCGACGAGGCGCCAGCTATGGCGACTTATTCCCTGTTCCCCATCCTTCAGGCCTATACCAAGGGGTCAGGTATTGACCTTGTGCAGAAAGATATTTCGCTGGCCGGACGGATCATCGCCAACTTTCCAGACTATCTGAGTGAGAAGCAACGCCTCCCCGATGATCTCACGGAACTGGGTCACCTCGCCAAACAGCCAGAGACTAATATCATCAAGCTGCCTAACATCAGCGCCTCGGTTCCCCAGCTGTTAGAGGCGATCAAGGAGTTGCAGTCACAGGGCTACGCCATTCCTGATTATACCCAGAACCCGAAAACTGAGGCCGAGAAGACCGTACACGCCAGATATGCAAAGGTGCTGGGTAGTGCCGTTAATCCGGTCCTGCGTGAAGGCAACTCTGACCGGCGGGCCGCAGCCTCGGTCAAGAAGTTCGGCCAGAAGAATCCGCATCGTCTGATGAAACCCTGGTCTGCCGATTGCAAATCGCAGGTCGTACATATGACCGAAGGCGATTTCTACGGCAGTGAAAAATCAGTCACCGTCAAGGACGCCTGTGATGTTCGCATTGAATTCGTGGCCGAAGATGGTGCGACCACTGTCTTCAAGGAGAAAACTTCGCTTCTCGCAGGCGAGGTTGTCGACTCCTCGGTGATGAACGTCCGCGCCCTCCGCGCCTTCTATAGCGAGCAGATCGCGGCGGCAAGAAAGGAGAGCGTCCTGCTCTCCCTGCACCTCAAGGCCACCATGATGAAGGTCTCCGACCCGGTCATGTTCGGTCATTGCGTTACCGTTTTCTACCAGAATGTCTTCACCAAGCACGCCGCTGTCATCAAAGAGCTGGGAGTGAATGTCAACAACGGCTTCGGCGACCTGCTGGCCAAGATCGTGAACCTGCCTGAGGCACAACGTGCGGAAATTGAGGCAGACATCAAGGCGGTCTACCAGAAGAGCTGCAAGCTCGCCATGGTGGACTCCAGCAAGGGTATCACCAACCTCCATGTGCCCAACGATGTGATCATTGACGCCTCCATGCCGGTGGTTATTCGTGACGGTGGCCGCATGTGGGGAGCAGACGATCAACTCCACGACACCATCGCCATGATTCCTGATCGCTGCTACGCCAGCATCTATCAGAAGGTAATTGATGATTGCAACCGGAACGGGGCCTTTGACCCGGCCACCATGGGTAGCGTTGATAATGTCGGCCTGATGGCGCAGAAGGCTGAGGAATACGGCTCGCACGACAAAACCTTTATAGCACCGGGCACCGGTACCATCCGTCTGGTTGACAGCACAGGCACAACCCTGTTGGAACAAGGTGTGGAAACAGGCGATATCTTCAGGGCCTGCCAGGCCAAGGATGCCCCGATCCAGGATTGGGTCAAGTTGGCTGTCACCCGGGCACGGGTAGCCGGTGTTCCGGCGATTTTCTGGCTCGATGAAAATCGGGGCCACGACGCCCAAATCATTGCCAAAGTCACGACCTACCTGCCCAAGCACGACACCAGTGGCCTGGATATCCGGATCATGACTCCTGTTGAGGCCATGGGCTTCTCACTGGAGCGGATCAGAAAGGGGGAGCATACGATATCGGTGACCGGCAATGTCCTGCGCGATTACCTTACCGATCTCTTTCCGATCCTTGAGCTGGGCACCAGCGCCAAGATGCTCTCCATCGTTCCCCTGATGAACGGCGGCGGCATGTTCGAGACCGGGGCCGGCGGCTCTGCACCGAAACACGTCCAGCAACTCCTCAAAGAAGGCCACCTGCGCTGGGATTCTTTAGGTGAATTCTGCGCCTTGGTTCCCTCTTTTGAGCATATAGCCGTCACCTTCAATCATAAGACCGCTTCCCTGCTTTCCAGGACCCTGGATCGGGCCATTGGCATGCACCTGGAAAACAGGCGGTCACCCTCGCGCAAGGTCAACGAACTGGACACCCGCGGCAGTCACTTTTACCTGGCTCTGTACTGGGCGCAATGCCTGGCTGCACAGTCCGAGGATGCCGGGTTGCAGGCACGGTTCAGCAAGATTGCCGCAGAGCTTGCCGCAGGTGAAGATAAGATCGTGACCGAACTGGCTCAGGCCCAGGGCCAGCCCGTAGACATCGGCGGCTACTACCATCCGGATCTTGAAAAGATCACCCATGCCATGCGTCCCAGTCCGACCTTCAATGCTATTATCGATACGATGTAGCTACGAACCCGGAGGGAACGCCAGATCCCTGCTTTCCGGTTGAGGCACGGCGGTGTCGTTACCGTGCTGCCAGGCGCAGCAGTTCAGAATCGCTGAGGCCCTGTAGTGGAAGGCCTGTCAGGTTCCGGAGCTCTCTGGAGAGTGCTTCGGCCCTGTCGTCATCAATGGGATGGCCGAGGGCGTGCAGATGGTTGCAGAGGGCACGTTTTCCGCTTTTGTGGCCAAAACGCATGGTGCGGTTGGCACCAACCTTCTCTGGAGAATAAGGTTCATAGGTGTTGGGATTGACGGTCAGGCCGTGCAAGTGCAGGCCGGTTTCGCAGGTAAAGATGGCCTCACCGATGACAGGATGGTTTCTGGCAATGGGGATAGCTGCGGCCTTGCTGACGGTATGGCAGAGCGCTGGTAGGCGGTTGATCTGATAGCGCTCCATCCCCCTCCGCAAGCAGAGAAAGGCGACGGCCTCTTCCAGACGGCAGTTGCCGGCCCGTTCGCCAAGGCCGAGGACGGTGGCATCAATCCAGGATGCTCCGGCCTCAAGGGCGGCTATGGCGTTGGCCGTGGCCATGCCGAAATCATTATGGGTGTGGATCCCGCAGGGAAGCCCGGACTGCTGCAGGAGCATTCTCACCATTTTTGTGATGGTGGCAGGAGAGCCGATACCCACGGTGTCGGCCAGCCGCAAACGTTGCACCCCGCACTCGGCAGCGGTCTTGGCCAACAGGCAGAGGAACTCTGGATCGGCCCGGGTCGCGTCTTCAAGACCAAGAGAAATGAAAGGCACGCCAAGTGCGCTGGCTTGGCAGACAGCCTGGCGCAGAGTGTGCAAAATCCAGGTGCGGTCTTTTTGCAGACGCTGGCTGATGTGTAGATCTGAGGCCGGAATCGACAGTGATAGGACATCCGGATGACAGCTTGCGGCAAAAGCGATATCCCTATCATGGCAGCGGCACCAGAGCCCCAGCCGTTGCTCTCCTTTGCTTGTCTTCCTGGCAAAGGTAAAAAGATCCTGAAGATGGCTGTTCTTTTCGGAAGCAACGCCCAGTTCAATCTCCTCTACTCCCACCTGGCAGAGCTGCCTGATGATTTCGTATCGCAGTTCCTGGCTGAAGTTCACCCCAGGCGCCTGTTCGCCTTCCCGCAGGGTGGAGTCAATAATACCGTGAAAATTGGGAGTCATGGCAGACCTCTTTAGTTTCCTTCGATCTGTTTGCGGAATAAATTGATCTGGGCGGTGCGAATCTCGTCCATCTTCAGCCGATAGATATCACCGGGAAAAAGGAAATCCGCCACGCCGGTGTCGAAGATCCGCTTGACCTCATACTCGTCATGGGCAACATCCCGCTGGTAGATATAGTTGAGATAGGAGCGGTTGGTGTGGATGATGAATTCCACCCGTATCCCCCCCAGTCTGGCAAAAAATTTCAACATCGGAGTCTTGTTGGAGCTTCCCATGGCCGTGCTCCCGTACTGGCCACCGGTGAGGGTGTCGGAGATATCCTCGAGCGTCATGAGCGATCCTGCCTCTACCGCGCTGCGGGTCAGGTGGCGGATAAAGCATTTGACATCACCCACCGAGTTGAGCACCGCCATCAGGCCCAGTTCATCATCAACGGCCACAGCTGGGTTTTTTTCGTTTTTACGTAACAACTTCAGAACCTTGGCAGCAGGTGGTTTTTTCCTGATGGTGACGTAGATCGGAACCTCTCTGTCCTGGCTGCGAAAACGGCGGCGCTTGATCAGGGTCAGTTTCTCTCCGGAGGTGGGTGTCTGTGCTCGGGCCTGCTCTTCAGAGAGAACGTTCACTTCCCGGCAACTGAAATCGTCGGGGCGGTGGTGGCTATGGAGATACCTGATCTCCAGTTCACCGATTTTGAGACTGGGACTCCAGACATGGGCATTTAAGAAACGAAGAAAATTGGAAAACTTGGTCTCGATAACGGTCTCCCGTTCCCGCTGATCAATGGAGCCGGCAAGATTCATGAGTACCAGCTTGCGCTTGGCCTCAAAGCGGGCCTTGCGGTGAAAACGATCATCAAAAATGATGAGTAATAGATCCACCGGATCATGAGTGGTTTCGATCTCATTGGTGGTCTCAATATGAGAGCGATAGGGGGCCAGGACCTTTGCGCGCAGGGAGTTGACCACATCATCGGCTGTGCGGGCATAGTCGTAGAGGTAACGGCCGATATCATGGCTGGCACCGTCCAGGCCGAACATGTTTCCTAAAAGTGGACGGGAGCGTTCCGTAGTTTTTTGGCGTAGTTTACGGTCATGGATCAGGATCAGGATCTCATCAAAGTTGCTGATGCCCAGAAAGTCGAAGATCTGACAACGAACGGCGCGATATTTGGTCTTCAGCAGTTGATCCCCTTCCAGGTTACGCACCCAGTTTTTGGCCTCTCTGGAAAAGGGATGGGCAAAGGGTGGTAGATCGCCCACAGCAAAGGGTCCATCCTGCAGCATGGACGTAAAAATTGATTTCTTGTTCAGGAGATTCATAGTGTTGATCCTGTTTTTTCAATATCTTGAAATGAGTTCAAGCCTACTGGCCTCTAGGCTTTTTCATTCCATGGGCTCAGGGAAAATTCCGGCCTGTCGAGCTTGAATTTCTTGATTCGATAGCCAATCTGGCGCTGGGTCAGACCCAGCTCCCGGGCTGCGCGGGCCTGGACCCAGCCATTTCTCAGCAGGGCGGCCTTGATCTCTGTCCGCTCCAGATCCTCCAGGGAGTGGAGGGTTGGGTGTTGGTTGCCGACTACGATGGAGTCAAGAGCATGATCAGTGGGCGCTGTCCTTGCAGGGGAAGTAAGTGTTGTATCCTTAGGCAAGGTTTTCATCATCTCTTCGGGAAGATCACTCTCATAAATAATACTCTTGTCGGTCAGAATAACCAAGCGTTCAATGAGGTTTTGCAGTTCCCGCACATTTCCCGGCCAGTTGTAGTCCATCAGGAAGTCGAGAACCTCCTGGGATAACTCCACCTCCATGCCATTCCGTTCATTGCTGGCGCACAGGAAGTGGTTGAGCAGGATCGGGATGTCGCTCTTGCGTTCCCGTAAGGGGGGAAGATGAAAGGGCAGTACATTCAAGCGATAGTAGAGGTCGTTACGAAAGGTACCGTTGACCACGGCATCGCTAAGGTTCACATTGGTGGCGGCAATGATGCGCACATCGACCTTCAGTGTCCTGGTGCCACCCAGACGTTCAAACTGGCGCTCCTGGAGGACCCTGAGAAGTTTGGCCTGGAGGGTGAGCGGCAGCTCACCGATCTCGTCGAGAAAGATGGTGCCGCCGTCAGCCAACTCAAAGCGTCCGGCGCGGCTGGCAGTGGCACCGGTAAATGCCCCTTTCTCGTGCCCGAAAAGTTCGCTCTCCAGCAGGTTTTCAGGGAGGGCTGCGCAGTTGATCTTGATAAAGTTTTTATCCCTTCTGGGGCTCGCCTCATGGATGGCCCTTGCCACCAGTTCCTTGCCGGTTCCCGATTCTCCCAGAAGCAGTGCCGTAGCCCGGCTTGGCGCCACTTTCTCAATGGTGGCGAAGACCTCCTGCATGGGGCGCGACTGACCGATGATATAATGGCGGTTGAAGCGGCCGTGAAGCTCAGCTTTCAGTGAGCGGTTTTCTTCCACCAATCGTTTTTCCTTGCGGTTAATGGCTTGGTGCAGGGCGATGAACTGGCTGATGAGCGTGGCCAGAATACTCAGAAAACTGATGTCTTCCTTGAAAGAAATTTCAGGTCCGAAGAGTCGGTCAACTGTGAGGACTCCCGCCGGTTTCTGGGCCATGAGAACCGGCACGCCGATGAAAGAGAGCCTGTCCTTGGTGATGGTTGTCCTGGCACCGGTGCGATTGAGGAACAGAGGTTCGCTGTTGATGTCCGGGACGATGCAGGGCGATCCGGTCTGAAAGATCTGGCCGCAGATCCCCTCGGAGAGCCCGTAGATCCCCCGCTGTTCTTCTTCAATGGTCAGGCCGTAGGAGGCCTTTATCTCCAGCCTATGTCTGTGCGGTTCGAGGAGAACCAGGGTGGCCCGGTCCATGTGCAGGATCTCGTGAAGGATCTGAAAGATCCTGGCCAGGGCGGTGTCGAGATGTACCGCCTCGCCGATGAGCTGACAGATTTCGGAAAGGGCCCGAATTTTCAGGGTCTCCAGCGAGCAGGAGGAGGCGAGAGCAGGTATTGGTGCCGGGGTGTGTAGGTGATTCATGATTTCTCCCAAGTATCGCCGAGTGGCTGTGCGTGCCATAATGGCACTTGGAAGATTTTATGCAAAAAGCATACCAGTAAAGTAATTGCTGTATCTTCAGGATGTTATTGTGCTTGCCGCGTTTTATATTTTACAATTTTGAAATATTTATATAGATGTAAACACATTTTTGGAACTTATCAGTGGCTTGTGGGGGGCATGTTCCTCGACGGCAACTGCATAAAGGGTAAGGGTAAAAATCTGCCCTTTATGCAGTTGCCGGGCATGGTCGAAGGAAAGGGGATCAACCGCAACCAGTTCCCGTCCCTTGGCAGTGTCCACTGCCGCAACTCTTTTTCTCCCGCCGTTTCAGTTTGGACAATCCCTCACCGCTGTAAATAGCCTTAAGACCCATTTCAATAAATCCTGACATGGTAATCGGTTCTATCCCCTGCTTTTGCAGGATCTCGCGGGGAGTCTCACCCATATCGCTAGCCAGCACAGCCCGGCAGTCATAAAGAATACGGGTCATGGCCTGCCAACGGCCAATGCCACTGCCTGGAATGGGTGCCGGACGCTCTTCAACAAGCCGGAAGGTCTTATCAGGATTCTGCTCCCAGATCATAAAGCGGCTGGTCTCACCCAGATGCTGATTGACGAGCATTCCCTCCATACTGGCCACTGCCACATACGGACGTATATTCCCTGGATTGGCAGGCATTGAGGCACAGGCGTTTAAACATCCGGCCATTTCTCCGGAGCGGTCAGCACCCAGGAGTCCAACGGCATCGGCCCGGCAACGCTTACAGTGGCGCATCTGCGGCAGATGCTTTTCGCCGGCGCCGCGCAACCTGGCCATCGTTTCTTTATCTGGTTCGATAACATCGGCAAAGACCGTGCCTGCATTGGGCAACAGGGCCATACAGTTAAAGAGGTCTACGCCCATCCCGGCCATGAACTTGGCCGTCTCTTCCACATGATGATCATTGACCCCGGGTACCACAATAAAGTTAACCTTGACGATCACTCCTCGTTGTTTGAGCTTTTCAATGGCCTTCAACTGTCGTGCCAGAAGTAGCTCTGCCGCATGAACACCGTGATAGGATATATTGCCATCCTGTACCCAGCCATAGATATTTTTGGTAACCTGGGGATCAATGCCATTGACTGTCACCGTTACATGGGAGACCCCGATATCCGCCACCTCGTCAATGTATGGGTAGAGGCCCAGGCCATTGGTGGACAGGCAGAGGATCAGCTCCGGATATTTCTTGCGCAGAAGCTGCATGGTGCCAAGGGTTTCATCCGGATTGGCAAAGGGGTCACCTGGGCCGGCAATACCTGCAACACTGATGCGCGGTTCCGCCTCCAGCACCTTGCCCATATAAACCAGGGCCTGCTCCGGTGAAAGGATGGTGGAGGTCACCCCCGGTCGTGACTCATTGACGCAATCATACTTGCGGTTACAGTAGTTGCACTTGATATTGCATTTGGGGGCCACAGGCAGGTGCACCCGGCCGAACTGGCCCTGAACCTTAGGGTTGAAACAGGGATGCCGATTATAATCAATAGTCATGAACGCTCCTTCCTGCTTGTTGATGTAGTTGTAAAAAGTTAGATATTAAAGATAGTTATGTATTAATTTTCTTAAGTGTCACATGTAGCTATAGCCAACAGACGAATCACTCTGCTTGCGGGCCAGGGTCGCATTGACCACCTGATCAAAAAGGGCCTGAGTTCCTCGGTAACCAAGATGAAGAATCCGCTGACCACCCATCCGGTCATGGATGGGAAACCCCACCCGGATCAGAGGGATTTCCAGTTTTCTGGACAGGGGATAGCCTTTGGAATGGCCGATAAGCAGATCCGGGGCCAGGCTCTCAGCCATTTCGCTGATATCGAAGAAGTCCATGCCCTCAAAGACCAGTGGCTGCTCTGCCAGAATATCTCCGGTTGTGTCCTTGATGGCCGCGGCCAGCTTACCGCTCTTGCCGCCGGAGGCGCAGAGTACGGGCACGACACCAATCTCGGCCAGAAAGGCGGTCAGGGCCACTACCAGATCCTCTTCACCGTAAACGATGGCTTTTTTCCCGAAGATATACTTGTGGCAGTCAATGTAGCTGTCCACCAACCGACCCCGTTCCTGAACATGCTTCTCGGGAATGGGTCGACCACTGAGCATGCTTAAGGAAGCAAAAAAGAGATCACTTTCTTCAATGCCAATGGGCACGCCAAGGCTAATGCGCTTCACGCCATGTTTTTGTTCAAGGAGTGCACCTGCAGTCTTCCCATGAAGGGTTCGGCCAAATTCGATGGTGGCGCTGGCCCGACCCATAGTGGCAATGGAAGCCAGAGGTGTGCCGCCGGGCTGAATCTTGTCATACTTACTGGTAGCCGGGCCATCCATGGTATCAGAGATATCTGGCAAAATCGTGGCGTCCAGTCCAAAATCATCCAGTATATCAGAGACATAACGCTTATCGGCAGGCGAGATAAACCCTGGCAGCAAATTGATCTTCCCCTGAACCGCCTCACCGCCTTCGGCCAGTTGCTCCACCACTGCTGTCACTGCGGCATGAAATCCCTCCATGTGGGTACCGTTATAGCTGGGGGTGGAGACTCGAACCATGATCGGCATGGTGCCCACGGTTTCCCGATGAAACTCGTGGAGGTACCTGCCCACATCGTCACCAATGGTCTCAGTCAGACAGGTGGTGGCAATGCCGATGAGCTTTGGCTGATACTTCTGGGTTACATTGACCAGACCCATTTTCAGGTTGGGGCCGCCCCCATAGATGGCATTCTTCTCAGAGAGTGAGGAGGAGGCGATATCAATGGGTTCATTATAGTGGCTGATAATATAGCGGCGCATATAGGTGGCGCAGCCCTGTGATCCATGCAGATACGGGACAGCGCCCTCGATTCCCTTGAAGGCCAGACAGGCCCCAAGCGGGGTGCAAAGTTTGCATGCATTAGTGGTGGATATATAATTGGGAGGATTCTTTGACATGGCACTCTTCCTTTATCTAATGAACCTCTTGGAAAACCTTTACTTATCCTTTGACAATGGTCTTGCTGGTTTCTGTCACAAGATCCTTATCTTTGGTCCGCATGGCAAAGCGCCAGACCGGACTCATCACCGAGGAATAGACCTCTTCGGCAAAGTTGAGCATCCCCTGAAAACCGGCCAGGGCCTCTTTGCGTTCATGGTTATGATCACAGAAGCCCACACCCAGTTTGTAGGCAATGGGTCGTTCCTTGACTCCGCCGACCAGGATATCCACCTCTTTTTCCTCAAGAAAGGAGGTGAGCTCCAGGGGATTGGCATCATCGACAATGATCGTGCCGGGATCGGTAATCTCGGCCAGTTCCCGATATTCCTGTTCGGTGCCGGTCTGAGAACCCACCATCACCACCTGCATATCGAGAAGACGAAAGGCGTTGACCAGGGAAAAGGCCTTGAACGAGCCACCGACATAAATGGCCGCTTTTTTACCGGCCAGGGCCTCTCTGTACTTCTGCAACTGAGGTACAACCCGGGCCAGTTCTTCCTTGACCAGCTTCCTGGTCTTCTCCAGCATCTCCGGGTCACCAAAATGCTCAGCCACGTCATAGAGAGACTGGGCCATATCCTCGATGCCGAAATAGGAGACCCGGATGGAGGGAACTCTGTACCGCTCTTCCATTATCTTGGCCAGATCCATGGTGGACCCAGAGCACTGCACCACGTTCAGTGCCGCACCGTGCGCCCGCGCAAGATCGGCAATTCTGCCGTCGCCGGTGATATTGGCAACAACCTGCACCCCCATACGTTCAAAGTATTCACGGATCATCCAGATCTCGCCCGCCAGATTAAAGTCCCCCAGGATATTGATGGAATAAGGGGAGATGCCGGCGGTGTCACCCGTGCCGATGATCCTGGCCATTGCATTACAGGCAGCCGTATATCCAGCCCGCTTGTTGCCCTTGAATCCTTCGGACTGCACCGGAATCACCGGAATTCCTTTCTCAGCCTCCACCCGCCTGCACACCGCTTCCAGATCGTCGCCGATAATGCCGACAATACAAGTCGAATACACAAAGGCGCCTTTTGGGCTGTGACGGTCAATGAGCTCGATCAGGGCCCGGTATAGTTTTTCCTCACCGCCAAAGATCACGTCGCGCTCCTGGAGATCGGTGGAAAAGGAGAGCCGATGCAGCTCCGGGCCAGAGGATAGGGCGCCGCGAATATCCCAGGTATAGACCGCACATCCTATGGGCCCATGCACCAGATGCAGTGCGTCGGCAATGGGATAAAGCACCACCCGTGATCCGCAGAAGACGCAGGCCCTCTGGCTCACCGCCCCGGCCAGGCTGTCTTTGTTGCACACCAGGGTAAAGGGTTGTTCACCGGTGCGGTGAACCTGTTCCTGTCGATCTTCAAGTAACGCTTCCATGCCGATTCTCCTTCCTGATGCCAAGGGGTGTTTACAGACTTTCTTTAACCAGAGAAAAGCAAGAAGGGTGCCAGTAGGGAAGTATCGACTATTAATGTATGATTACAGATGGATATGCGTATGAATAGGTCGAGTGGGGACGCAGGAAAGGATATACTGAAAATGGAGAAAAGCTTACAAAATGGAATGAATCTTTCTTTATTGTGGGAAACAATGAAAAGCCAGAGCCCTCGGGATCTCTTTTAGAAAGAGTAGTTGTGGATCGATAGGAGATCACCGCGAACAGGAAAATTGTGAAAATGGGTTTGGAGAGTCCGCTGTACTGTTTGCAATAATTTTTTTGATAAAACAGGAAAAAGGTGTAATCTGAAGTAAATGAACAGCGAGTTGTGAAGTTAACAGGGCCAACAGAAAATCCGCCACAGCAGAATCAACTTTTCATCCATTGCCGAGAAGCAATGGAAAGGGAGTCAGCCATGTACAATACCATATTAGTACCTCTTGATGAATCCAAACGTGCTGAAGCAATTTTAAGTCATGTCGAGGAAATGGCCAACAAACTAGGGGCAAGGATTATTCTGCTCACCTGTATTGAGCAGAAACTTGTCGACCCCGGGGCAATGGCAGCTTCGGTCATAGGACAGCAGGAAGACGACATGGCGCAACAGACCAAAACCGCGAAGTCGTATCTCAAGGAAGTACAGACGAAACTGGAGCAGCAGGGCCTCAAGGTAAGCACGACGATCATACAAGGCCCGCCGGTTGAAGCAATCTTGACTATTGCCGCTCAGGAAAATGCTGATCTGATTGCCATTGCCAGCCACGGACGCAGCGGACTGGGCCGGGTTTTCTACGGCAGTGTGGCTGCGGGCCTCCTGCAACGGGTGGATCGTCCCCTGCTTATTATCCGCGCCCAGGAAGGCTGAGGAAAAAAGGTGGAAGGACGCAAGCATACTCCTCCCTGCCGCCATTCTGGCTCCGCAATCGCAACGACCGGGTCAACTCTTGAGTGTTATCCTATTTTTCCCTTGTGGGTCGCGTCTGGACTGGGGTCAGATTGACACAAAAGACAAGACCTCCATGCCCTGATTGGTAATCGGGCTGGAGGTCTTGTTGTGGGCCGTGAGTGGTATCGCCTGCTATGTTTCCCAACCTGGGAAACAGAAGTTAGTTTCAGCCACGGCAGATGTTTGCCATGACGTTGTTTGCCCAGCGCCAGAGGTAGTCGTTGACCCTGCGTAACTGTTCATCATTGATTCCATCCCAGGAGCCATCCTGAGCGCACTTGGGATAACGGGTTGCGAAGACTCTGTTCCAGGCATCCTGGCCTTTCGACTCTGACCAGAGGAAGGGCGCGCCTTTATCGTTGTTGCTGTTATGGCAACTCCGGCAGCTGGTCTTGAATGTCTTGCCTCCTTCCCCCCAAGCCTGACTTTCCCATTCCAGCGGTCCGTCACTGAGTACCCGGCATGTTTTACTGGCGTCGTCATAACGGGTCACGGGCTTTGCGTATGCCTGCATGGAGTAAATTAGAATTACAAGGAACATCAATATCGCGGACATCTGTCTCATATGAGTTCTCCTGATGTTAGATAGATATGTTTTTTTACGAAAAATGCTTCTGCCATCTTTTTGTCAGCTTCTACAAAAGTCTCTGTCATTTGTCGTTCCTTCTAGAATAGAATTAAATAAAGATAATCACTCATTCAATCACCCCTGCCAATGATATTTTTATCTTTTAATTATCATCCCCTCCTTTTGTATGATTTTCTTATTTGGAATCAATTATCAATATTACAAATAAGAAGTGAATGTCGCCATATCTATTTCTGGCGGGTTCTGGCTATCTGTTCTGTCTTTCACTGATAAAATTTTTATAGACCTATTATTTCTTCGATGTCTTTTTTAAGCTGTTCCTTGGTAACATATCCGGCATATCTTTTATTAATAGTACCTTTTCTGTCAATGAGAAAAGACGCGGGAATTCCTGATGTTGAGCCGAATTCTTTGGCAACTTCCATGGTTCCCACGGCAACGGGGTAATTGATCCCCATCTTGTCGGTAAATTTTTTTATCACTTCAACTTCGGATTGATCAACGGAAATGCCGATCACGGTAAATCCCTGATCCTTATAATTTTTTTGTATTTCAATAAGTGACGGGATTTCTTTACGGCAGGGAGGACACCAGGTTGCCCAGAAGTTAACCAGCATTACCTTGCCCCGGTAGCTCTGGCTTTGAATCAATTCTGTATTGCTTACCGACTGAAGTTGAAATTCAGGCAGTATTTTGTTCGCCCATACTGATGCCGGGTGCAAGAAAAGACTTGCGGCGAGCAGCAACAGTGAGCGACTGACAAGGGATTTTAAGACGTGTGTTTTTTGCATAGGAAAGGTCCTCTTTGTTTATCGTTGAAAAATTCTGGCATTAGCTAGCCAATGCCAATGCAGCTAAGGCATACTTGAGATGCTTGCTCAAGAACCCTGGCCGGCTCTCCGGTTGCGACACCTGCAATCCATAGCAGTACGGAAAGAGTCAGCAGAATGAAGGGGGTGTTTCTGATCTGGTGTTGCCTGTTTTCTTTCTTTGAATGCATGATTCTTCTCCTGGTATTTGGCTGATTGGTACGACAGTTTCCTGCGTGGGGTGTCCTTGGGCTCTGCGCGGGGATTTCATTGGTATGCCGCCGATCTCAATACTGATCGCCTCAAATTTGCATGCCTTATGTAAGCAGGCCATGCAGGAGATGCATTCTGGATCATTCGGATTTTCGTTAAATTTCACTTCCATTGGACAGACGTGGTGGCAGGCCTTGCAATTGGTGCAGCGCTTCGTGTCGAGCGTGAGCTTCACAAGACGATAACGATTCACGAGGGCATAAAATCCCCCCAGTGGGCAGATGGTTCGGCAAAAGGGCCGGCTGGCGAGAATACTCCATAGGAGAATGAGGATCAGAATGGTGAGTTTGTTATAGAAGAGAAGCCCGATGGTACTGGTAAGGTCTGGTTGCAGGAGTAACATGGGTAGACCTGCTTCCAAAGTGCCGGCAGGGCATATTAATTTGCAGAACCATGGAGAGCTGCCGCCAAACTCATCGACCACTAAGAGCGGTAAGAGAATAACAACGACAAATAGCATGAAATATTTGCCATAATTTAATGGACGGGGAATGATAAATTTCGGTGAGGGAATTTTGTGGAGAAGCTCCTGAATAAAACCAAAAGGACAGGCCCAACCGCAAATCATTCTGCCGAACAGAGCCCCTAAAACTCCCATACTCCCAATGACCGATAAACCAAAAAAATATTGACTGTTTTCCAAGGAGAGCCTGACGCCAGCCAGGATATTTTGTAGTGACCCGATTGGACAATAGGTAGTTGATGCCGGGCAGGAGTAGCAGTTTAATCCTGGCGCGCAAAATATTTTTAATGGCCCCTGGTAAATTGAGCGGGTGAAAGGGAAGGCCCAATTTGCGTTCATGAGCAGGCTGAAGATTATTTGAACCCGCTTTCTGACAAGTTCCATAGTGACTCCGGTTGTATTTACATGGTAATAGAAAAAAAATATTTACGGTCTTACTGCCCGGACATAACCATCGGTGCCGGAAAAGTATTGACGTGCCGGATCGCATTGGTTTGCGATTTCCCAGGATCCGACCTTCCCTTCACCATCCTTCTCCCCGGACCAGTATCTTCCTTTACGATCAAGGACGCATTCTCCATTTTGATGAATGTCAAAGTTGTAATTCAGATCGAATAATTCATAGACGGTAGGTAAGCGCCAATCGGTGTACCCGCCAATATTCAGATTTTTTATATAACGCTGTGCTTCTTCAAGAGTTTTAATTGTTTGGCTTTTCTCATTTTGCCACATCAGGCCGGACCCTGTGTCATGGCCAGTCCTCCTTTGATTTTTTGGTGTTATTGGCAATCTGGCGCAAAACAGTTTTTTTTGCTGATAGGCGCGTTTGCGAGTAGACGCGCTTCAATTTTTTTCCCAAGCATGTGTGCTTCCAGGATTTTTTCCGGTTGCCTGGAGAGGTCTGGGATGTTTTCCTTGGTGATTTTCTGTCCCGGTCCCAAAAGAATTGATACTGCCCCGGCGGAGCAGTTTTCCCCATGGCCGCATGTGAAGCAGGAAGCCGCCCCCTGTGCTGTAACTGTGCCAACATGCTTAATCTGATAGTAGGGGAGCATAGCTTCTATTACGTTCGCTGGGATTTCCGGAGCAATACCGCCGATACTGACAATTGCCGCAAATTTTCCGGCCAGGGCTGAACCTGACCTGTGCCGAAACTGGCAAAATCTTTCGAGAAAACAGTGGGTCAGGCTGTTCAATGTTGAAAAATAGTTTGGAGCTCCGAAGACATAGGCGTCCGCCGTCAGAAGTTTTTCCCGTAGCCAAACCATGTCGTCATTTATTTTGCAGAGGTTATCCGCAACACAGCCAAGGCAGGCACTACATGGAGCAATTTTTTTCCCTGCCAAAGAGATGAATTCTGTCTCGCAGTTTGTAGCGCTAAGCACTTCTTTGACGAGTTTGTCCGTGGTTTTCCCTTTGCGAGGACTTCCTGATATTCCGAGAATTTTCATATTTTTCACTTGTTGTTATTTTTTATTCATTATTATTATACCGACCAGTCGGTATAACTTCATATCTAAAATGGTTTTAATGGATGTCAAAAAATCGCGTAGATCTTGTTTGCGCTTGCTGACCCGTGACATCATAATTGCTCCCTCAACCATTGCCACTATGGTTGAGGCCAGTAATTTTGGTGGAATTTTTGAACTGAGGTTCCCAGACGCTTGTGCTTTCAGCATAAGCGTTTCAAATATTTCCGTCCATTGGTCAAAAACTTTTTGGATGGATGATATTGCCTTTGACCGTAGTTGTCATGAAATCCCTTAAATATACAAACTGACCGATTGGTACAAAAATTAGTCTTTATGACTTACGTTGTCAATTAAAAAATGCAATCATATTTATTTCTGGTGTAATAACAAGATTGCCTGAACGACAAGTTGTCTGTTGAACAGGAAGTGAAATCTAGGGCTCCGCAATCGCCATTGTCAGGGTGTCAACTCTTGATCTTTGCTTCATACCGCACAAGTTTTAAGTCCGCTCACCTTGAACTCTGCTAATCAATCATGCTATTCTTACAATGAACTTTATTGGATCTTTCCTGTTCATAATTTTACATCTGTTACGCAGAGAGTTGCTTACTGATGTGCTCAGCGTAATTGTGTAAGAGTCTCAAGCTCTTTCTCGAGATGACCAGATGAAGGCAAAGGCTAGGCTGCATGAGTGTCGGAAGGTATTGACTCTGTCTTTGTTTATTACTGTGTTGCTCAATAGAAATTGGGTATTCATGGAAACAGGCATAGTTATCCCCTCATAGAAAAGGAGTAGTGCCATGGAGAAGTCAATGTTCAATTTTCAGGTTGACAAGGAGCGTTGCATTGAGTGTGGCGAGTGTGCAGCGGATTGCCCGGCCGGGGTTATTACCATGGACGGTACACCCAAATTCAATGAGGAGGGAGGTTGTTTTCGCTGTCAGCACTGTCTTGCCATCTGTCCCACCGGTGCCGTGTCGATTCTCGGTAAAAATCCGGATGAGAGCCAAGCGCTGGCCGGTACTTTTCCTACCGCTGCCCAGATGACCGCCTTAATCAAGGGGCGCAGGTCTGTTCGGCGTTACCGCGACGAGGAGGTTACCACCGGTCTGATTGACGAGCTCCTGGACACTGCCGGCCATGCCCCCACCGGAGTCAATGCCGAGAACGTGCTGTTTACCGTGGTCAAAGAGCGTGCGGTCATGAATGCGCTGCGCCAGGAGGTCATGGAGCGGCTCAGGAGGCTCAAGGAGAGTGGTGGGCTACCGGATGGATTTATCGGCCAGTATATGGGCGGGGCTGTCAAGCTCTGGCTGGAGGAGGGCAAGGACATCATCTTCCGTGGTGCGCCCCATCTGCTCATCACCAGTGCCCCTAAGGACTCACACTGTCCTGCCCAGGACACCCTGATTGCTCTTACTACCTTCCAGATGATTGCCCATGCTCGTGGCCTCGGCACGGTCTGGGACGGCATGTTCATGATGGTGCTTTCCCTCTGTCCCGATCTGGTCGAAAGGCTCGGCATTCCTGAGCAGCATTTGCTGGGCTATGCCATGGCCTTTGGCCGGCCGGTCGTGGAGTATCATCGTACCGTGCAGCGTGGGCCGGCCCAAGTCAATGTGGTGCGTTGAGGATGGGTGAATGGTGATACGGAAGGGACTGACTTTTGTTTATGATAAGAGCTGAGAGCGGTAACGGCTTGTTTTTTTGAGAGTAATGCAGATTAACAGGAAAGGAGCAATATGAATAAAATTCTTAAATTTTGTCTGCTTGGCGCAGGCGTAATTATTGGTCTGGCATTGGCGGTTGTGGTCTATGTGGTGGCGACGTTCAATCCCAATGATTACAAGGGAAAACTCATTGAGGTGGTCAAGGGGAGTACGCAACGTACGCTGAGCATTGACGGCGACATCAAGCTTTCCTTCTTTCCTAAGATCGGCGCTGAGCTGGGCAAGGTATCACTCTCCGACTTCAAGAGCGACCGCGAATTTAGCTCGGTGGAAAACGTGCACGTTTCCTTAGCACTTATGCCATTGCTGAGTAGGCAAGTAGTGGTTGATGAAGTGATTGTAAGCGGTTTACAGGCTACTCTGGTCAAGCATAAAGATGGGACGACTAATATTGACGATCTGCTTGGCAAGGATAAAAAGGGCGGAAAGGGTAGCAAGGAGGCAACGAAGGACGTTTCAGATCCGCAGGGTGTTAACTTTGATGTTGCGGCTGTATCTCTTGAGAAGGCCAGTTTTTCCTATCGTGATGAGGCCACTGGAGCGCAATATGTCATCAAAGACTTGAATCTTAATACCGGGCGTATTGCTAATGGTCTGCCGACTGAAATCAATCTGTCGGTTGCGGTTCAATCCAATCAGCCTCAGATGGATATCGTTACCCAACTCAAGACCACGTTGACCTTTGATCTGGATAAAAAATACTATCAACTTGCAGGCATGGAGCTGCAGGTCAGCGGCACGGCACTTGATATCAGCAACCTGAAACTGCAGGTCAGCGGCGATGCCGGTGCTGATATGAGTAGTCAAACATTCACGGTGGGGAATCTCACTCTGCAGGCTACAGGTGTCAAAGGAAAAGATACCTTCGAGGCCACGCTTGCGGTACCTGGCATGAGTCTGGCTAAGGATAATTTCTCAGGCGACAAGCTGACCGTCAATGGCAAGATGGAGGGGGATTCCGGCAAGATCGCCATTGCCTTGTCGCTGCTGGAATTGGAAGGAAACCAGCAGGCGTTCAAGTCCAGCGCTCTCACCCTTGATGTGGACATGGAACAACCCGAGCAGACGCTTCAGGTGAAGCTTACCTCGCCTCTGGAGGGCAACCTTCAGGCCAGGCAGTTCACGATGACCGATCTCAGCCTGGCGATGAACGCCAGTGGTGACAAGCTGCCCAACAAGTCGGTACGCAGTGAAATGAAGGGCAGTCTGCAAGTGGATGCCACTAAGGAAACTGTGCAACTGGCCCTTGCTGGTGGCCTGCTGCAGAGCCAAATCAAGGCCAAGGTCGGTGTGAACGGTTTTGCCAGCCCGGCGATTCAGTTCGATGTGGAGGCCGATCAGTTCGATGCCGATCTGTATCTGCCGAAGAAGGCCGAGAGATCAGCCGAGGTGTCAAAGGCAACGTCAAAGGAGGCGGAGCAGGTGCTTGATCTGTCCGGCTTGCGCCAGCTTAATCTGGACGGCCGTCTGCGCGTCGGCTCCCTGAAAGTGGCCAATGTTAAACTGGCGCAGGTTCGGGTTGACGTGAAGGCGCAGAATGGGCAGGTCACCCTCAGCCCGCTTTCTGCCAATCTTTACGATGGAAGCATGAGCGGCAGTCTGGGGATTAATGCCCAGGCCACGCCCAGCATTTCCATCAACCAGAAGCTGACTGGTATCAATGTTGCCCCGCTGACGAAGGACGCAGCCAGTATTGACACTCTGGAGGGTAAGGGTAATGTTGATATGGACCTGACCATGCAGGGTAATACTGTCAGTGAGATGAAGAAGGGCATGAACGGCATTATATTCGTAAACTTGACCGATGGCGCCATTAAGGGGATCAACATTGCCAAGCATTTGCGCGATGCGAAGAACATATTGAGCATGGGCGGTGCAAGCACTCAGACGCAATCCGCCAATAATGCCGAGAAAACTGATTTTAGTGAGTTCAAGGCAACCTTCAAGGTGAATAAGGGGGTGGCGCACAACGATGACTTGTTTTTAAAATCGCCTTTGCTTCGCGTGTCTGGATCAGGTGATATTAACATCGGCAATGACAGCATGGACTATCTGGCCAAGGCCACTTTGGCTAATACTCTGGCAGGACAGGGCGGTCAGTTCAATGTCAGCGGCATCACCGTACCGGTACGGGCCAAAGGCCCAATCAGTAATTTGCAATACACCCTAGATTTTGGTGTGATGGTTGGTGAGGCGGCGAAACAAAAAATTGAAACTGAAGTTAAGACCAAGGTACAGGATCAATTAAAAAACAGCTTGCAAGGTTTGTTCAAGTAAGAGAGCTGGGGTGGACTAACTGACTGGTGGTGTGAAAATTACAAGGCATTATATAGATACTTTTTTGGAGAAGATCGTCCTGGCAAGTGAAGAAATTTTTGTGGGATAGTTGTTGCGGTGATTGTCATAAAAGACGATTGCTGGAGAGCCACTCGCTCATTGTCCGGGGTGACAAATGTCACCCCGGAGTTGATGTACGTGTCAGGAATTAAGCCTGCTTGGATCCCATCTGGAAGTCGAAATAGGCATGACCTCCGTGCTCGGCAATATCGAGACCTTCGAGCTCTTCTTCTTCGGTGACCCGCAGGCCGACAGTGGCTTTCAGAACCCTGAAGAGGATATAGCAGCAACCGAAGGACCAGATGAAGGCGGCGCCGATACCAATGAGCTGGACACCGACAAGGTGGGCGGTCACTCCCTCAATGTTGAAGAGAGCAGCGGCCAGAGTTCCCCAGGCGCCATTTACGCCATGGACGGAGATGGCGCCGACTGGATCATCGATGCCGATCCGGTCAAAGAAGAGGACTGAGAAGACCACGAGTATGCCGGCAATGGCCCCGATAATGATGGAGCTCGTCGGTGAGACATTGGCGCAACCGGCGGTAATGCCAACCAGACCGGCCAGGGCCCCGTTCAGACTCATACCGATCTCCGGCTTCTTGAAGATGAGCCATGAGGCCAGCATTGCGGTAACGCATCCGGCTGCGGCTGCCAGGCTGGTGTTGACAAAGATCATGGCAATACTGGTATCGCCTGTTGTGGTGGAACCCGCATTAAACCCGAACCAGCCCAGCCAGAGGATAAAGACGCCGAGTGCGGCCAATGGGATATTGTGCCCGGGGATAGCCTTTACTTTACCGCTCTTCGTATACTTCCCGATGCGTGGTCCGATGACCAGGGCACCTGCCAGCGCTGCCCAGCCGCCGATGGAGTGGACGACAGTTGAACCGGCAAAATCGATAAAGCCAAGTTTTTCCAGCCAGCCGCCGCCATGGAAGAGGCCGCCCCATGCCCAGCTGCCGAATATCGGGTAGACGACGGCAGAGATAACCACGCTGTAGAGAATATAGGTCACGAACTTGGTCCGCTCGGCCATAGCCCCGGAAACGATGGTGGCTGCCGTGGCGGCGAACACAACCTGGAACATCCAGAAGGCAAGGATCCAGGGGTCGCCACCAACTGTAAAATCACTGAGGAAAAAGCCGTCTGTGCCAAACCAGCCGGTAGTGGTGGTGCCAAACATCAGGCCAAAACCGAGTGCCCAGAAGGCGAGGGAGCCAACGGAGAAGTCCATCAGGTTTTTCATCATGATATTGATCGAGTTCTTGGCCCGGGTAAAGCCAGCCTCAACGCAGGCAAATCCGGCCTGCATGAAGAAAACCAAAGCGGCGCAAACCAGGGTCCATACATAATTCAGGTTGGTCTGTACACCTTTAATCGCGTCCGCATTCGTCATAATTGTCGGCGCCGCCTCTTCACCTGCCCAGCATAGGGCAGGCACAGCCAGCAGGGCTAGAAGTACCAGTAGCGTTTTTTTCATAGGATTGCCTCTGTCAGTAAAATTTTAGCGAAGCACTTGGGCTTCGAAACGGTTGTTTGTCTCAATTCCATCCTTAGATAGCATCTTTGCCTTTTTCCCCGGTACGGATTCGGCAGACCTCATCGACAGGAAGCACAAAGATTTTGCCGTCACCGATCTTGCCGGTACGGACGCTGGTCATGATGGCCTCCACCACCTCGTCCACCCGGCTCGCCTCCACCACAATCTCCACCTTAACCTTGGGGATAAAGTCCACCTGGTATTCAGCGCCCCGGTAAATTTCCGTGTGTCCTTTTTGTCTGCCAAACCCCTTGACCTCACTCATGGTCAGGCCAGTAACCCCCAGGGTGGTTAAAGCCTCTTTCAAGGCATCAAGTTTGAATGGCTTAATGATCGCCTCAATTTTTTTCATGCTCTTCTCCCGTAGTTGCAGCTCTGTTCTCTGGTCAATACCTTTCGTGTGATCAGGACAGCAGCCAAATATTTGTTAATTTTTATAAAGCATCAACTATGCCAATATTTAATCTTTACTGAAGTTAATTGTATATATTGATGTATATCAAAACGTTAACAGGTCAATGGAGGTCGGGTTGCTGGGGGTGTTTACGGGCAAGTATGATACAATTTTGTAATTTATTGATGTTAGGAAATACAGAAATGTACGATGTTCTCTTAAGAGAGAGGGCTTTTCCATGGAGCAGCAGCAAGGCAGTGTCCTGACCCGCCCGTATCCTGGCAGTGGCGGTCAAGTTGCGGGCCAGGATTGTGTCTGTCGCCACGGCGGCCGATCAGCTCCGGATGACAGATCGATAAAAGAGGATTTAATCTCTCACCTCCACCATTCATTGCGGGTTTTGTCGCTCCACAATCAAAATTACCGGGTTCAATATTTTCGTGTCGTCCGCTCTTGTTTAGAGCCTATCATGCCTGTCACCACTTTCTCTACCAAATTGTAACCTTCCTCTCAAATTGTCAACTTTTGAACAAAATGGATTGATAGACTTTTTGTTGTGTCGTAGCGGTTAATGCTTCTAAAATCCACGCCAATCAGGGAACTATGATTTTTTAATCTTTTGGCACACTGTTTGTAATAGTCATGGCAAGACAAAAACCGGTCTGGCTTCAGGGCAGAACGTTTTTAGGAAAATTTGTTCTTTACAGGCTGTACAAACAGTTAACCCAATTAAAAGGAGATACGGGCATGATGAGAAAAGTGGCAATTTACGGTAAAGGCGGAATCGGCAAGTCAACCACTACCCAGAACACGGTGGCCGGCTTGGCGCAGATGGGCAAAAAAATCATGGTCGTCGGCTGTGACCCCAAGGCTGATTCCACTCGTCTGTTGCTGGGCGGATTGGCCCAGAAATCAGTGCTCGATAGTCTTCGCGAGGAAGGTGAGGACGTGTTGCTTGAGAACATCCGCAAGAAGGGGTATGGCGATACCTGGTGCGTTGAATCAGGCGGACCAGAGCCCGGCGTTGGCTGTGCTGGCCGCGGTATCATCACCTCCATCAATATGCTGGAATCCCTCGGCGCTTATGCCGAGAGTGAGGCGCTTGACTATGCCTTTTATGATGTGCTCGGCGACGTGGTCTGTGGCGGGTTTGCCATGCCTATTCGTGATGGTAAGGCGGAAGAGATCTATATCGTCTGCTCTGGCGAGATGATGGCTATGTATGCGGCCAACAATATCTGCAAGGGAATTATGAAGTTCGCCCAATCCGGTTCTGTCCGCCTTGGCGGGTTGATCTGTAACTCCCGGGCGGTTGACAACGAAAAGGAAATGATCGAGGAACTGGCCAAAATGCTTGGCACCCAGATGATCTACTTTGTCCCCAGGGATAATGATGTACAGCGGGCGGAGATCAACCGCAAGACCGTCATCGAGTGGAACCCTGATGTGATACAAGCGGAACATTATCGGGGCCTGGCCAGGGCCATTGATGAAAACACGAACTTTGTGATCCCCAAGCCGCTGGAAATCGAACAACTGGAAAAACTGCTCATGGATTTTGGACTTATGAATTAATAGTTTGTAACTATTAGAAATTATAATAAAAATATACAGTAGGGAGAAAAGAGCATGTTAACCATGATCAGAGCCATTGTCAGACCAGAGAAAGCGGACAAGATTCTTTCAGCCTTGATGGATGCGGGATTTCCTTCAGTGACCAAGTATTCGGTGGCAGGCCGCGGCAAGCAGCGTGGCATAAAGATTGGCGATGTTACCTATGACGAGATCCCCAAGGTCATGCTTATGAGCGTGATTAACCCGGCGGACAAGGATTTCGTCCTTGATACCATCATGAAAACGGCCAAGTCCGGGGCCAAAGGGGCTTTTGGCGATGGGAAGATCTTCGTCAGTGATGTGGAGGAGGCCTACACCATCAGCTCCGGGGTTAAGGAGACCGAATTTGAATCCGAGAGGAGACCGGTATGAAAGAGGTGATTGCAGTCGTGCGGATAAATATGATGAATCAGACCAAACAGGCCCTGACTGATGCCGGAATTGACGCCTTTTTTGCCCATGAGGCCCATGGCCGGGGCAAGGGTTTTGTTAATATGCATGTCCTTGAGGGGGCGAATCAAGGCTATGAGGAAGCAGCGTCACTGCTTGGCGAAAAAGGCAAACTGTATGCCAAGCGGATGGTGACGGTGGTGGTCAAGGATGAGCTTGTCGATGATGTGGTGCAGGCGATCATCCAAACCAATCAGACCGGCAAACCAGGTGATGGCAAGATATTTGTGTTGCCAGTGGCGGATGCTCTCCGCGTTCGTACCGGAGAAACCGGGCTCAAGTCCATCGTCTAGGCCGTTGGCATACAATCAATAAGGAGTAGGTGAAATGGCAACAACTAAGAAAAAAATGGTGCAGTGGGATCCTGCTCATGTCAAGGCGGAGCTGCTGTCTAAGTATCCGACGAAGGTCGCCCGCAAGCGCTCCAAACAAATTATGATCAATGAGGCTCTGGAGAATGAAACCCCAGAGATTACGGCAAACGTTCGTACCACACCCGGAATCATCACCATGCGCGGCTGTACCTATGCCGGCTGCAAGGGTGTTATCATGGGCCCGACCCGGGATATCGTTAATATTGTCCATGGTCCCATCGGCTGCAGCTTTTATGCCTGGCTGACCCGCCGGAATCAGACAGATGCCGGGACGGATGGTGCGAACTACATGAATTACTGCTTCAGTACCGACATGCAGGATTCAGATATTATTTTTGGTGGTGAGAAGAAGCTGGCCCAGGCCATCCAGGAAGCCTATGACCTCTTTCATCCTCGGTCAATAGCCGTTTTTGCGACCTGCCCGGTGGGTCTGATCGGTGATGATATCCATACCGTGACCAAAAGGATGAAGGAAAAATTTGGTGACTGCAATGTCTATGCCTTCTCCTGTGAAGGGTACAAGGGTGTTTCCCAGTCTGCCGGCCACCATATTGCCAACAACCAGGTCTTCCGGCATATCGTCGGCGAAAATGATGCGGAAAAACCCGGCAAATACAAGATAAACCTGCTGGGCGAGTACAACATCGGAGGTGACGGCTTTGAGATTGATCGCATCTTCAAAAAATGCGGAATCACTAATATTGCCACCTTTTCCGGCAACTCCACCTATGACCAGTTCGCTTCGGCCCATAAAGCCGACCTGAATGCCGTTATGTGTCATCGCTCCATTAATTATGTGGCCGACATGCTGGAGACAAAATATGGCATCCCCTGGATCAAGGTGAACTTTATCGGTGCCGATGCCACGGCCAAGTCGTTGCGCAAGATCGCCCAGTACTTTGGTGATCAGGAATTCATCGATCAGGTGGAGGCGGTTATCGCTGAGGAAATGCCGAAAGTTTTGGAGGCTCGTGCTGATGTTCGGACCCGTACCGAGGGCAAGACCGCGATGATGTTTTTGGGCGGTTCCCGGGCCCATCATTACCAGGAGTTGTTCGCCGAGATGGGTATGAAGGTCATCTCAGCCGGTTACGAGTTTGCGCATCGTGATGACTATGAAGGACGTCAGGTCATTCCTGATCTCAAAGTGGATGCCGACAGCCGGAACATCGAAGAATTAGAGGTTGAGGCAGATGAAACCCGCTTCAAGCCACGCAAGAGTGTAGAGGAGATCAAGGCGCTGGAAGACGCCGGCTACGAGTTTAAAAAGTATGACGGGTTGCTTCCTGATATGGATAAAGACACCCTGATCATTGATGACCTGAACCAGTACGAGGCGGAAAAAATGGTGGAATTGATGAAGCCGGATATCTTCTGTGCCGGAATCAAGGAAAAATATTCCATCCAGAAGCTGGGCGTGCCCATGAAACAACTGCACAGCTACGATTCGGGTGGTCCGTATGCCGGGTTTAAGGGTGCGGTCAATTTTTATCATGAAATCGACCGCCTGGTGAACAGCAAGGTCTGGAGCTACATGAAGGCCCCATGGCAGAACAATCCCCAACTTTCTGCCAGTTACGGATGCGAATAAGTATTCAGGTTGATCGTCTGTAGTCTTTTAGGCTGTGAGCTAAAAGACTACAGACAAAATACCTACAGAATAGAGACTAAATACCTATCGAGGTTAACCATGTTATTACGACACACACCAAAAGAAATAACCGAGCGCAGCGCCTTGATGATCAATCCGGCCAAGACCTGCCAGCCCATCGGTGCCATGTATGCCGCACTCGGCATCCATGGTTGTCTGCCGCATAGTCACGGCTCTCAGGGTTGCTGCGCCTATCATCGAAGCGCCTTGACCAGGCATTACAAAGAACCGGTCTCCGCTGCTACCAGTTCCTTTACGGAAGGATCGTCGGTCTTTGGCGGCCAGGCAAATATGCTTCAGGCCATCGAAAATATCTTTGCCGTCTATAATCCGGTGATTATTGCCGCCCATACCACCTGTCTTTCCGAGACCATTGGTGATGATCTCAAGCAGATCAGGAAAAAGGCGATCACCGAGGGCAAGATACCCGAGGGTAAGTATATGATCAGCGCCTCTACTCCCAGTTATGTGGGGTCGCATGTTACTGGATTTTCTAACATGGTTAAATCCATGGCCGGACTCGCTGAGAGCACCGGTAAAAAGAATGGTAAGGTGAATGTTATCCCTGGTTGGGTAGAGCCGTCGGATATGGAAGAGATCAAGCGGCTGACCAATATGCTCGGGGTGAAGACCATCCTCTTTCCTGATACCTCTGGTGTCTTGAACGGTCCTCTGTCCGGAGAATACAAGATGTTTCCGGATGGCGGCACCACGGTGGAGGAACTCATATCCGCAGGTGATTCCATCGGTACCCTGGCCCTTGGGGAATGGTGTTCTGGTGATGCGGCCCGTACATTGGATACTCAAAATAAGGTTCCCTGTCAGGTACTGGATATGCCGTTTGGCCTGAAGGCCACGGATCGCTTTATTGATGCCCTGCGCATTATGGGCGGTGTTACGGTCCCGGATGAGCTGTCCATGGAACGGGGACAGTTGGTCGACATGATCTCTGATATGCATCAGTACCTCTATCATAAAAAGGTGGCGCTGGTGGGTGATCCCGATCAGCTCATTGCAATGACTGAGTTTCTGGTTTCCATGGATATGTGTCCGGTGCATATTGTGACCGGCACCCCTGGCAAAGCCTTTGAAGCACGGATCAAAGAGATTACCAAGGACATGCCGTTTGAGGTTAATGTCAAGGCCAAGGGGGATATGTTCCTGCTCCATCAGTGGATCAAGAACGAACCGGTAGATTTGATTATGGGTAATACTTATTGCAAGTATATCGCTCGGGACGAGGATATCCCTCTGGTGCGCTGGGGTTTCCCTATCCTTGACCGTCAGGGACATCAATATTTCCCCACGGTTGGATACAAGGGGGCCTTACGGCTTCTGGAAAAGATTCTTGGAGCTCTGCAGGATCGCAAGGATCGGGATGACCCAGAGACGACGTTTGAACTTGTCCTGTAAGAAAGAACAAGGATGATATATCCCTCCTGTTTTTCGGGGGGACTTAAAAAAGTTCAGCATTATAATCATCTTCACCAGTGAATGAAAATGACATCTCTTAATACAACCACATGTTGTTGTTCCGCTGACCAGCCACATTCTCCGCAGGGACGGTGGTTTGAGATGGCGGTTGCTCCGCGTGCCAATAACCGGATCCGATTTGCAGCGACCGGTGAGTCTCGGCAGGCCATGATTCCAGAACAGGCGTTGGCCCTGCTTGCTGATATCCTGAGCGAGGGGGGCAGGGTGGATGGAGTGACGATTGCCGGTCCCGGTGATCCGCTGGCGGATTCCGAGTCGACCTTTGCAATGCTGGCTCTGGTTCGTAAACGATATCCGGAAATGGCCTTAGGCATCACAACACTCGGATTGGGAGGTGAAAAGGCGGCTCGGCAGCTGGTTGAGGCCGGGGTTAGCCATGTCACCCTGCTGGTGGATGCTGTTGATCTGGAGGTGATGCAGAAGTTGTATGCCTGGATTCGGCCGGGGTCCAAGACTGTTCCTCTGTTTACGGCAACAGAGTTGCTCCTGAGTGAACAGCAAGGGGCTGTGAAGGCCTTTGTCCTGGCCGGATGCACGGTACATGTCAGAACCACGATCTATCCCGGATATAATGACGAGCATGCGGTGGAAATTGCCAGGTCCATGGCAGAGCTGGGAGTGCAGTCCATGGCTGTGGCGGCCTACGATCCGGAAGAGGGAGAGGAGGTCTTGCTTGAACGACCAAGCTTTGAACAGATGGCCGGGATCCGTGAACAGATGGCGAAATATCTCTCTGTTGTGGTGCTTCCGGAAAAAATCGTAGCAGCAAAAACGGCTGATGGGACTGGCTGCGGCTGCGGTCCGAGGCCAAGCACTGAGCGTCCCAACGCGGCGGTGGTAAGTTCTGGTGGTATGGAGGTTGATCTTCATCTTGGGCATGCCGCCAAGGCGCTGATCTATGGTCCCAGGGGAGACGGGCTTACCTGTCTTCTTGAAACCAGGACTTTGCCGGAGCCGGGGACTGGCGGGTCTCGCTGGGAGATCCTGGCTGATACCTTGAAGGACTGTTTTGTCCTCCTGGCGGCCAGTGCCGGTGAGAGCCCGAGAAAGACACTGGGTGGCCGGGGGATCAGTGTTTTGATCACAGATGGCAGCATCGAAGGGACGGTTGATGTCTTGTATGGTGGTGGAAAAAAGGGCAAAAAGTGCCGTAAGTAATGGTCTTTTTTGGTGGCTTGAACAGCGGTCTGCAAATGAGTTTTTTTTAATGTAAGAAAGGAGAAAAAATGGCAATCCCAGAACGACAAATCCTTGTCTGCCAGAGTTTTCGGGTAGCGGGCGATAAAAAAGGTCTCTGCCACAAGCAGACCGATGGATTCCTCCAGTATATTGAGGAAGAAATCCTTGATCGAGGCCTTGACTGCCTGGTCACAGCAACCACCTGCCTCAAGCAGTGCGAGTCTGGTCCAATCATGGTGGTACAACCTGAAAATTGGTGGTTTAAAGGGGTAAGCAGCACCGATGTCATTGATACCATTCTTGATGGCATAGAGGATGGCGAGCCCGCAGCAGAGTATTTGATTTCCTCGTAGGGCGTAAGGGTAATGGGATATGACGGAGATTACTTTTTTCGAAAAACCGGGCTGCACTAATGGAGAAAAGCAGAAGGCCATCCTTCGTGCCGCCGGCCATAGCCTGCGTTGCATAGATATCCTCAGCTATTCCTGGAATCGTGAAAAGCTTCTGGCCTTTGTGGCCGGTAAGGCGCCGGTGGAGATGATGGTGGCAGACCCCATCTTAATCAAGAGGCCCTTTGTCGAGGTTGATGGCTTGAGCATTCAAGGGTTCATGAATCCACGTTTTGCGCCCTATCTGGGAGACTGGGATGGAAATAACGATGTAGTAACCTGTCCCAACCTGCAGGCCCTGTCCTGCGATGAACAAAAAAGAGGGAACTGATGACCTTTAAATCATACCTGGAGTCCAATGGTGAAAATTGCCCCAAATGCGGTTCCTCGGCCATTAAGGCAAGTGCGCCACTGGAAAAGATAAAGACTGGCAAGGTTCATGTCTCCATGTTTTGTGCAACCTGTGGTGCCAGATGGCGAGACATCTATACTCTCAGCAAGGCTGAAGAGTTGTGATCTGTCAGGGATTCCATGGTTACCCCAGCCCACTGAAAAGGCCGTGTTGGTAGATCCATTCAACCTTTTTCCGCACCAAAAAAGAGGAGCACCTCCATGGAACCGACCCCAAACTTTTCACTATCCGACCTCAAAAAGGCCCAGCCCATCCAGGGATGGGAAGATTTCTGGGGTGAAGGGAAAGCTTTCCTCAAGACCGCATCCTCAGCTTATGCGCAGCAAAAAAAGGCCTTCACTACCGTGATCCTGTACAACATTATTGCCATGGCAATTGAAAAATTCGTCATGACAGCCTTGATGTGCCAGGGGAAATTACCCAATAACCACACCATGAAAGATCTTGTCGAGGCTATGGATGAGGCCTTTCCCGGCGCCATGTCGGGCATACGGGAGGGACTTTTGAATCTTGATCAATATCAGGAGATCTGTGACGTGGATACGTTCAATATCACCGGCCCGGCCATGGAGGAAATTCCTGTCATGCTGGATCTGGCCAGCAGGTTGCAGAATTTGGTGGAAAAACAACTTTTAGACGGGAAGAATGAAAAATGAGCCTGAAACCCGTAGGGATTGTAACGGAAATTGTTGAAGCTGCCGACATGGGCATATCCTACGCCTATGAGGATCTGGTGTTTTTGGAACATAATGCCTTTCTTCTGCAATTCACCGTCAGCGACAAGGAGCTCCTCATCCATACCAACAGTGAGGCTGAAGAAAGTGAGATCAAAGACTCCATTGCCAAGCTGAAAAATGTTGCCGTGGCCCATGCAATGATTTTTACCGACGGCAGCCAGTATACGTTAACTCAGGCTGATGATGAAAATATTCGGATCGAATTTTCTCAACCGAGCTAATTTAGTTTATGAATTTTGCCACATGACCTGATTCTAACAGCAAAGAGGATCCATGTACGACGTAAAGGCGAGCATACGCACCGCAGAACCTGCTGACCTTGACAGCCTGATTTATTTACTGGCAGCACTTTTTGCAATCGAAGAGGATTTCATTTTCGATGAGTCGAGACAGCGGCGGGGCCTTGCCCTGATGCTTGATAACGAACGAGGCTGTGTCCTGGTTGCCGAGGCTGAAGGCCAGGTGGTCGGTATGTGTTCCGGTCAGTTGCTTGTCTCCACGGCTGTGGGCGGCCTGTCCCTGCTAGTTGAAGATGTGGTTGTCCACGAACAATGGCGCGGGCGCGGCGTGGGCCACCTGCTGATGGAAGCGATCAGCGACTGGGCCAAGGTAGAGAAGGTGTCGCGCCTGCAACTCCTGGCCGACCGCAACAATACCCCGGCCCTTGACTTCTATCGGAGCCTGGGTTGGCAGACTACGGAGCTCATCTGTCTGCGGACCTCTATGCGGCAATGAGATAATCAATTGAAACACTACAACAAAAGGAGAATCGAAGGATGAAACAGACTTGGGAAAAGATATTTGAATATGCCTCAATGCCGGTCCATGGAACACTATCGAGGAAACTACGCAAGGGAGTTACCCTGCAGATCAACGAGGGAAAGATGTATGAGTCTGCCGTGATCTTTTTGGGAGAATTTGTTCGCATATCGGAAGGGGGCTCGGACGGCACAAACATCAACACCTATTATGATTGGAGCAGCATCGAAACGATCAGGACATATAGTCCTAAGGAGTAGTAATGTGCAAGCTGACGGCGTACTACTACCGTCAGCTTGTCTTTTTTGTAAGGAAAGTTATCATACTCCAAGATGATAACCGATTGGCGCCACTATCCCAAAGGTGGCGAGAAGCACCTCTCCTCTCCTGCGCAGCGATTGCTGCTATGAGGCGTAAAAAGCTTCACTTCCGAGATTTTTTCCAGCAGCTATTAAGAAGTGATCATTGACTATCGCGGGAGTTGCGGCGATTTGGCTGTGAATATGCCTCATGCACGGCCTCCTCCGTGCTAAGCTGGGGATATCCGTGATGCCCTGCAGTGGATCTGTGATATTGGTACGTACAATTACTCCCTGGCCCATGAGGAAATCCTTGAGATCCTCGCTCTCAATAAAATGAGAAATGAGTTTGTCGGTCAGTGCGTTCAGGCTTAAAATTTTGTGCCAGGGTGTACGCGTTAGGTCTGGTGCTGGTTGTCAGTAAAAAAATGAAAACTCGTCACTCGGCGGGGGCGTGTCATTTGACAACTTTGTTATTTAACTTTCGTTAATAAGTACAAAAATGTAATTATTAACAATGGCGACTGATCTTGTTTATTCACGTAATTTTAATACGTTATGCTGCGTGTGTAGTTTTTTTATTGTTGGCATGAAATTTGCTCATACTGAAGTATACAGAAGAAGGCCTTTTGGCCTTTGCAGATAATTGCATAATTTTATAGAAAAGGAGAGAGGAGATGAGTGAAGTTGCGAGAAAGTTATTGGCCGGGGTTGCAGCTACTGGGGTATGTCTTTCCATGTTTTCGGGGATGGCCTATGCCGAGGAAGACAAACCCACGGCGGATCTGACCGTTGGGGCATACAGTCAGTATATCTGGCGTGGATTTGAGTTGAGCAAGGACAGTATTGTGCTGCAGCCGTCCATGACCGTTGCCTATAAGGGTTTTTCTGCAAACCTTTGGGGAAATCTCGATACCGATCCGTACTCCTCCACAACGGATGAGTCTAACAATTGGAATGAGACCGATATGACCCTGGCCTACGGTTGGGAAATGGGTCCCGCAGCCTTTTCCGTTGGCTATATTTACTACGCCCTTGATGGGGTTGATGATTCTCAGGAATTTTTCGCAAGCGCTGGCCTGAACACCCTCTTGACGCCGACCCTGACCGTGTATCGTGACGTTGATTCCTATCAGGGCTGGTATACGACCCTCGGGATTTCCCATTCTATTCCTGTGCAGGGAGATATCACCCTGGATTTAGGCGCTCAAGTGAGTTACCTCACCGCGGATGATGCCTCAACCTATGCCGACCCAAATGACGCTAATGATGCCTACAGCAATTTCCATGACGGAGTGTTGTCGGTGGGTGCCACCGTACCGGTGAGCACTTACATCACCATCAATCCGAAGCTCAGCTATATCTTTGCCCTGAGCAATGATGCCCAAGACCTCATGAAGGCAAGCAGCAAGGATGGGAATGACGACAACTTTATCTATGGCGGGGTGTCCGTGAGCATGGCGTTTTAACAGGGGCGTTTCCCCAATCTTTCCCCTGTTCGGCCCGTCTGTCTTGTTTTCTTCCCGCTTAAGATAGACGGGCTTTTTTTATGCAAAAAAGGTCTTGCGTAACCGTTATATTTTGGTAAATATAACGAAATGAAAAAAAATATGACACAAAATAAGGTGAAATCTGGCCTGCAGTGGCGGGGCAGGATCTGGCTGGAGGGGCCTGATGGCACCTTTCTTGGCCATGGCCGGGTAGTCTTGCTGGAACGAATCAAAGAGCACGGCTCTCTCTCTCAGGCGGCCAAGTCCATGGAGATGTCCTACAAACATGCCTGGGATCTTCTTGGCTCCATGAATCGCCAGGCGGGATGCAGGCTGGTGGAAACCACCCGAGGCGGCAAGAGTGGCGGCGGGGCCACGCTCACGCCGGCAGGGGAGAAGGCTATTGCTATCTTTTGGCACTATCATGGGCGCTTTCAGGAGATTTTGCAGGAGATGACCGTACAACTTGAGGAGACTTTAAGTGAAGAAAATATTTTCTGTTTATAATTTCAAAAAGGGAGGAAATACAATGCCTGTGAAAATCTTTATGGGGTTGTTGGTGTCATTGACAGCCCTTTTCTTGAGGCCAGGTTGTGCCATCGCCGAAATTGAGCTTCTCGTTTCTGCGGCCAGCAGTCTTACTGATTCATTCAAGGAGATTGGGAAGGTGTATGAGGAAAAAAATCCGGGTGTAACGGTCCGCTTCAACTTTGCCGCCACCGGTTCGCTTCTGCAACAGATAGAGCAGGGGGCCCCTGTAGATATCTTTGCCTCTGCCGATCAACAATCCATGGATAAAGCGGAAAAAGGTAGTTTTGTCCTGCCGGTAAGTAGAACCAATTTTGTCGGGAACTCCTTAGTGCTAATCACTCCGGAGAATATGAAAGGGGTGAAAGGACTTGCTGATCTGCAGTCCGCCCAGGTTCAAAAAATAAGTATGGGCAATCCTTCATCAGTGCCAGCCGGCAGATACACAAAGGCAGCCCTTGAAAAGCAGGGAGTTTGGGGGGCGCTTGCTCCCAAATGCGTGATGGGGATCTCGGTGAAACAGGCCCTTGAGTATGTAATGCGGGGAGAGGTTGAGGCGGCTTTTGTTTTTGGAAGCGATGCTGCGGTTGCAAAAGAGAGGGTACGGGTTGTGACCGAAATCCCAACTGTCACATCCATTGTCTATCCGGTGGCCGTTGTTACGGGAAGCATGAAGCAGGAAGGGGCCCTGGCCTTTATCGACTATCTGCAAGGTGCAGAGGCACAGGCCATTTTTGTAAAATATAGTTTTAAAAAAATATAACTCACACAGCCGTAAGCAGTTTAAAAACTTTTTTCATCTAATCAATCATGCCCGATCTTTCCCCCTTATGGCTCACCCTGCGCATTGCCTGTTTTGCGACTCTGTTCGCCTTTGGCTTTGCCGTGGCCTTTGCCTGGATCACAGCCCGCTTTAGCTTTTGGGGCCGGGATCTGCTCGATGCCATCCTCACCTTGCCTTTGGTCATGCCGCCCACCGTCCTGGGTTACTATCTCATAGTGGTCTGGGGCCGTAATGGGTGGTTGGGCGGCTGGCTGAATGAGCATCTGGGCATCACTCTGATGTTTACCTGGCAGGGAGCAGTCCTGGCCGCCACGGTGGTGGCCTTCCCCTTGCTCTTCAAGTCGGCGCGGGCCGCCTTTGAAGGGGTTGATACTGAATATGAAAAGGCCGCCCGTATCCTGGGTGATAATGAGATGCAGGTATTTTTCAGGATAACGCTGCCGCTGGCTGCCCGCGGTCTGGTGGCGGGAACCATGCTTGCCTTTGCCCGGGCCATGGGTGATTTCGGGGCGACCCTGATGGTGGCGGGTAATATTCAGGGCCGGACTCAGACTGCAGCCATGGCAGTCTTTGACGCCGTGCAGGTCGGGGATTATAGACTGGCGAACACACTGGTGGCTATCATGTCCGTGGTCTGCGTCACCATCCTGGTTATGACCAATAAGCTGGCGGCAAGGCGGCAAGGAGGGACAAGGCAATGAGGCTTGAGGTTGATATCCGCAAAACACTGCGCTCTGGTGCCAGGCGCTTTGAACTGGAGGCATCATTCTCCTCTCAGGATGACCTGACCGTGATCTTCGGGGCCTCCGGTTCGGGTAAAAGTCTCACTATTCAGGCCATTGCCGGCTTGGTCAGGCCTGACAGCGGCAGGATTGTGGTGGGAGGCGAGGTCTTGTTTGATAACAGCCAAGGGATTGATCTGCCGACCAGGGAACGCAATATCGGCTATCTCTTTCAGGATTATGCCCTGTTCCCGCATCTGACCGTCCGGGAGAACATCGCCTATCCCCTGAAGAAGACGTGGTATTTCGCCTTGTTGCCTGGGCAGCACCACGAAGTCGAAGAAATAATGGCGGCCTTTGAGATTACCCACCTGGCCGAAAGCTTTCCGAGCGAGCTGTCCGGGGGGCAGAGGCAGCGGGTGGCCCTGGCCCGGGCTCTCATCAAGAAACCTTCCATTCTCCTGCTGGACGAGCCCTTCTCTGCCCTCGATTCCATGCTCCGCCACCGGATGCGTATGGAACTCCTTGAGATCCGTCAGAAATTTGCTGTGCCCCTGGTGGTCATCACCCACGATCCTGCCGACGTGGAGGTCTTTGCCGATACCCTTGTGGTCTTTGAAAATGGGGGGGTCAAGGAGGTCGACCGGAGAAAACAGCAGCCTGAACCTGCACTGGCAAATACCTGGCGTCAGAAGGTTTGTTGGCGGGCAAAATGGGAACAGGAGCAGGCCCTGGCTGAATAATTTTTTGCAGAAGCTTAGGTCGGATCTGACAGATAGAGCGAAAGCCCCTCACTAACCTGACATTCACAGTAGACATCTCAACCCGAGAGCAGTTGGTTAAAATCAGATATTCGATATGGCAATCTTAATTTTGTGAGTCAGAACCAGAGTCAACATGTTTGGAAGATATTGACTCTGGTAGAGCAAGACTATAAGATCATTCATATGATTAGATTTGGTTGTAACCGTATCATTTCATCTTAAAACTCATGTTTCCTTATCAAGTAACTAATTTAAACTATGACAAAAACAACAAAACGACAGATCCTGGGGGTCGGAATTTATCTAAATTTGGGTCTTGTTATTGTTTTTGCCAGTGCAGCTATTTATCTAGTCAATGAGGTAAAAACACAGGAAAGAGCTCAGGCGCTTTTGGAGGCAGAGGCCAAGGCCCAACTTATCTTAGACCATAATCTAGCAACTCATACCTATTTTTCTCACACTCTTAAGCCCAAAGTCTTTGAGCTTACCGATCCCTTTCGGCCTAAAAGCTATTTTGAGCCAGCCTGGATGTCATCTACTTTTGCCGTGAGAGAAATCGATAAAAACTTTAAATCCTTGGATAATGAAGACTATTACTATAAGGAAGCCGCAATTAATGCTCGCAGCCCTGAAAATGAGGCAGATGAGTTTGAAAAAGCATTTATTAAAGAATTGAATACAAATCCAGAGCTCACATACCGTTCATTAGTTCGCAAGCTGGATGACATATATTATTATGTCACTTTGCGCCGTGGAGAGGCTATGGGTGAGACATGCCTCCGATGCCATAGTACACCGGATAAGGCACCGAAAAATCTTGTTGATGTCTATGGCTCAGAGCGGAGCTTCAGCCGAAGTATGGGTGATGTCATCTCTGCCATTTCAATCAGGGTGCCATTGTCTGCTGCTTATGCAAAGGCTGATCAATTTTCCAATCATCTATCTATGATATTCATAATCGTCCTGATGATTATGTTTGCTGTCCAATATTTCATTTACAGGTTTTTTGTTTTAGGGCCAATAACAAAACTGAAGGACAAAGCTCTCAGTATCAGCGAGGATGAAGCACTCCTCGGGGAAGAAATCTCCTTACCTCTCAGCCGTGAGTTTGGAGAATTGGCTTCTGCATTCAACACAATGTCCAGCAAACTCCGCTATCAATTGGACCACCTGGAAGAGATGGTAGAAAAACGTACCTTAGAATTGAACAGTTCAAACCAAAAGATTCAAGAGGCTTTAGCAGAAATCAAAACATTAAAAGGCATTATACCTATATGTATGCACTGTAAGGAGATTCGAGACGATAAGGGTTCCTGGCATCAACTTGAAGAATACATTGCTGGTCATTCCGACGCTCAATTCAGCCATGGTATCTGCGATAAATGCGTTAAAAACTATTACCCGGAACTTGCAGAGAAAATAGAATGACTGGATTATGCTGGATACACTTAATGCCAAAAAAATGCGATTTTACTGGCAAGTATCTTGCCGGCGCAAGTGACCTTGATTTGTTAAGTTCCTGACGTTTGAATCCAGATAAATATCCAACGGCAAATCTCATTTTCCAAAAGTCAACGTATACCTCCTATGGATTTTCACTCAAACAGAATTTCAGCGGAGTAAGATGTCCCTTGGCAAGATTTAACTTCGAGTAATACCGGGTAACTTAACCTTCTTCCTGATTATCAAATAAACAAGGTGTCAGATTAGCTAGGATCTTTCTCCCAAATTATGTCAGATCAATCCTGAATAACTACAAATTATTTGCGGGCCTGTGTTCCGGTAATTCTTTTATCGTCTATATCGATTTGGTCCATTTCGTCGGGTGCTCATTCTCTTATGCTGAGTTGTATCTCTCTACGGATGGAATGATCCCTGGTGCTCAAATCCTGCTGGAGCAGGCAAAAAAGATATCAATCCTCAGATAGTCAGCATTAGATAATTCTAAATAAAAGATTGCCCCTATCATTGACGGATTGAATGTTGGGAGATATTCTTTGTTATAGAAAATTCTACACTTAACAAATTTGTAGATGGGAAATAAGCATATAACTTACTGATATATAGAACTGAAATGCGAGGCATGTTTTTTTCGTACTTTCTGACCTGAACAGCATGGCTTTTTAAGGAGATAGAAATGAATATGCCCATACGTTTTTTGATGGCTCTGCTTCTTTTCATCTCCATGTCCGGGTATGTACTTGCGGCGCAGGAAAATAACCCTCCCTCCTCGGTCCTGGAGGAGCTGATTGCCACGGCCCTTTCCGCTAATCCCGAACTGAAAGCGGCCGAATCCCGCCTGCACCTCTATGAAAACAAGATCATCCCGGCCGGTTCCCTGAACGACCCCTCCCTCTCCTTGTCCTTGAGCAACTATCCGGTGGACACCTTTGCCGGCAACGAATACGCCATGAGCGGCAAGGTAGTCAAGCTCTCTCAGGATCTCCCTTTTCCCGGAAAACTCGCGGCCCGCACCGAGGTGGCCGAATTGCAGGCCAAGTGGTATCAAGCCCTTCTTGATGAGCAGCAACTACAACTTACCCGCCAGATCAAGGAGGCGTACTACTCTTTGGTCTATGCCGGCCGGGCCGTTGCCATCACCGAGAAAAACATGAAGCTGCTGGATGATTTTATCCGCTTGACCGAGACCAACTACGAGGTGGGCAAAGGCCAGCAACAGGACGTGCTCAAGGCGCAGGTGGAGCGGGCCAAGCTGCTTGATCGCCTCTACAGCCTCCGCCAGCAGCGTGTTACCAGTCTGGCTGCCCTCAACCGCTTGGTGAACCGCCCCTTGGCCACAGCGGTTGATGAGGTATCCGATCCGACCCCTGCCGCCATCAACATCCCCCTTGCGGATCTCCAGAAAAAGTCCGAAACCCTGCGTCCCATGTATGCGGCCTACCGCTCCCTGATAGATCGCTATCAGGCCCAGCACAAGCTGGCCCAGCTCGACTACAAGCCGGACTTCAAGGTCGGCCTGGCCTACGTCTTCCGGGAACCGAACCGGGCCGATAGCGGTACCGACTTTGCAGGAATTGAGGTGGCGGTCAACCTGCCGATCTTTCGGGACAAACGCAGTGCTGCCGTATCCGAGGCCGAGGAGGGGGTGCGCATGTCCCTGGCCCAGTACGACGACTTCCGCAACCAGGTGCTCTTTAACATTCAGGATGCCTACAGTCAGGTGCAGACCAGCCATGATCAGGCCTCCCTCTACAAGAATGGTATCATTCCCCAGGCCGGTCAGGCCCTGGAGTCGGCGATCAATGGTTATCAGGTAGGCAAAGTCCCCTTTTTTGGCCTTCTGGACAACCTGATGACCCTCTACAACTTTGAGCTGCAGTACGAGAAGGCAGTAAGCGACGGGCAACGCAGCCTAGCTCGTCTGGAAGCGGAGTCCGGGCGGTTTAACACCCCGGTAAAACATAATGCCAGTCAGATGCCAGGACATGGCAAGGAGCAGGAATAACCATGCTGCGGACAATCAAATTTTTCCTAACCGTCTCTCTCGCTCTCCTGCTGCTATTTACCGGCCCGATTGCGTTTTCTCTGTCTGATGGTGAACATGCCCACCTGCATCTTTCGGCAGGTCCTGATGAAGCTAGGGCCGAGATCCAGCAATACACCTGCAGCATGCATCCCTTTATTATCCGGGATGAACCGGGCAATTGTCCTATCTGCGGTATGACCCTTACCCCGATAAAGAACGCGGGTTCCGGCCAGGGGGCACAATCCAGAGAGCAAGATTCCTCCGGTGCGATCATCACCATCGATCCGGTGACCCAGCAGAATATGGGAGTGCGTCTCTCCACCGTTAGTCGCCGGGATATGAGCCGAACTATACGCACCGTCGGGGTGGTCGGCTACGAGGAAGCGCGACAATATTCCATCAACTCCAAGATCGAGGGCTGGATAGAACAACTTCATGTCAATGAGACCGGCAGCCATGTCAAAAAAGGCCAGCCCCTGCTCGAAATCTACAGCCCTGAACTGGTCACGGCCCAGGAAGAGTTTCTCCTTGCCCTGCGCAATAAGGCGGCTCTCGCCAAGAGCGAGGTCCCGGAAATCTCTGCCGGCGCCGGACGCCTGCTGGAATCATCTCACAAACGCTTGCGCTACTGGGATATTAGTGAGGCACAGATCAAGAACCTCGAGAAAACAGGAACGGTCCAAAAGAGCCTCACCCTCTATTCCCAGTATGACGGGGTGCTGACCCAGAAGAAGGTCAATGAGGGCATGTTTATCAAGGCGGGGATGGAGCTGTTCCAGATCGCTGATATCTCCAAGGTCTGGGTTTATGCCGACATCTATGAGTATGAGCTGCCCTGGCTCAAAGTAGGGCAGACTGCAAGCATCCAGCTACCCTACCAGCAAGAGCCGGTGCAGGGGAGGATCAGCACTATTTACCCCTATGTGGAGACGAAAACCAGGACCGTCAAGGCCAGGATTGACCTGGACAACCCCGACTTCGAACTCAAGCCCAACATGTATGTGAATGTCCGCATTGAGACGCAGGCTGTCAAGAATGTGCTCACCATCCCCATGGAGGCAGTACTCAATTCCGGGGAACACCAGCGCGTTTTCGTTTCTCTTGGAAACGGAAAATTTGAACCGCGGTTGGTGCAACTGGGGCTGCAGAGTGAGGGTGGCTTTGTTCAGGTGGTACAGGGGCTTGCTGAAAACCAGAGCATCGTAGTTTCTGCCCAGTTCATGCTCGATTCGGAAAGCACCCTGCGGGCGGCAGTGCAGAAAATGACGGAACCTGAAAAAGAGCATCCCCCCGCCGGGAAAGCAGTCGGTCCCAAGGCCGAAGAATCCCTTGATTCTCTCTTTGAGAAATAGGCGCGCCCATGCTAACCAAGATAATTGAGTGGTCCATCAACAATAAATTCATGGTCATTCTCCTCACCGCCATTTTGATCGTGGGCGGCGGCTATGCCCTGAAAAATACGCCCATTGACGCCATTCCGGATCTCTCGGACGTTCAGGTGATCATCTTCACAGAGTATGCCGGGCAGGCACCCCAGGTGGTGGAGGATCAGGTCACCTATCCCTTGACCACTCAGATGCTGGCTGTCCCCCATGCTAAAGTGGTGCGGGGCTACTCCTTTTTCGGTTTTTCCTTTGTCTATGTGATCTTTGACGACGGCACCGACATCTACTGGGCTCGGTCCCGGGTACTTGAGTATCTCAACTATGCCTCCGGCAAGCTGCCGAAGGGGGTCACCCCAAGTCTTGGGCCGGACGCCACCGGAGTCGGCTGGGTCTATGAATATGTGCTGGAAAGTGACCATCATGACCTGCAGCAGCTCCGCTCTATTCAGGACTGGTACTTGCGCTACGAGCTAGCGGCGGTGGAAGGGGTCTCCGAGGTGGCGAGCATCGGCGGCTATGTGAAGCAGTACCAGGTGGCGGTGGATCCCAACCGCTTGCTTGCCTACCATGTCACTATTCCGCAGATCCGCCACGCTATCCAACAGAGCAATAACGATGTCGGCGGCCGCCTGCTGGAGATGGGCGAGACCGAGTTCATGGTGCGGGGCCTGGGTTACATCAAGTCGGTGGCCGACATTGAGCAGGTGGTGGTTTCCACCGACCGTGCCGGTACCCCGATCCTGGTCAAAGATCTGGCCGAGGTAGGAATCGGGCCGGAACTGCGGCGCGGGGCAACGGAACTCGATGGCAAGGGTGAGACCGTGGGCGGTATTGTCGTAATGCGTTACGGTGAAAATGCCCTGACTGTGATCGAGAAGGTCAAGAAGAAACTCGAATCGCTTCAGGCAGGGCTTCCCGAAGGCGTCCGAGTCAAGGCAGTCTATGATCGCTCCGGCCTGATCGAGCGGGCGGTGGATAACTTAAAAGAAAAACTCCTCGAGGAGAGTATCGTGGTCGCCCTGGTGACAGCGCTCTTTCTCTTTCATCTGCCCAGTGCCTTTGTCGCCATCCTCACCCTGCCGGTGGCGATTCTTATGGCCTTCATCGTCATGCATGCCCAGGGGATCAACGCCAATATCATGAGTCTGGGCGGTATCGCCATCGCCATCGGGGCCATGATTGACGCTGCCATCATCATGATTGAAAATGCCCATAAACATCTTGAGCGGGACCGGGGGAAAAAGCCGCACTGGGAGATTATCATGGACTCGGCCAAAGAGGTGGGCCCTACCCTCTTCTACTCCCTGCTGGTCATCACTGTCTCCTTCCTGCCGGTCTTCACCCTGCAGGAGCAGTCCGGTCGACTCTTCAAGCCCCTGGCCTTTACCAAGACCTATGCCATGGGTGCAGCCGCTCTGCTTTCCATCACTCTGGTGCCGGTGCTTATGGGCTGGTTCATCCGCGGTAACATCAAGCCGGAACATGCCAACCCTATCAACCGTCTGCTGATCCGGATCTACCATCCGGTGGTTGATTTTGTCCTCAAATGGCGTACAGGTACCATCCTGGTGGCCCTGCTTCTGATCGCCTCCATTGCCTGGCCCATCAGCCGGATGGGTTCCGAGTTTATGCCGCCCCTCTATGAAGGCGACCTGCTCTACATGCCCACCACCATGCCGGGGGTCTCCATCACCAAGGCCAAGGAACTACTGCAGCAGACCGACCGCATCATCGCGGCCTTTCCCGAGGTTGAACACGTCTTCGGGAAGATAGGCAGGGCAGAGACCGCCACCGATCCAGCCCCCCTTTCCATGCTGGAAACAACCATCATGCTTAAACCAGAGGAGCAGTGGCGCAAGGTGAAGGTCAGCCGCTTCTACAGCCCCTGGCCGGAATGGCTGCAACGGCCGTTACGTCTGATTTGGCCTGAGCAAAAGGTTATAACGCCGGAACAGCTCATTGAACGGCTCAATAATGCCATCCAGTTTCCCGGTCTGACTAACGCCTGGACCATGCCGATCAAGACCCGAATCGACATGCTCTCCACCGGCATCAAGACGCCGGTGGGCATCAAGGTCATGGGCAACGATCTGAATGAGCTCAGCCGCATCGGTGAGGAGATCGAGGCGTTGATCGGTACCCTACCCGGTACCCTGAGTGCCTATTCTGAAAGGGTAGTGGGCGGTAACTATCTCGATTTTACGGTGGACCGCACTGCCGCTGCCCGTTATGGTCTCACGGTCGGCGAGGTGCAGGACATCATCCAGTCGGCCATTGGCGGCCTGAATATTACCCAGACGGTTGAAGGGTTGGAGCGCTATCCGGTAAACATCCGCTATCAGCGCGACTATCGCAACGACCTGCCGGCCCTGCACCGCATTCTGGTACCACTGCGTGACGGCACCCATATTCCCATTTCCCAAGTGGCCACCATCACCATGCACAAGGGGCCGCCGGCTATCAAGAGCGAAAATGCCCGCCGTACCGCCTGGGTCTATGTGGACATTACCGGTATTGATATCGGTACCTATGTGAAACAGGCACAGGCGGCGGTGGCCGCCAAAATCAAGCTCCCCCCCGGTTATTCCATCGTCTGGAGCGGCCAGTTCGAATACATGCAGTCGGCCAAGGAGCGGCTGGTAGTGATCATCCCCCTGACCATCCTGCTCATTTTCGTGATCATCTACTTAAACACCAAGTCGCTGGTGAAAACCGCCATCGTCTTCCTGGCCGTGCCCTTTTCCCTGGTGGGCGCCTTCTGGTTTCTCTATCTCCTCGGCTACCACACCTCGGTGGCGGTTTGGGTCGGGATTATCGCCCTGGCTGGGCTTGATGCCGAGACCGGGGTGGTGATGCTGCTCTACCTCGATATCTCTCACAAACTTTGGGGAGATGCCGACCGGATGCGCACCCGGGGCGATCTGGTCCAGGCCATCCATCATGGGGCGGTCAAGCGCATCCGGCCCAAGATCATGACCATCTCGGTTATCATCGCCGGTTTACTTCCCATCATGTGGAGCCATGGTGCCGGCGCTGATGTGATGAAGCGGATCGCTGCCCCCATGGTAGGCGGGGTGGTGACCTCCGGTGTCATGGAGCTGATGGTCTATCCGGTCATCTTCTTTCTCTGGCGCGGCTGGAATCTGGAAAAAAGCATGATTGCCACCGCCACAGACGAGGTGGAAGGGTCATAGCTCAGCACAAACTTTGTTCTCATGCGGAATAATCCGTTCTTTACAAAATAATCTCAAGAGGAGAAAAACAATGAAAAAGAAGCTGATGCAACTGATAAGCGCCCTGTTTTTTCTGGTCTTGGCCGTCGGAGTTCAGGCAGCGGATCATGGAGCAATGGCCGGTATGGATATGGGGGGCATGGAGATGGGTGGCGATGAGATCATGCTGCCGGAAGTAACGGTGGACGGGGTCAAGGCCATGGCCCACCTGCTGGATACCAGTAAGGCCATGGCCGCGGCAGGCATGAGCACGACCAATCATCTCATGATCACCTTTACGGATACCGTCACCGGCAAGGCCCTGGACTCAGGGGTGGTTGCGGTAAAGGTCGTCGATCCTACCGGCAAAAAAACGGAGGCGGTAAAGATGATGGCTATGGAAGGAAGTTTTGGTGCTGATGTGGCCTTAAGTGAGAAGGGAAAGTACGTTTTTGAGGTGGGTACCAAGCTTGGTAACGGCGAAAAACGGCAGTTCCTCTTTGACTATATGGTCAAGTAAGAGGCTGGGTCGTGACAGGCCGGATGAGTTCTGGCCTGTCTTTTCTACCTTGCCGGAAATTAGGAACTACTATACCCTTGGCACACCCAATACGTGCGGTAGACCCCATACTCTTTCGAACGAAAACTAAACAGCTAATGACCAAGGAGATAAAAACATGAACATGAATTTAAGCCTTGCCCCTCTGGTATCACTGATCGCCGGTATTCTTATTCTGGTTGCTCCGCGTCTGTTGAACTACATCGTTGCCATATATTTGATCATTATCGGATTGATTGGATTGTTTGGAGGGAGTGGTTTTCATATGCGGTAAAAGAGTAGGCTCCGATCTGCTAAAAAAGATGGTATGCAGTGGGAGGCGCTGATTGAATCCGTCTCCTTTTTACTTCCAACGTCCAAGTAAAAAAACTATGAAACTGAAATTTAGTGTTATTGCGATGATGGCTGTCCTGATGTTGTGGGGCTGCACCTCGGATGAAAAAAAAGCCGAGGCTCCGGTGTCGGAAACGATACCCACTACCGAGCAGCAGGCCATGGATAAGGCTGTAGGAGAGACCGAGGCGGCTAAAGAAAAACTTGAAGAAACGACCCAGAAGGCTGCAGAAGCGATTAACGCGGCGGATGCAGTGGTTGAAAAAGCAATCACTGTGGAGGAAGAGAAGGTCGCAGAGGCGGCCGATGCGGTTTCAGATGCGGCCAAAGAGGTAGTTGAAGCGGTTGAAAAAAAGATTGAAATAAATGCTGAACATCAGGCTGCAGTGGCAGTTCAGGAAGAAAAGGTTGAGGTCGCCGAGAAGATGGAGCAACAAACCGCGTCCGTGGTGGAGGTGAGCGGACAGGCGGTTACAACTAAGGTGGAAAGCGTTGTTATTGATAACAAGAATGGCAAGGTTGTTTTGCTGCACAAGAAACATGCTGAGGCTTTTGGCTGTGTTGTCTGTCATGGCGACCAGCAGCCTGGTCCGTACGAGTTGGGAAAAAAGAAGGCCCACGCCCTCTGCCAGGGCTGTCATAAGGAAAAAAAGGCTGGTCCCACCAGCTGCACCAAGTGCCATCAGAAAAAGGTCAAGGCTGTCGAGGGCTGTTGATTCTGTCCTTGTTTCTGCGATGGGGGGACTTCAGGGTCGCCCTCTGAACTGATTCCTTCTTAATGAGAGAAGCGGACCATTCTCCGCAGTGAGCGGTTCTTGAACTCATCATTAAAGACCTCTTTTTCCAGGAGGGTTGTGCGGCTTTTGTTTTTAGAAGAGGAAGTACGGGGAGGAGATAATGATCTCTCCGTACTCTTTAGAGAAAATAGGAAAATGGTCATGGCAGAAGAATGCATGGAATTTAGAGGTACTTAGCTATGGTGTCCCCTGAACCCTGCTATGGCACACCCCGATCTCCCCCTAAGCATCCAACCCCTCTTCTTCAGCGGAGAATAGTGCGTTTGCCCGTACCGAGTAGACTAGTGTTGGTTTCGCCTGCGTCAAACGATCAGCCTGTAAATTTTCTTTCCCTTCCTCCAATTATGCCTTTCGACTCTATTGTACATAACTCTGTTCGGCTTATCTGCTGTAACTCCAGACAGTTTATTTGCTCTCTGCCCAGATCTTGACACCGGCTTGACAACGGTGTTTGTTTGTGTTCTGATTGTTCGTGTGCGAATTATTTGAATCGAAACAAGAATGGCAGGGAGTTGATGAACAATTTATTACCGGAAAAAGACGAAAGATCTGTTGCAGAAGGGGGCGGAGAGATTCTGTTAGGGCCTGGATTCACTCCACTGGTTCCGAAGAACAGCTATGAACTGCGTATTCTTCAATCCATTCGGCGCATCATCCGGGCTGTCGAAATCCATTCTCATAAATTGGTTCAAGGGTACGAGATAACCGGGCCGCAGTTGGCTTGTTTGCTGGCTCTTGCCAAGGGCGGGCCATTGACAATTACCCAGTTGGCCAGCAGGGTCTACCTGAGCCCTAGTACGATTGTGGGAATAGTTGACCGCCTGGCAGACAAGGGGCTGGCGGTCCGACAGCGGGGCAGCAAGGACCGGCGCCAGGTACAGGTCTGTGTGACAGAGGGAGGTGAAACGCTGATCGCCAGGGCCCCCTCCCCTCTGCAGGAAACCCTCGCCGAGTCCTTAAAAACCCTTCCTGAGCTGGAACACGTTTCCATTACCCTGGCCTTGGAAAAGATAGTGGACATGATGGAGGCCCGAAAGATTGAAGCATCTCCGGTTCTTGAGATCGGCCCCATCTCGCCTCGGACCGGCAACGGTACCACCCCTTCCGAAGCCTTCTGACCGCTGCATCAAGTCTCTCTGCTCCATTCCCGGTCCACCCCTCGATAGAGGCTTGTTATTATAAGCGGAGCAGAACCGGCTCGGATTCTGTTCCGATCGATAACGCTCAGGGCTATATGGTTACAAGCCACAATAAAGCGTTCTTAGCAACGTCAGGGGGAGCAAAACAAGAAAACGGTCCCGCTGGAGATGTTGGCAAGAACCTGACCGGCAGGGGGAGGAGCATCGTCCCTGAATGTTGAGAGAAAGCGCTGCTCAAGACATGTAAGCGTTTGTCTATGGACAAACGCTTACCCACAAAGGAGTTTCATGACCATCTATACAGCCAACCAGCAAAACATAGCCAAAAAAATTACCAACAAAAACGTCGATCTTGCCCACTGGAGAGACTGGCGCTGGCAGTTAAAACACGCGATCAAAAAAATTTCGATGGTGGAATCCATCTTGGGGATCCAGCTCGAAGAAGACAAACGGCAAAAAGTGAAGCAGGCCCTTGATACGTTTCCCCTCTCGATTACCCCTTACTACCTTTCCCTGATTGCTGCCGAAGATTACGGCAACGACCCGGTTTTCAAACAGGCCTTCCCCTCTTCCCAGGAGCTGGAAATAGAAAAGTTCGATATGGCTGAGCTGCAGTGTGAGGACAAGGGCAGTCCGGTTCCGGGGATCATCCATCTAGATCCGGACCGGGTCCTTTTTCATGTGAGCAACATCTGTTCCATGTCCTGCCGTCACTGCACCCGAAAGCCCAAGACGAGTGATACCGACACCGTCCCCGCCAGCAATGACATTCACAAAGGGCTGGAATACATCCGCAATAGGCCGGGAGTCCTGGATGTCGAGCTTTCCGGGGGAGACCCATTGATGCTTTCGGACAAGTACCTGCACTGGATCCTCACTGAGTTGCGCCAGATTGAGCATGTGCAGGTTATCCGCATCGGTACCCGCATGCCGGTTGTGCTTCCCTGCCGCATTACCCCCGAGTTGGTGAAGATGTTGAAAAAACACCACCCTGTCTGGATCAATACACACTTTAATCACCCGCGGGAGATTACCACCTCCTCCAGGCGGGCGCTGCGTCTTCTGGCTGATGCCGGTATTTCCCTGGGGAATCAGGCGGTGCTACTGGCCGGCGTGAACGACAGTCCAGGAATCATAAAGTCTCTGGTACGCACGCTGGTGGCCAATCGGGTGCGCCCTTATGCTACACTCTATCCGAGAAACCTCTCTGCAGGCCTGTCTAATTTTCGTACCTCGGTAGGCAAGGAATCGAGATCGTGAAGAGGCAGATCGGCCACAGAGGTAGTTTTTAAAAAAGGTTCTGAGTACTCTGGCGGGATGAAAGAAAATGTATTCCCGTCCCCTTTCCATTCCTATTACTAAAGGAGAAAACCATGAACAAGAAACTCTGTCTTATTGCAATAGTTGCTGGCCTGATGCTGTGGGGCTGCGCTCAGGAGGCAAAACAAACCGACACTCCGGCATCGGACACTGTACCCGTTGCTGACCAGGCCGTAAAAAAGGCCCCGGCCATCGAGGGCTGTTGATTCTTTACCTTTTACCGCGACGGGACGACTTCCGGATCATCAGGGAGTCGCCTCGTCGCCGGTCAATGGCCGAATGGCAAGATCTGCAGAATGAAGGGGCATTATATTGAATCATGGCCCTTAACAATTTTCAACCACGTGTGTTGTGGTCGTGCTGTTCTCGGCGTGATTGACACTGGGTCCTGATCAGGAGACTGATTTCACTGATTCTTCCCGTGCCTGTGGGGTTATTCAGAAAATTGAGCTGAGAATTCTTAAGAGTCACATAAATAAATATGAAAAATGTTCTATGATTTTTTTTGAGGTAACATAAGAATGTTAACAAAAATAAAAGCTATTTGTCTCGCGGCAAGCATTCTCTTTCTCGCTTTATCTCCATCCGCATTTGCGGAAATGAGAAGCATTAGTGGTGACAAGGTTAATCTGCGGGCAGGACCAGGTGAAAAATATAGTGTGAAGTGGGTGTATGATGATGGCTTTCCGGTAAAGATTATCTCCCGAAAAGGAAAATGGGTAAAGGTTCAAGACTTTGAAAAGGACCGCGGCTGGATATACTCTTCATTGCTTAACAAGGAATCTCACATAATTGTTACAGCGAACAAAGGGAAAAATAAAAAAATCAACATACGCAGTGGCCCTGGACTGAAATACGATATCGTAGGTCAGGCTTATTACGGCGTCGTCATTGCAAAAGAGAAAGAGAAAAAAGGGTGGTACAAGGTAAAGCATGAATCAGGGCTGGAAGGGTGGATCAAAAAGTCACTGGTGTGGGGTTTTTAGGGATTAACTTGTCTATAGCTAGTGATAATTATTGTTATTTTATGATGTAATATTGTACACATGCTTAATGTTTTCCAAGGTACCTATTGCCAGTGTGGCTAGTTCTAGATCTTGTAAATTCCTACCTCCAACGTGTCATTTACTACCACAAAAGCAGCAGGATCAATCTCTTGCACGAATCTTTTAAGGTGGCCAACCTCGGTTAGCGGAACCACGGCATACTAAATATGCTCCTCATTACTGGCATATCCCGTTTCACACCTATTGATAATAGTGACTCCACGTCATATATCTTTTTAAATCTCTTGTGATATAATTTCCCATTCTGAGGAAATGATAAAGACGGCCGTCCTTCTGGCTGAGTCCAGTGACCACGAGATGAATAACCTTCAAACTGACAAAAAGAACTATAAGAGTATAACGTACTGCTTCAATAATATATTGATAGCAAAACTAAAACCATGGCGTTCACAGTCAAAATGGTATTGCCAATATTGATGGACAATCTCTGGAGGAGCATCACTGAGAGGACATTTGTACCACCTAGCGGCCCGGATGATCGTAAGCAAAGTATTGGTTCCTGCCCTCCAGAATGAAACCGGCCAGCAAGGCATTCAGCAGCTTGTCTCCAGATTGTAAAGGTATCTTGCACTAAAAGTGTGCGAATAGTTGCATTCAAGGGAGAGCACTGATAGGATTAAGTGTCTTTTGTTGAGCAGTCATTTAATCATAGCTAAGAGAGGTCGCAGTATGCCGGAACAGAAGAATATAGCGTGTGACTTTGCCATTTTTGGAGTTCTTGGTGATCTGTCCCGTCGCAAACTCATCCCTTCACTCTACCAGTTGGATCGAGAGGGATTGCTGCATCCGGAAACCCGGATTATTGGTATTGCCCGCCATGATCTCAGTCATGTTGATTTTGTCGGGAAAATGCGGGTGGCGCTTGAAATCTTTGTTAAAAATGGTCTAGATGAAGAGGTGGTGGAGCGTCTGCTGGCCCGTCTGAGTTATGTCCTGATTAATATTGACCAACCCGAGGATTATAAAAAGCTGCTGGCAGCAACCGATCAGGGCAGGCGGGTGCTGGTCAATTATTTTTCCGTTGCTCCCAATCTCTATGAGGATATCTGCCAAGGGCTTGATCACGCCGGCATTATCATGCCGGAAACCAGGGTGGTACTCGAAAAACCGATTGGCCGGGATCTGGCCTCGTCCCAGGAGATCAATGATGTGGTGGCCAGAGTCTTTGCTGAGAGTCAAGTTTATCGGATTGATCACTATCTGGGCAAGGAAACAGTCATGAATCTGCTGGCCCTGCGTTTTGCCAACTCCATTTTCACTACCAATTGGGACCATGATACTATTGACCATGTCCAGATCACCGTGGCGGAAGAGGTCGGCATTGAGGGGCGGTGGGGCTATTTCGATAAATCCGGCCAGTTGCGGGATATGGTGCAGAATCATTTAATACAGATCCTCACTTTGGTGGCCATGGAGCCGCCGGCGAATATGGATGGAGACTCCATCCGCAACGAGAAACTTAAGGTGCTCAAGGCCCTGCGTCCAATTACCGTTGACAATGTGGACGATAAAACTGTGCGCGGCCAGTATGCTGGCGGTTTTATCAAAGGTAATCCGGTTGTCGGCTATCTGCAGGAAGAGGGCGGGAATCCCAGATCCACTACTGAAAGCTTTGTGGCCATTAAGGTGGATATCGATAACTGGCGCTGGGCAGGCGTCCCTTTTTATCTGCGAACCGGAAAACGGATGACCACCAAACGTTCAGAGGTCGTTATCTTTTTCAAACAATTGCCTCATAACATCTTCAAAGATAGTTACAGGGATCTGCCACCCAACAAGCTGGTGATTCGTCTTCAGCCAGATGAGGGGGTGGAGATTGAGATGCTGAACAAGGTGCCTGGGATCGGCAAGGGAATCAAGCTGCAGAAGACCATGTTGAATTTAAGTTTTTCCGATGCCTTTTTGGGTGAGCACGTTGCTGACGCCTATGAACGTCTCATTCTGGAGACGATGATCGGTAATCAATCCCTCTTTATCCGCCGCGATGAAGTGGAGCGTTCCTGGGTCTGGATTGACTCTATCCAAGAGGCCTGGGCCAGTTCTAACGAGCCGCCTCGGACTTATCCGGCCGGCTCCTGGGGGCCGGTGGCCTCGGTGGCCCTTCTGGCAAGGGACGGCCGGGAGTGGGAGGAATAATTCCAGCAAAAAATCAGCCGATACCTTCGTTGGTCGAGCTCTCTCCATCCCCGGCTCGCAAGATACTGAAGCGTCCGTACTTTGCTCCTACGCTGTACGGCTCCTCACCGTACTTTCTCGTACTGCTTTGTCGCCGTTCGCTTGCCTTTTCGGTCTCGACTTGAATGCTTGCTGGAATTGGAATGTCTTCTCGATTGCAAAAATAAAACAAGGAATATCATGGAACACTGTGTCGAGTTTTCCTCTTCTGCATTGCTGGTGGAGGCCTTGGCAGCTCGGATTTGTGATTGCCTGCACCAGGCGATTCGTAGTCGTGGTCAGGCCAATCTGGCAGTGTCCGGCGGCAGCACTCCTCTTCCCCTTTTTGCCCGGCTGGCGAAAACAGAGCTGGAGTGGAACAAGGTTACTGTCTTTCTGGTGGATGAACGCTGGGTGGCGCCGGATAGTCCTGATTCCAATGAAAATCTGGTGCGCAGCCATTTACTTCGGGAAAAGGCGGCGAACGCCTCGTTTATCGGCATGAAAAATGAAGCGGCTGTGGCCAGTGGTGGGGAAGCAACGTGTGAAAAACGGCTTCAGCTGCTTTCCCGGCCTTATGACTGCCTGATCTTGGGGATGGGCAATGACGGCCATACTGCTTCCCTTTTTCCCGGTGCCAAAAATCTGGAGGCGGCGGTTGATCTCCATTCCGGTAAGATCTGCATGGCCATCCAGCCACCTGCGGTGCCCTACGAGCGCATGACCTTGACCCTGCCTGCCATTCTGGACAGCCGTCAGCTGATTCTCCATCTGCAGGGTGAAGAAAAGAAAAAGACGCTGGCCAGAGCCCAGGAGCCAGGGGAGGCCGGGGAAATGCCTATCCGTTATATCTTGCGACAGACAACAACCCCCCTGGCCGTTTATTGGTCACCATAAAGATGAACAGGCCATAAAGGAGAATCCAATGAACGGTGTAGGTGTAATACAGCAGGTGACCGAGCATATCGTCAGGCGCAGCGAAAAACATCGGAGCGAGTATCTGCAGCGTCTGGAGGAGGCTCGCTCTGACATCCCCTTCCGTCATCATCTACCCTGTAGCAACCTGGCCCATGTAGCAAGCTGCTCCGGCGGTGCCTGTATGATCATTCGTGATGACCGGATGCCCAATATAGGTATTATTTCCAGTTATAACGACATGGTCTCCGCCCACAATCCCTATGGTGAATATCCGGCTCTGATTAAGAGCGTAGTCGCTGAGGCCGGGGGAATTTGCCAGGTTGCCGGTGGTGTTCCGGCCATGTGTGACGGCGTGACTCAGGGCGAACCGGGTATGGACCTGAGCCTGATTAGTCGCGATGTCATTGCCATGGCCACGGTTATTGGCTTGTCTCACAATGTCTTTGATGGTGCTCTGCTGCTCGGGGTCTGTGATAAGATCCTGCCCGGCCTGCTCATGGGTGCCCTGCAGTTCGGTCACTTGCCCATGCTCCTGGTGCCCTCCGGCCCCATGCAGTCCGGGATAGCCAATAAAGATAAGGCCCGGGCCAGGGAGCGGTTTGTCCAGGGCCAGATCAGCCGGAAGCAAATGCTTGAGTATGAGAGCCATGCTTACCATAGTCCGGGCACCTGCACCTTTTACGGGACCGCCAACTCCAATCAGTTGATGGCCGAGATGCTGGGGATGCATCTGCCAGGTTCCTCTTTTGTCAATGCCGGGACTCCGATGCGGGAACTGCTGACCAAGGGTGCGGCCCGGCGGGTAACGGAGCTTGCCAGGCACGATAAGGAATATGTCCCTATTGGTCATGTAATCAGTGAAAAGTCGGTGGTGAATGCCATGGTCGGCCTGCTGGCCAGCGGAGGTTCCACCAACGAGACTATGCACCTGGTGGCTATTGCCCGGGCCGCCGGGATCAGGATTAACTGGGACGATTTCTCCGAGCTTTCCGACGTGGTCCCCCTGATCGTGAGTATCTACCCCAATGGTTCCGGCGATATCAATTCTTTTCAGCGGGCAGGCGGCATGACCGTCTTTATTAAGGAACTCCTGGACAATGGCTATCTTCACGAAGACGTGCAGACGGTAGTGGGATTAGGGCTGGAGCGGTATATCCGGATGCCGGAGGATAAAGACGGAGAACTGGTCTGGGAAAAGATCCCTGATGGATCGTCTGATCCTGAGACTCTTGCCACCACCAGTCAACCCTTTGCCGCCACCGGTGGTATCAAGCTGGTACGCGGCAATCTTGGGCGGGCCATCATTAAAGTCTCGGCCCTGGCTCAGGGGGTCAACACCGCACTGACTGCCCCGGCCATGATCTTTCATTCTCAGGAGGAGATGGCTGCAGCCTTTAAGGCCGGAGAGATGAACCGGGATCTGATTGCGGTCGTCCGTTTCCAAGGGCCACGGGCCAATGGCATGCCGGAACTGCACAAGCTGATCACCTATCTCTCTATCCTCATGGATCGGGGTTTTACCGTGGGGCTGGTTACAGATGGCAGACTGTCAGGTGCCTCCGGCAAGGTACCATTTGCCATCCATCTGACTCCTGAGGCCCTGGCCGGCGGGATGATCGCCAAGATCCAGAATGGTGACCTGATCACCATGAGCGGCAGCGGCGTCCTGCAAGTTCAGGTCAGTGACGAGGAACTGGCCGCCCGGCCTCTGGTCCGGCCGGATCTCCGGGAGGCCCGTTCCGGTTTCGGGCGGCAGATCTTTGCCTCTTTGCGGAAAAACCTGGCCGGCGCCGAAGAGGGAGCAAGTTCTATCTTTACCTATACTGAGGAAAATTGACGTCTGGTGCAGAGATGCAAAGGTGTAGGGAAAGATAGAAAACTGGTTTTCTCATTCTGCACGAGAAGAGAATCTATATGGTAAATAGTTGCTTTTGAATCTTGAGATGAGGAAAAAGATGACACAAATACAATGGAAGATACCACCATTGGATATTTTCCAGGCTGGTCCGGTGGTGCCGGTCATGGTGATCCATGAACTTGAATATGCCGTGCCGCTGGCCCGGGCCTTGGTAGCCGGCGGGGTCAGGGTGCTGGAGATTGTCCTGCGGACATCTGTGGCCATTGAGGCCATTCGGGCCATTGTCCGTGCAGTGCCGGAGGCCATCACCGGTGCCGGAACCGTGGTCAATAGCCATGATCTGGCGGCAGTCACCGAGGCCGGTGCCATGTTTGCCATCAGCCCCGGCCTGACCGGGGAGCTGCTGGATGCCGCCCTGCAGGGGCCCATTGCTCTGATTCCGGGTATAGCCACGATCTCCGAGCTGATGCAGGGGATGGATAAAGGTTATCGTCAGTTCAAATTTTTTCCGGCGGAGGCCGCAGGCGGCATTGAGATGCTCAAGGCTATTGCCGGACCCTTTCCCCAGGTGACCTTCTGTCCCACCGGCGGCATCTCTGCTGCCAACTATCGAGACTATCTGGCCCTGAAGAACGTGGCCTGTGTCGGCGGTTCCTGGATCATTGCCGCTGATCTCATTGCGGCGCGAAACTGGGACGCGATCACCGAACTGGCGGTACAGACGGTCGCTGCTGTCCGAGAAAAAGGGTAAGACTGGGGTAAGACTGGAGATATGGATAAAGCGGTGATACAATCCGTGGAGGCATTGAATGAGCAGTACGGCAGCGACGGACGGCTGACCTTTGCCGCCGACCCTCAGGGGCTGATATTCGCAGAGATCAGCAATGCATGGTGCCGGGGCCGGGTTTATCTGCAGGGCGGCCATGTTACCGACTATCAGCCGCAGGGACAGGATCCGGTGTTGTGGACGAGCAGCACCAGCCTCTATCAGCCGGGCAAGGCTATCCGCGGCGGTATCCCTGTCTGCTGGCCCTGGTTCGGCAATCATCCCTCAGATCCAGTGAAACCGGCCCATGGGTTTGCCCGTACCGCCCTATGGAATCTGGTTACAACTAGCTATAATAGTAAGGGCGAAACCGTTATTACTCTGTCCTTAAATGACAGCCCGCAGACCCATGCCATCTGGCCACATCCCTTTTATCTGACCCTGACCATTGTCTTTGGCACCAGTCTGCAACTGTTGCTGACCATGGAAAACCGCAGCGCGTCACTCGTGAGTCTCAGCTGTGCCTTGCACAGTTATTTTCGCGTTGGCGACTGGCAGACCTGCTGGATTCACGGTCTGGATGGTGTCGATTATCTGGATAAGGTAGAGGGATATGCCCGCAGAACGCAATCAGGAGAGGTTGTGTTTGAGCAGGAAACGGATCGTCTTTATCTTATCCCCGATGCCCCCTGCCGGATTGAAATCCCTGAGAGTGGTCGGGATATCCTGGTCCGTCAGCAGGGAAGCACCGCCACGGTTGTCTGGAATCCAGGTCCGGTCAAAGCATCAGCCATGGGCGATATGATTGGTGAAGAATACCGGGAGATGGTTTGTGTTGAGACCGCCATCGCCCCCCAAGCAGCTATTATTCTACAACCGGGTGCAAGGCATGTACTGGCCGCAGAGATTACGGGTGTACTGGAATAATTAGGGGGAGTGATGGTATATGAACAGCAGATTGATGACGTGGACATCGCGCGCTATCTGCCATAAGTGGACAAATATTTCGCGACTTGACAAGTGGTTCTGGAAAGAGCTAATTCTTTCTAGAATAAACATTGGTATCTATTTCAAAAAAAGGAGGAAGTAGGAAATGAACAAAATTATCAAAACCTTAGCCCTTGGTTGTTGTCTGCTGGCAGTTACCGCTGTGCAAAGCCAGGCTCGCAGTGCTATCCAAAAGCCTGCTCCGGCAGAGATCGTGAAGATGTTACAGGAAGGAAATTCCCGCTTTGTGGCCAATAAGTCTATTCATCCCAATAGCGACACCCAGCGTCTAATCCAGGCCGGCAAAGAAGACCAGGGGAATTATGCCTATGCCACGGTCATTACCTGTTCAGATTCAAGGGTTCCGGTGGAACGGATTTTTGATGCCGGGGTTATGGATATCTTTGTGGTCCGGGTGGCGGGCAATGTGATAGATGTCGATGAGGCCGGTTCCATAGAGTATGGATTGCTTCATGTCAATACTCCGGTTCTGGTGGTACTGGGGCATACGCAATGCGGGGCAGTAACCGCGGTTACCAACGAAGTTGAAGGGCATGGTCATGCCCTGGAGCGTAACATCCCGCCTCTGGTTGACAATATTGCCCCGGCAGTCAAGAAAGCTATGGCAGCCCATCCAGACAAACATGGTAAGGATGTTATCCCCTATGCCATTGAAGAAAATGTCTGGCAGGGAATCAATGAACTTTTCATGAGGAGTCCTGCCGTACGTGAAGTGGTGAAAAGCGGTAAGGTTAAGGTGGTTGGGGCACTGTATGATGTGGCCACTGGTAAGATTGAGTGGCTGCCTGAGACTAAAGTGAGTGAAATTTTAAAAGAGGTTGAGCAGAATCCGGCCCGGGCCATGGAGGCCATGGCAACGGCTGGTCATTGAAATAGAGTTTCTGAATGATCAGAAGGTATAAGGAGCTGCAACGAAATAATTAGAAAAGTTCCTGGTTATTTCTTCGTTGCGGCTCCTGAATATTTTCCGGCCCTGAGGCATTGCTTCATGGCCGGTTTTGTTTATTTAGAGATCTCGCTGAGTACTTGGCCGCGGGAGGTAAAGGAGAGGCCCTGCTGGAGTTGGGTGCCGATCATGACCGATTCGAGCAGTGGCTGGTTCGTCGGGCTGTCCGCCTTCCAGGTGGCGAGAAAGCTTGCGCCTGAACCACCGGTGGTATCGGCTTCTTTCACCACGTAGCGAGTAGCGGCCATCGGTCCCAGGCTGATCGGGGCCTCCAGATATTTTTTCAGCAGTTTCCCGGAAGAACCATAATATTCCAAGCTTACAAGCGTGATTGCCTGTTTCGGATCAGTGTTTCTGATACTGATAGTGGCTGCCAGGTTGAAAGGGCTTTCCTTGTTGCCAATGTAGATGTGGGAATAAATCGGCACGTAGATCACTTGCCCCAGAGATTGTGTAATCGCAGTAGATGTCGCTTCTGCCCGGCAAATTCCCAGGGGTGTTATCAGTGAAAGAAGAAAGACAAGAATCGGCAGTGATCTTTTTCTGTTAGTGTCCATTGATCTGATCTATCCCTTGCTGCTTGTTGAATAGGTGAAATAAAAGGGGGCACGCTTATCTGTTCCGCTGCATAGGATGATGTGGAACAGCATTGCGTACATTGTTAAAAAAGTACATTTAAACGGCAAGCCCTTTTTTGTTTTGGTACATATGGTGATCGGCCCGTGAGAGCAACTTTTCCAGCGAGGAGGGGTTTTTCTTGTCATAGCAGGTTATTCCGTAACTGATGGAAAAGGGAAACGTACGTCCAGGTTGTTGATTTTTCCGGGAAATAGCCTCTGTCAGGCGTGCATTCAGGATCACCTCACTTTCTTTTCCCGCTTCCTCTACGAGAAGAACCACAAATTCATCACCGCCCAATCGTCCTATGATATCGGACTTCCGAAAGGTTTCTTTCAACAGATCGGCTGTTTCCTTAATAAAAATATCTCCCATTTTGTGCCCAAGGGTATCATTTATCAATTTCAGTTTGTCGCAATCGGCATAGATAACATAGATTTCACCTGGAGTTCGATCTGCAAGCTGAATCTGTTTCTCGCCAAGCATCAGAAATCCCCGCCTGTTATAGAGCCCTGTCATCTCGTCAGTGATCGATATCTGCTGGAGTTTTTCTGCGGCTTTTTTTCTCTCGGTAATATCAATCTGGATTTCTATCATCTTGCTGATAATGCCGTTTTTATCTGCGATGGGGTAGCCGTGAACCTCAACATATTCTTCTTCACCATCTTCATTTTGGTGGACATGTTCGACAATCACAGGCTCTCTTTTTGTTTTAACAAGATTCAGGGGGCATTCGTGCTCTTCAGAATTACAGGGGCTCTCACTGTTGTGCGTGGCGGTGAAACATTTTCTCCCTGGTTTAATTCCGGCATGTGCAGCCATAGTGTTGGATAGTTCAACCTCATAGGAATCCACATCTATAACATAGAAGGGATAAGGGAGTGATTCGATCACGCTGTGCAGGAAATGGTTCTGTTGCTGGATCTTTTCTTCTGATTCTTTTCGTTGGCTAATATCCGTGGCAATCTCCATTCGGACGACTCTGCCGTCAATCCAGCGGATTGCGCGGTCATGGATATCATACCAATGGCCGTTCGTTGTATTTTGAAATTCCCAGCGGTACATCTCGAGAGGAATTCCGTCGGCCCCGATCAGTTTGTCATTTGTGCAGAATGGACACGGACCACTCTGCCCGACCTGGATCGACTTCCAGCAGATTTGTCCCGTAATATCGCCAAATATTTTTTTCATGTAGTCGTTGATAAAGAGAACTTCATAGGTCTCCATATCAGCCACGTAGACAATGGCATCAATGCTGTTTAAAACAGTAAGCGTGCGCTCATGGCTAAATTCTGTTTTTTCCTTTGTTTGTGTCAACTGCAGGATGTTTTTTTGAAATGGTCTGTATACCAGTAGATAAAGGAAGGGGAAAAGAGCTAGGATCAGTAGGCAGGAGTCCAGCAGGCCAGCCGCAAGGGGAGGAAGGGAAAGCTTGACAAGAAACGACATGACACCATACTCAATTATGCCAATAAGCAGCGTCAGGGAAAAAAATAGTTTTAAGGGTGTTATATTTTTCATGTCGATAACATGTGGGGTGGATTTCGGAGAATAGTTGTTTCTTAGGCACTGCTCATTATTTCTGTGTGCATATTTTTCCTCAGTCGGATGCTTTTAAATAATATGCTATCGCATTTCAGGTAAAAATGTAACCACCAATGTATAAAATACATGCTGTGCTCTTGGTGCATAATTAGCACATATTTGGCACTTATGGGGAGGTGTTTACTGCCCGTTAACTCGTTTTCTCTGCCGCTACTCCTTGAAGGTCTTGATGACATCGGTGCAGGGTGTGATGGCGATCTTCACCAGTTGCGGCTTGTCGGCAGGCAAAGGTTATGGATAAAAAAAGAAGAAAAGGGGATGGTGATTTATTATTTAGCATGTACCAGATCGATTATGGTCACCTCCGGCGGTGCCAGGAATCGGATGGGTGGACCCCATGTGCCGGTGCCGCGGCTCAGATAGAGAAGGCCACTGTTCAGTTTGGTGAGTTGGCCGGCTCGCTGGGGATAAAATAACCAAGTGAGCAGGTTGAAGGGAAATATCTGGCCCTTGTGGCTGTGGCCGGAAAGCTGGAGATCAAAAAGCCCAAGACTGTCCGGGTTAATATCAGGCCGATGCTTGAGAAGGATCGTGAATTGTTCCCTGGGTTGGGCCAAAAGAAGATCACGTTCCGATTGCGCATGTTCTTTTCCCCATGATTTGGCTGCCGGGTCATCCACTCCGACAATATTGATACCACCAATTACTATCCCCTGATGGCGCAATATTGTAAACCCTGACTTTTCTGTAAAATCCAAGGCATCCTGCTGACCGGCGATGAATTCATGGTTGCCGGTGATGGCGATCTTGCCCAGAGGCGGCTTGACCGCCGCCAGCAGTCTCGCTTCTGTAGTGAGGTGATTGAGCTGACCGTCAACCAGGTCGCCGGTGGACACCAGGATATCGGGATTTGCCCATTTTATCCTGGCAATAATCTTGTTCAGCCGTTCCTCCCGAACAATGAGTCCCAAATGTACATCTGAAATCTGGGCAATACGTATCCTGCCGGTGTTTTCTAGAATTTTTGGACTGGCGATTTCGATGTGCTGCAGGCGGATATTTGCTGCCTCAAAGAGGCCGTAGCCGTAAACGGCAAACACTATTATTGCCTGTATTGCAAAGAGTTGCCGCGGCGATACTTTTGGCTTGGAAGGCTGTCGTTTCAGAACTTTCTCAGTTGCCAGAATGACAGAACGAATTACATCAACCGTGGCGGCCAGGGTCACGAAAAGGAAAAGGAGTCCCATCCAAGTGAAGCTGCTATAGGTCCAGAATCGCGCCCCGGTTTCAATTCCGGCTCGTTCGGCCAGGCGGACCACGATCGGTGCCGTGATCATGACCGCCATGAATATGATTATGCCGGTACTGGCTTTCCTGCCAGGTAAAAATGCCATTCTGATCTTATGAAAGGCATAGTAGTGGGCGATGGAATAGACCGACAGATAAACAAGCAGAAAATAGGTCATGCTTTTACTCCCTTGGTTGATGTGATCAAGGCAAGGCCTGACTCTTTATTTATACACTATTTACATGGCTGTAAATGACTGGAACTTTAAAAATTAATTGACTTTATAAAGGGTTATTTTATACAACTTACTATAGGTTAGTATTTCACGCCAACTCAGATGAGTCGCTCTTGGACTTTCAATTCACATATCATAGTGCCTCAGGAATGAGTGACTAAAATTTCCTCTGAATCAAATCTTGTATCTTAAAGTGAAAGGTGGACGGTCTTCACTTAAAGGTTAAACCCCCTTTTACGGTGTTGAATTGGTCAGCGGGTCCAAAAAAAATTATTAACTGTCGGCTCTGCTCATATATAGGGCAGGCAGGAGGTATAGGCTAATGAAAAATTTCTTTCTCATTCTCCTGGCGAGTTTCTTTTTTTGTTCGCTGGTAACGGATTCCCTTGCCGAGCAGAAAGTCGTGCAAGGCACAAAGGAAGAAGCGCGTGCCATGATCGAAAACGCGGCGGTGTGGTTCCAGAAGTATGGCAAGGAAAAAACCCTGGCTGAAATTACTTTGGCTGGTTCTGAAAAAAAAGGCGAGTTTATTAATCACGACCTCTATATTTTTGCCTATGATTTTAATGGGGTGGTTCTGGCACACGGCGCCAATCCCAAACTAGTCGGCAAAAACCTTTATGACTTCCAGGATGCAGATGGTAGATACCTCATTCGGGGACTTATTGACACCGCCCAGAAAGGGAGTGGCTGGTATTATTATAAATGGTCGAACCCGATCAGCAAGAAAATCGAAGACAAGATGGCTTATGTCTTGAAAATAAACGATGGCATATGGATTGGTTCCGGAGTTTATGGAAGGGAAGTTCAGGAAAAAGTCAAGGTTCGTATTGGTATTTTCAAATTATTTGACCAGACACTTTACGACGAGTCGCTACGGGGTATTATGGATCAGCTGGAAGAAGATGGCCTGGGTGCTGATACCGCCACTTTCATGATTGAAAATGCCATGAACAGCTATGTTAAAGCCGAAGAACTGGTTCAAAAACTGGCTATAGCACGTATGGATTTGATTGTTAGTCTCGGCACTCAGGCCAGCGTCATTGTCACGAAGGCGATTAAAGATGTGCCGGTAGTCTTCAGTGTGGTCTACGATCCGGTGGAAGCAGGAATTGTTGATGATTGGGAAAAACCCGGCCACAATGCCACTGGTACCAGTACCAAAATTCCCATGGAAAACATCTTGAACACCTTGAAGGAGATGGCACCAGTGAACAAACTGGCGGTGCTCTACATGCCCGGCGAAAAAAATTCCCAGGCGCAGCTTTCGGCACTGCAGTCAGTGGAAAAAAAATTACAGATTAAGGTTGAACCGGTCCCCCTTTTCAAGAAACAGGACCTTGAAAAGATCCTACATGAGGTGGTCCACACCTCGGATGCCATCTATCTTACCGGCAGCAGCATTGTGAATGCAACCGTGCCCCTCATTGTCGATGCGGCGGGTAAAGAGAAAATGATAACCATTACCCACTTAGAAGATCTGGTCCGGAAGGGAGTGTTGGTTGGTATTTGTGCCGATCCCTATTTGGAAGGCCGGATGGCGGGAGAAAAAATAGTGCAGATTCTGAAAGGTGCAAAACCCTCATCCATACCAGTGGGGACTCCGACAAAAGTTGATATTGTTTTGAACAGGAAAACGGAGATACAAGGAAAATTCGTCCTTTCACCTCTTTTCATAAATAAGGTTACGAAAACCATAGATTAGCCAAGAACCCTTTGGGCTGGAGATTTTGTCTGAAATGGATTTATCCCCTTCTCCCTCATTCAAAACAAGTATCCGTTACAGATTTTTAAAAAGAATTTGTTTCATTCTGTTTATCAGCACCTGCCTGTTGAGTGGTACTCTGGCCTATAATATTGATAGCCTGCTACAGGAATCCCTGACCAGCAAGGGGAGAAGTCTGGCCACCAACATAGTAAAACGCAACGAAAACGCAATATTGATCAGCGGCAGTACCCGCCTGGAAAATGTATTGACAGAGCTGATCACCGATGAAGAAATCGCCTACACCACTATCACGGACAATCAGGGGAAGCTCCTGACCAGCCAGTTCGAGAGTATTAATTATAAGTGGCCGGAATTGAATGAGATTCTTCCAAGGCTTCCCAAGGGTATCGATCTGCCAGATATGCTTGAGGCCCTTAAAAAAGAAGGGGATGTACGGGAAATTTCCTTGCCCATCATGCTTGGTGTCGACCTCATGGGTAAGGTCACGATTGGCTTATCGGAGACACGGATCAGAGAACAGATAACAAAAACTGTTTTCTTTGTGGTCGCTCTTAATTTGATTATTGCCCTGGTACTTGGCACCGCCCTGTTTATCGCCACGAAGAAGATTATTCTGGATCCCATTGTGGTGTTGAGCCGGGCAACCAGTCGTCTGGCTGCGGGTCATCTTTTGTCTAAGGTGGACATCAAGAGCAGTGGTGAGATTCAGATGCTGGCCGACTCTTTCAATGAGATGGCCGAGAACCTCAATACCACCACTGTATCCAAAAAATATGTCGACAACATCATTAACAGCATGATGGATTCCCTGGTGGTTCTCTCACCCGAAAAGCAGATCGTTCTCGTCAATCCAGCCACTTGCAGGTTATTGATGTATGATTCACAGGAGCTGATCGGCAAACCCATAGAGAAAATCTTTTATAACGGTGAGGCCGATTGCAAAGCCCTGTTCGACGAGATTCTGATAAAGGGTTTTGTCAACAATATGGACACCTCATATAGGACCAAAGACGGTAAAAAAGTTCTTATGCTTTTCTCCGGCTCGTTGATTTCCGAAGGAAGTATGGTGAGCGGTATTTCCTGTGTCGCCATTGACATCACCGAGCAGGAAAGAATGAGAGATGAACTCCTTAAACTCGACAAACTTGAGTCGGTAGGGGCACTTGCCGGCGGGTTAGCTCACGACTTCAATAACCTGTTACAGGGTGTTTTCGGCTACATTTCCCTGGCAAAGATGAAAGCTGCTCCCAATGGCGAAGTGTATGAAATGCTCGAGCATGCCGAGAAGGCGCTCAATTTATCGAGAAATCTGACCCAGCAGCTCCTGACTTTTTCGAAAGGGGGAGAGCCGATCAAAAAGGTGGTTCAGCTCCCGCTGATTATTACGCATTCTGTACGGTTAGCCCTGAGTGGATCTAGTATTGACTGTCAATTTACTATTGATGATCCCCTCTGGCCTGTTGAGGCGGATGAAGGTCAGTTGAGTCAGGTTATGCAGAACATGGTGATCAATGCATCAGATGCCATGCCCACAGGTGGAACCATTCATATCGTTGTCAGGAATATAAGCAATGATGAAAATGCACTACCCCATCTCCAGGCTGGTAAATATGTGCTGATCAACATCGAGGACAGCGGGGAAGGGATTCCGGAAGAATATATTAAAAAAATATTTGACCCCTATTTCACCACAAAAGAGAAAGGGAATGGTCTGGGGCTGGCGGCCTCTTTTTCCATTGTCAAGAAACATGGCGGCATCATCGAGGTGCAGTCGAAACCGGGAGAGGGCGCTACTTTTTCCATTTATCTGCCAGCTTCCGAAAAAAACATCTTACCTGCAATTCAGGAAGAGTGCATGCTGCAGACCGGCAGTGGCACCATTCTGGTTATGGATGATGATGAGATAATCAGGACTATGTCCGAGAGCATGATATCGACTTTGGGATACAGTGTGGAATTGGCCGTGAACGGTGAAGAGGCCCTTGCCAAATATGTACAGGCCATGGCATCCGGGCGAGTGTATGCCGGAGTCATTCTTGATCTGACCATCAAGGGCGGTATGGGTGGTAAGGAAACCATTGCCAAGCTCATCGAGCTCGACCCCGGGGTCAGGGCCATCGTGTCCAGCGGATACTCAGACGATCCGGTCATGGCCAATTTTCACGAGTATGGTTTCCAGGCTGCCCTGGCCAAGCCCTTCCCCCTGACCAAGCTAAGCAAAACACTCCAAAAATTGATGTAAGTCTTACTCTCCAAGTACTCCGCAAAACAAAATTAAACCGCGACTGGCTTGATAGCATTGAGCAGGGCTACCTTCATCTTTCACCAGAGCTGAGTAATGCAGTTGCAAGGTGAGATGATATGAAAATCAGACTCCAACTGAGGAAAGAGGAATAAATCAGTTTTGTTTATTCCTGAAATTACCCATGCTCTCTGGTCAGCTGCTCCAGCTTTTGCCGGAGCTGTGGCTCAGGAGGGGCGCCCACCACTTGATCAACCAGTTGGCCGTTTTGAAAAAAGAGAAGAGTGGGCACACCCCGGATCTGGTAATGGCCAGCTGTACCGGGATGAAGGGCGGTGTTCAGGGTGGCTATCTGGACTCGGCCCAGGTATTCCCGGTTAAGCCGGTAAACCAGGGGAGCCAGGGCCTTGCATGGGCCGCAGGTCGGAGAATAGAAGTCAACCATTACCGGCAGGGTGGCACCCTTGAGAAAATTTTGGAATTCATGATCCGTCAATTCGATGGGCTGGGCTTTGTTCCGAAGCTCCAAAGGAGTTCCGCATTTACCGCATTTGGAACGCAGATGCTGGCGATCGGCCGGAATACGGTTCTTACCGGAGCAGGATGGACAGGTGACGATAAAGGTATTCATGACTCTGTTCCTCTTGTAAAAGAATTTAGAAGGGCTGCAGACAGTGCAAGAAAAAATGTATCCTTAGATGATCCCTGTCAAGGGGGATAAAGAGAGGTCTTGTATCTCTTATCCTTCAATATATCATTTACTGCTGGCTGATTGTCAGTTGAACAGAAATGAAGAATTATCAGAAGAGGTTTAAGAAGTCAAGGCTGGCTGGAATTTGAAAGGTACGGATCTTTTTATTTCAATGGCTTGGAGAAAGGCGAATCCAATATCGGCATCAAACATTGCGGAGCGAAAGGGCGATCCTTTTTCGTTGAAGGTCGATCTCGAGCAGGCGCACAGTCACCTGCTGCCGCACTTGGATCACCTCTGTCGGGTCCTTTATAAAGCGGTCGGCCAACTGACTGATGTGAATCAGGCCATCCTGGTGCACTCCTATATCGACAAAGGCCCCGAATTTAGTCACGTTGGTGACGATCCCTGGCAGTCTCATGCCTGGTTCCAGGTCATCGATGCTGTTCACTCCTGCAGCAAAGGCAAAGAGTGCAAAAGAGGCGCGTGGGTCACGGCCGGGTTTGGCCAGTTCCGCCATAATGTCGGCCAGAGTCGGCAATCCCACCGTATTTGTGACATAGCGGCGTACATCTATCTGTTTCCTGAATTCCTCCTGCTCCATCAGGTCGACAACCCGGCAGCCGCAATCCTTGGCCATCTGTTCAACGATAGTATATTGCTCCGGATGTACGGCGCTGCCGTCAAGGGGATTTTTGGCCCCACGGATGCGCAGGAAACCGGCGCCCTGCTCAAAGGCCTTGGCCCCCAGGCGAGGGACCTTTAATAACTGGAGCCGGCTGCTGAATGGCCCATGTTCATCTCTGAAGGCAATAATGTTTTTGGCAAGGACTGGACCCAGCCCGGAGACAAAGGTGAGGAGCTCCATACTGGCGCTGTTTACCTCCACCCCCACGCTGTTGACGCAGCTTACGACCACATCCTCCAGGCATTTCTTCAGAGCCGATTGATTGACGTCGTGCTGGTATTGGCCAACACCGATGGCTTTGGGGTCGAGTTTCACCAATTCGGCCAAAGGGTCCTGCAACCGCCGGCCGATGGAGACCGCACCGCGTACTGTCAGGTCATGGTCGGGAAATTCGGTCCTCGCCGTCTCTGAGGCGGAGTAAATTGAGGCGCCGCTTTCATCGACCATGGTGATCAGCGGGTCATGGGGCAGGTTGAGATCGCGGACAAAGGTCTCTGTCTCGCGACCTGCCGTGCCGTTGCCAATGGCGATGGCCTCGATTTTGAATTTTTCGCACAGCTCAATGATAACTTGGCCGGCCTCTTGGCTCTTTTTCTCGGAGTGAGTCGGATAGATGGTGGTGAAGTGGAGGAGCTTGCCCTGCCCGTCGAGACAGACCAGTTTGGCACCGGTTCGAAAGCCGGGATCGAGTGCCAGGACCTTTTTCTGGCCCATGGGCGGAGCCAGCAACAACTGCCGCAGATTCTCGGCAAAGACCTGGATCGCTTCCGCATCCGCCCGTTCTTTGAGGGTGGTGCGCAGTTCATTTTCAAGGGACGGCGCCAGCAGACGTTTGTAACTGTCATCAATAGCCATCGCGATCTGACGGCCGGATTCATTGCCGCTCTTCACATAGTGTTGATGCAACAGGCCCAGGGTAACATCCTCGGGGGGGCGCAGGGAAAGGGTCAGCACTTTTTCATTTTCACCACGCAACATGGCCAGAAAACGATGGCCCGGTGTCTTTGCCGCTGCTTCTTGCCAGTCGAAATAATCCCGGAATTTGATGCCGGTTTCCTTGTTCTTCTTTACAACCGAGGAGACAATCAGAGACTGATTGGCAAAGACACGGCGCAATCTGGCCCGGGTTGCAGGATCTTCATTGATCCATTCCGCCATGATATCCCTGGCTCCGGCCAGGGCCTCGTCTGTATTCTGCACCTCTTTGGCCGGATTAACAAAGTCTTGCGGCCGCAGTGGGCGGTTGTCCTGAGCAAACATAACGCGGGCCAGGGCTTCGAGCCCCTTTTCTTTGGCAATGCTGCTTTTGGTCCGTCGTTTAGGTCGATGGGGCAGGTAGAGATCTTCGAGTGTCGTCAGGTTGGTGGCGGCCAGGATCGCTGTGTTCAGGTCCTTGCTTAAAAGCTCTCGCTCGGTCAGCGACGAGAGAATGGCCTCCCGCCGCTTATCAAGCTCGCCCAATTGTGCCAGTCGATCACGAATGGCGGTAATCTGGGTTTCATCCAGTGAACCGGTGACCTCTTTCCGGTAGCGGGCAATAAAGGGGACAGTGGCCCCGGCATCGAACAGCGTCGTGGTGGCCGTCACCTGCTCAATGCGGATATTCAGTTCCCGGGCAATAGTTTTTTGGTGCTGTTCCATTGAAAACCTTTCTTGTTATAGCTATGTGACTGGAGAGAGGCGAAGGTAGATAGAAACTGCAGGGAGAATCATCCTTGATTGCTGCAGGACGTCAATCCTGGTCTGAAATTGATTTTCTTCCATTGACGGAAGCGGAAAGATGAGGAGCTGAGATCCGCAGTCCCATTCATTACCCTGAATTTGCTAGTATGCGGAATGAGCGCTTGATAATCAGCTTTTCCGGCGATGTTTCACCGGCAGGATTTTCATCTGCTCCCGGTATTTGGCCACGGTACGCCTGGCAATCTGGACATTGGTCTCGGCCAGTTTTTTAGAGAGGGCATCGTCGCTGAGCGGTTTTCGCGGATCTTCATCTCTGATCAGTTGTCGAATTCGTTCGCGGATGGATTCAGCGGCCAGGGGGTCGGCACCTTCACGGGGGATGGAGGTGGAGAAGAAATATTTCAGTTCATAGATGCCCTGCGGGGTATGAACATACTTGTTGGAGGTGACCCGGCTGATTGTCGATTCGTGCATCTCAATGTCTTCGGCCACGTCCCGGAGAATGAGGGGTTTGAGTCGAGTGGGGCCATATTCAAAAAAATCATGTTGAAAACGGAGGATGCTCTCCATGGTCTTGAGAATGGTGCGTTGTCGCTGGTGGATGGACTTGAGAAACCATTCGGCATCCTTGAGTTTTTCCTTGAGATAGGCGCGCGAATTTTTCTCCATGTCACCGCTGCTCTGGAGTAGTTCCTGATAATGAGAGGAAAGTTTGAGATGGGGCAGGTCATCGTCGTTGAGTCGCACCACATACTCGCCGTCAATTTTCTTCACATAGATATCAGGGACGATATAATTAGTGCTTTCTTCAGCGTAAGGCAGGCCCGGGTAGGGAGAAAGCTCGGTGGTGATAAAGTTAATGGCCTTGACAACTTCAGGTTTCTTGCGGCCGGTTGCCCTGGCAATGGCTGCATGGTTGCCGGTCTGGAGGTGGTTCAGATGGTGGAGTGCGATCTCGGCGGCAAGGGAATCTCCCATTCCCTTGCGTTCAAGTTGGAGAAAGAGTGATTCTCCGACGTCTCTGGCGGCGATCCCGGGGGGATCAAGATCTTGAATGACCTCCAGGATATATTCGGCCGTATCCTGATCGCAGCCTGTCTCCGCCATGACCTCTGGCAGGTCAACTTCCAGAAAACCGTAACGGTTGAGATTGCCGACGATAAAAAGGGCAACATCCCATCCTTCTGAATCAAGGTTGCTGTGGGCAAGTTGCCACTGGAGGTAGGCTGAGAGTCCCGGCTTCTTCGAGATGAAGTCAAACTGGCTGGGAGCGTCGGCCGCAGGGGTTTCGTGGGAAAAGGAGAAATTATCGTCAAAGGTATTGGCGTAATCTTCCCAGTTGGTCTCGGGGATGGTGTCTGTTGCCCTGACTGGTTCGGTATAGTCTGTTTCCTGGCCGCTTCCCGGTGCTTCTTCGACTGCGGTCAAGCTCTGCGGATTAGAGATCTTTTCCTCGATACTGAAGTCTTCTTCGAGGGCGGGATTCTGTTCCAGTTCAGCCTGCAGGGCGTTGCTCAGTTCCAGACGGTTGAGTTGCAAGAGCTTGATAGCCTGACGCAGCTGCTGGGTCATTACCAGCTTCTGGGTCAGTTTGAGCTGTTGTCTTAGTTCCAGGGCCATGGCGGTTACATGCTGAAGTTTTCGCCCAGGTACATCTTCCGGGCTACTTCGCTGGCGATGATGTCGTCGGCCACCCCGCTGGTGAGAATCTGCCCCGCGTTCATTATATAGGCAAAGTCGCAGACCTGCAAGGTCTCCCGGACGTTGTGGTCAGAGATGAGGATACCAAGGCCCTTATCCTTCAGTCCCATGATAATCTTCTGCAGATCGGCCACCGCCAGAGGATCAATACCGGCAAAGGGCTCATCCAGCAGAATAAAGTTGGGGCGGGTGGCAAGAGCGCGCATGATTTCCACCCGCCGTCGTTCGCCTCCTGAAAGGGCGTGGCCCTTGTTGTGGCGCAGGTATTCGATTTTCAGATCTGCCATCAGTTCATTGATCCGGTTATTGATCTCGTTTTTAGAGAGCCCCAGCGGTTCAAGGATGATGCGCACGTTTTCTTCGACGGTCAGCTTTTTAAAGACGGATGGTTCCTGAGCAAGGTAGGAGATGCCCTTCAGGGCCCGCTTGTGAATGGGAAGGGCGGTGATGTCCTCGCCATTGAGCAGTACCTGGCCGCTGTCCGGCCGGATAAATCCGGCAATAGTGTAGAATGAGGTGGTCTTGCCGGCGCCGTTTGGGCCGAGCAGGCCAACCACTATGCCGGTATTTACCTGCAGACTTACACCATCGACCACGGTGCGGCTGCGATAGCGTTTGACAATTTTTTTTGTTTCAAGCTGGGCCATGGATGAATACCGGATCGGAGTCTATTTAGGAATGATGGTGGCCTTGACCCGTCCGCCTTTTTTCCCGGAAGTGGCAGAGGCTTTGGAAGGGACGACCTCGGATCGGCCTTCGTCGATATAATAGACAATAATATCGCCGGATACCTGATTTTTCCCCTGCCAGGCCTTGGCATCTCCTGTGAGAATGACCTTTCTTTCCTGGGCCAGATAATCCATCTTGTTCCCGGTACCCAGCCAGTCTCCTCTGGTAATCTCCACATTACCGATACAGAGAAGTTTTTTGACCTCCTGTCCCTGACCCTTGCCTTTGGCGGCCTGAGAGTAATAAACGGTCATTTCATTGGAGCGGATCTTTACATCTGCCTGGGTGGCCAGCACGTTGCCGGAGAAGAGGACACTGTTTTTCTGTTCGAGGGAGACCATCCGGTCTGCCTCGATGTTGATAGGCGACTTGTCGGCAGACCAAGCGGGAGCAGCCAGCACGAGCAGGAGCAAGAACAAGGCGCGGGTAAAAAGATGAGGGTTGGCTAGGAGGGAAAGGCGCATAGAGAGACTCCTGATCAGGTTGGAAGTATAAAAAAACACGTTAAAATTACAATGCAATTATTGAGCCTATGATACTCGGAGCCGAATAAATTGTAAAGGTGCGGCTTCGTAAAAGGTTGTCGAGCATAGAGAAAGAGTGCTTTACTTAGCGTATGCAAGTCAGTACAATATAAAGTAATGTCTACTTTTTTTAACAAATATTCAACGAATTATTCATGGCATTCCAATAGATAGAGGATGGACAATAATGAAAGAAGAAAGTATTGAACGGGCCAAGGTGCTCATTGAATCTTTACCTTATATGCAGACGTTTCGTCATAAGACGGTGGTGATCAAGTATGGCGGTCATGCCATGGTTGATGAAAATCTGAAAAAACAGTTTGCCCTCGATGTGATTCTGATGAAACATATCGGCATCAATCCGGTGATCGTTCATGGCGGCGGGCCGCAGATTAATCTTTTGCTGGATCGTCTGCAGATCAAACCCAACTATGTCCAGGGGATGCGGGTGACCGATGGCGAGACCATGGATGTGGTGGAGATGGTGCTGGTGGGTAAGGTCAACAAGGAGATTGTCGGCAATATCAATCATTGCGGGGGCAGGGCAGTGGGTCTGTCCGGACGGGATGGCGATCTGGTGTGCGCGGAAAAACTGCAGGTGAGTAAAAAAACGGATGCTGCGGCCATGGAAAATGCGCCTCCGGAGCTCATTGATCTGGGCCGGGTGGGCCGGGTGACTCGGATCAACGCCGAGATCCTCAGGACTCTTGAGCGTGAGGACTTTATTCCGGTGATCGCCCCTGTGGGTGTAGGCGCGGATGGCCAGGCCTTTAATATTAACGCCGATCTGGTGGCCGGAGCCATTGCTGCGGAGCTGAAGGCGGCCAAGCTGATTCTGCTCACCGACGTGGAGGGAGTCAAGGACCGGCAGGGAGATTTGATCCACTCTCTGCTCAGGGCTGATATTGAGGCCCTGATTGACAAAGAGACGATTGTCGGCGGCATGATTCCCAAGGTGCGTTGTTGTGGAGAGGCGTTGGCCGGGGGAGTCACCAAGGCTCATATCATTGATGGCCGGGTTGAACATGCCATTCTGCTGGAGATGTTCACCCGTGAAGGTGTCGGGACGGAGATTGTATGATGGGGAATGCAAACAAGGAAATAGCGGTAAGGAGCAATCAGGTGTTCATAGGAACCTATAACCGGTATCCGGCGGCCATGGTCAAAGGGGCCGGTTGTCGGCTGACCGATGCGGATGGCAAAGAGTATCTGGACTTTCTGGCGGGGATTGCCGTCTGTGGCCTTGGCCATTGTCATCCGGCAGTGACCGCGGCCATCTGCCACCAGGCAGGTGAACTGGTGCATGTGTCAAACCTTTATTATACCGAACCGCAGACAGAGCTTGCCGAGCTGCTGACGGCCCACTCCTTTGCTGATCGGGTCTTTCTTGCCAACAGCGGGGCGGAGGCCAATGAGGCGGCTATCAAACTGGCCAGGATCTGGGGGGGGGAAGAACGCTACGGGGTTATTTCACTCTCGGGCTCTTTTCATGGTCGGACTCTGGCCACGGTTGCCGCCACCGGTCAGCCCAAATTCCATAAGGGGTTTGAACCCATGCCAGAGGGATTTTCCCATGCTCCCTTTGGCAATCTGGTTGTGCTTGACGCCATGATCACCGATCAGACCTGTGCCATCCTCTGTGAGCCGCTGCAGGGAGAGGGCGGGGTGCGTCCCCTTGATCGCGAATACCTGGAGGGACTGCGCCGTCTCTGTGACAAACATGAGCTGCTGCTGATCTTTGATGAGATCCAGACAGGTATGGGGCGGACTGGTACTCTCTTTGCCTATGAACAGATGGGGGTAGTGCCGGATATCATGACTCTGGCCAAGGCCCTTGGCAATGGCCTGCCCATTGGGGCAATGGTGACTCGAAAAGAGATCGCCGCTGCCTTTACTCCAGGCACCCATGCCTCCACCTTTGGCGGGAATCCTGTGGCTTCGGCTGCGGCAGTAGCCACTATGAAGGTGATGCTTGCTGATGGCTTTCTAGCTGAGGTGCGTGAAAAGGGGAACTACCTCCATGAACAGCTTCAGGATTTGGCTGCCCGTTTTCCAACACTTGCCGCCGGAGCCCGAGGCCTTGGGCTGATTCAGGGTCTGGTGTTGACCGAGGCCGGGGTGGAAAAGGGTGGGCTTATAGTGACTCGGATGTTTGAAAAAGGTTGTCTGATCAATTTTGCCGGGAATGTCGTCCTGCGGTTTCTGCCGCCGCTGATTGTCAGTCGCGAGGAGATTGACCAGATGATGCAGATCCTGACGGAGGTTCTGGGGGAGATGTGAGGCCTGAATTACCTGAAAGTGGGAAATTCTTTGCAAATCGTCTTTTTTTTTTGTAGATATTGTCTTTTCCCCATATAAATAAGCATTGGGCTTGGGGGCAGAGTGAATTTGGCAGAAAACTCTTTTTCTGCCTGGTATAGAGACGGATCTCCATGTTAAGGCATTTACGGTCGTTAGAAGATTTTACCAAGGAAGAACTGGGCGCTTTCATTGAGCGGGCCCTGGAGTTAAAAAAAGAACGTCAGGCCGGGGTGAAGCATCAGCAGCTTGCCGGAAAGACCATTGGTCTGATCTTTGAAAAGCCCTCCACCAGAACCAGGGTTTCGTTCGAGTCTGCCATGTATGGTCTGGGCGGCCAGGTGATCTTCCTTTCTGGACGTGATACCCAGCTTGCCCGCTCTGAACCCCTGAAAGATATGGCCCGCGTCATGGCCCGTTATGTGGATGGCCTGGTGGTGCGGACTTTTGGACAGGATGTGGTGGAGGAACTGGCTCGATATTCATCGGTGCCGGTGATTAATGCCCTGACCGATCTGCATCATCCCTGCCAGATCCTCAGTGACGTGATGACCGTGATCGAGAAGAAAGGTCCCATTGAGAATCTGAAGATTGCCTGGGTGGGAGATGGTAATAATGTGGCCAATTCCTGGATTCAGGCCGCTGAATTTTTTGGTTTTGAACTGATCCTGGCCTGTCCTGAGGGCTATGACCCTGATCCTGAGATCCTGCATAAGGGGCGCCGCAATGCAGCCAAGCCTGTTGTCCTGGTTCGCAGTCCGGAACAGGCCGTGGCCGAGGCCGATGTGATCAATGTGGATGTGTGGACCTCCATGGGACAGGAAGGTGAAGAGAATACGCGCCTGGCGGCCTTCGATGGCTTTCAGATCAATGATGCCTTGCTTGCCTGCGCCCCGGTTCAGGCCATTGTTCTCCATTGTCTGCCAGCCCATCGTGGTGAAGAAATAACGGAAGAGGTCCTGGAATCAGAGCGGTGTGTGGCCTTTGATCAGGCAGAAAATAAGATGCACATGCATAAAGCGATTCTTGAGAAATTGATCGGAGGATGAAGATGGCGGATGTAAAGAAGATTGTGCTGGCATACTCCGGCGGGCTTGATACTTCGGTGATATTGAAGTGGTTGTCTGAAGAATATCAGTGTCCCATCGTGGCCTATGCTGCGGACGTGGGTCAGGAAGAAGATTGGGATGCGGTGCGGGCCAAAGGGCTGGCCACCGGTGCAGAAAAGGTCATTATCTCCGATCTTAAAAAAGAATTTGTGGAAGAGTATATCTTTCCAGCCTTCCGCTCCAATGCCATCTATGAGGGTTCGTATCTGCTGGGAACCTCACTGGCGCGGCCGATCATTGCCAAAGAGCAGGTGCGGATTGCCCATGCCGAGGGGGCGGATGCAGTCAGCCACGGCGCCACCGGCAAGGGTAATGATCAAGTTCGCTTTGAACTGGCCTATCTGGGAATTGATCCTAGTTTGACCATCATTGCCCCTTGGCGGACCTGGGATCTCAATTCCAGGAAAAAGCTGGTTGAGTATGCCAAAGAGCATAAGATTCCGGTGCCGGTGACCAAGGAAAAACCCTACAGCTCGGATGAGAATCTACTCCACATCAGTTTTGAGGGTGGAATTCTGGAAAATCCGTGGAATGAACCGGACGAGGCCATGTTCAAGCTGACCGTCTCTCCGGAAAAGGCACCGGATGTCCCCACCTATATTGAGATTGAGTTTGCCAATGGTGATCCGGTGGCACTCGATGGGGTGAAGATGGCGCCCCTGCCCCTGTTCATGAGACTGAACGAACTGGGCGGGGCCAATGGTATCGGTCGTCTGGATCTGGTGGAGAATCGGTTTGTGGGTATGAAATCCCATGGTGTCTATGAGACCCCGGGCGGTACCATCCTGCGCGCGGCCCATCGCGATCTTGAGACTATCACCATGGATCGGGAAGTGATGCGGATCAGGGATTCCCTGGTCGCACGTTATGCCGAGTTGATCTATAACGGCTTCTGGTTCTCGCCTGAGCGTGAACTGCTGCAGACCACCATGGATGCCACTCAGAAAACAGTGAATGGCACTGTGCGTTTGAAACTCTACAAGGGCAACTGTATTCCGGTGGGCCGTAAGTCAGATCAGTCTTTGTATCAGGAGAGTTACGCCACCTTTGAGGAAGATCAGGTCTATGATCAGGCTGATGCCGGTGGATTTATCCGTCTTAATGGTCTGCGTCTGCGCATTCAGGCCATGCAGAAAAAATAGCAGTGGTAATTATTCAGTATAGCGATTGATGTCTAAGACATCTTTTCCCACGAAGGCGCTGAGGCGCAGAGAAGGCCAGAAAAGTTTTTCTCGGTGTCGTAGCGCCTCTTCGGGAACTCTTTTTTAATCCGTGAGTGGCGATTCTCACAGAGTTTTTTATGGGCAATAAGGTATGAGCAAAGACAAAAAAGGCGGATCCAAGAAACTTTGGGGTGGGCGATTTGAGGGGGCTACGGCTGCCTCGGTTGAGGCCTTTACCGCCTCCATTCATTACGATTCCCGCCTGTATAAATACGACATTGCCGGCAGTCGGGCTCATGCGACCATGCTGGCTGCTCATGGTTTGCTGTCTATTGCAGAGCTGGAGTCCATTGTTTCTGGGCTTGCGGTCATTGAGGCCGAGATTGAGGCCGACACCTTCGAATTCAGGCAGGATCTGGAAGATATTCATATGAATATTGAAAAGGCCCTGGTGGACCGCATCGGTGCTGCGGGTGCCAGGCTGCACAGCGCCCGCAGCCGCAATGATCAGGTTGCACTCGACATGCGCCTCTATCTGCGGGACGAGTGTGATCGTCTCATGGAGCTGCTGGACGCCACGCGGAGGGCCTTTGTGGTTCTGGCCCGAAAGTATCTGGGGCAGGTGATGCCCGGTTATACCCATTTGCAGCGGGCACAGCCGGTGCTGATTTCACACCATATGCTGGCCTATTATGAGATGTTTGGCCGCGACCGGGAGCGTCTGGTAGACTGTCGGAAACGGATTAATATCATGCCTCTGGGCGCCGCGGCACTGGCGGGAACCGGTCTGCCCATAGATCGGCAGCAGGTGGCGGACCTCCTCGGTTTTGCCTCCATTACTGCTAATTCCATGGATACCACCGGCGACCGGGACTTTGCCGTCGAGTTTGTCAGTTGCTGCACCCTGATTCAGCTCCACCTCTCCCGGCTCTCTGAGGAGCTGGTGCTCTGGTCCAGTCAGGAATTTTCCTTTGTTGATATTGCCGATCGCTTCTGTACCGGCTCCTCTATCATGCCGCAGAAAAAGAATCCGGATATCCCCGAGTTGATTCGGGGCAAGACCGGACGGGTTGTTGGCAGTCTCATGGCCCTGTGCACCTTGCTGAAAGGTTTGCCGCTCACCTATAATCGTGATCTGCAGGAAGATAAGGAACCGGTTTTTGATACAGTGGATACGGTTTCGGCATCGCTTGCCATTACTGCCGAGCTGCTGGCCAATCTTGTTTTTAACACCGGGCGCATGGAAGAGGCAACCAGGACCGGTTTTATGACGGCCACTGATCTTGCCGATTATCTGGTCTTAAAAAATGTTCCTTTCCGTGAGGCCCATGGTATTGTGGGTCGGGTGGTGGCGTTTTGTATTGAAAAGGGATGCGAGCTTGTCGATCTAACCTTGGAAGATATGGGCCAATTCTCAGCGGTGATCGGGAAAGATGTGTTTGAGGTGTTGAGCGTGCAAGGTTCTGTTAACAGTCGGATCTCAGCCGGCGGGACAGCCTTGCAGCGCGTGGAAGAGGCTCTTGATCTTGCTGAATATAACATAGGGATAAGATTATGAAAATTTCTTTTGGGGCATGTCATGCAGGGGCGTTGATGCTTGTTGGAGTATTGTTTTTTGGGGGTTGTGGATACAAGACACTGCCGGTGCCTCCTGAAACTATTGTGCCAAAGGCCATTGAGGATCTTCGCTATTCCGTGGATGAAAAAGGTGTCACCCTGACCTGGTCATATCCAGTGGAAACAATCAAAGGGACTGATCTTACCGAGATCGCCTCTTTTGAGCTTTACCGGGCAGTGGTCTCCCTTGACAGTTATTGCTCGACCTGTCCCATTCCCTTCGGTGAGCCTATGGTTATTCCTGGTGGTATGATTAACACCGATGGAAGACGGAAAGGAATCTATGAAAGTGCGCTTTTGCGTTCGGGTGAAAAATATTTTTTCAAGGTGCGTTCTCGTACCAGTTGGTGGGCGGCAAGTGCTGATTCCAATATTGTCACCTTTGTCTGGCATATGCCTGCCAAGGGCCCGGTCTCTCTACAGGCGGAAGGGGGGGATCGCTCAGTCCAGCTGCAATGGCAAGCCGTGACTCAATTGATGGATGGGCAACAGCTTGATCTTCCTGTTCAATATCAGGTGTTGCGAAGTCCTGACGGGAAATCCTTTGAAGAGCTTGCTACTGTTGGGACCGAGACTAGCTATACTGATGCTTCGCTGCAGAATGGTCAGAAATATTTTTATAAGATCCAATCGGTTCTTCTGGTCGATGGGAACGCAGTTGCTGGCGGCATGAGCGAAGTTACAACAGCGGTGCCGGTTGATATGACTGCGCCGGAAGTACCAACAGGCGTTACGGTTATTTCCACAGGGAATGGCTTTAAGGTTTTTTGGGATAAAGCCACAGCGGGTGATCTGCAGGGTTATCATGTGTATCGTCGTGCTGCTGATCAGAAGAAGAAAGAGCGTGTCGGTGATGTCCAGGCAATATATACCATTTTCGAGGACACTACTGTCTCGGGCGACGGACAGTTTTATTATTCTGTTACTGCCTACGATAGTATGAAGCCGGCCAATGAGAGCAAGCCTTCGGCTGAGGCAACGGTACGCCACTGAGAAGGGACGACTCCGGTGGATAAATTTGTAGTCATTCAAACTGTCAGCTTAATAACCAGTGACTAAGCAGCTGTAATAAAAAAACATGGCTATCTGAATGTCTGAAGTGCATAAGATGCCGTAACGAAATAGTTATAAACGGTTACGTTATTTCGTAACGGCTTCTGAACAATCTGACTTATCTTTTATTTTTTTGAGGTTGTTGTGAATCATTTTGTCTCAACAAACGGGGAACTCTTCTGTGAGCAGGTGTCGGTGGCAGAAATTGCCAGAGACGTGGAAACCCCATTTTACCTTTATTCTAAGGCAACTCTGACTCGTCATTTTCAGGCCTTTGATTCTGCCTTTGCTGGTATTGATCATCTGACCTGTTTTGCCGTCAAGGCCTGTTCCAATATCGCCATACTCAATCTTTTTTCAGGTCTCGGCAGTGGCGCTGATATCGTCTCAGGCGGCGAATTGTACCGGGCTCTGACCGCCGGTGTTGACCCCCAACGCATCATTTATTCAGGGGTGGGCAAGACCGAGCAGGAGTTGCATTATGCCTTGGAGGCAGGAATTCTGCTTTTTAATGTGGAATCCTCTCAGGAGCTTGAACGCCTGCAACAGGTAGCGGCAGCCAAGGGGGTCAAGGCCCCTGTTTCCTTTCGCGTCAATCCTGATGTGGATCCTCAGACCCATGCCTATATCTCCACCGGTCTGGCCAAGAATAAATTCGGCATCCCCATTGATGAGGCTCTGGAGTTGTATGAACGGGCCATGGGTATGGAGAATATCGAGGTAAAGGGAGTGAGTTGCCATATCGGTTCGCAGTTGACCCTGATCTCACCTTTTATAGAGTCTCTGCGAAAGGTGAAGATCTTTGTGGAACGGCTTACTGCCAAGGGTATTACCATAGACTTTATTGACCTGGGAGGCGGCGTCGGCATTACTTATGATACGGAGCAACCACCTCATCCCCGGGACTATGCTGAAGCGATCAAGCAAGAGTTGCAGGGATTCAAGGCGACCCTGATCCTTGAACCGGGGCGGGTTATTGTCGGCAATGCGGCCATTCTGGTGACCGAGGTACAATACACCAAGAGCAACCGGGGCACTGAGCAGGTCAAGAAATTTGTGGTGGTGGATGCGGCCATGAATGACCTGACCCGCCCAAGTCTCTATGGTGCGTATCATGCCATTGTCCCTGTCCTTGAGAAAGGTGCTGAGTGCGAGGTGGTGGACATTGTCGGCCCGATCTGTGAGACGGGAGATTTTCTGGCTAAGGATCGGGAGCTGCCGCGGGTAGAGCAGGGTGATCTGCTGGCGGTGATGAGTGCCGGGGCATATGGTTTCAGTATGTCCTCTAACTATAACTCTCGGCCCAGAGTGGCGGAGGTGTTGGTGGATGGCAGTCATTACGAGATAATCCGTCGTCGGGAGACTTTTGAGTCACTTGTTCAGGGTGAGACTATTCCAGGCGGCGTCCGACATGGCCATTAATTTTCCGATCCCTTTTGCCAAGATGAGCGGGGCGGGCAATGACTTTATTGTTATAGATCATCGTGTTTTATTAATTCCAGATGCTGAGCAGGCGGAATTTGTCAGGAAAGTGTGCCGGCGGATGTTTTCCGTGGGGGCTGATGGTCTTATTTTGATTGAAAACTCAGAGCTTGCTGATTTTCGCTGGCGCTTTTATAACGGTGATGGTTCGGTGGCGGAGATGTGTGGTAATGGGGCCCGCTGTGCGGCCCGTTTTGCCCATTCAAGAGCAATCGCCGGTGCCTCCATGTCGTTTGAGACTCTCGCGGGTATCATTAAGGCTGAGATTAGTGATGATGACAGTGTGCGTCTGCAGATGACGGCTCCCTCTGATTTTAAAACAGACCTGTCGGTTGTTCTGGACGGTCAGGAGAGAATTCTTTCTTTTGTGAATAGCGGAGTGCCCCATGCCGTTCTTTTTATGGAGGAAGACGATGAGGTTCCGGTTCGAGAGTGGGGTAAGATCGTTCGCTTCCATCCGCTGTTTCAACCGGCAGGCACCAATGTGAATTTTGTGCAGAAAATTGGTGAGAATACCATTCGTGTGCGTACCTATGAGCGGGGTGTGGAGGATGAAACCATGGCTTGCGGTACCGGAGCGGTGGCATCTGCTCTTTTTGCCGCAGTCAGCGGGATGGCCCAGTCGCCAGTGGCAGTGACCACCTCCGGCGGGGAGCGGTTGACGATTTTGTTTGATCTGCAGGATGGACCACAGGCGGAGAATGTTTTTCTGCAGGGTCCGGCCAGAATTATCTATGAAGGGAATCTGACGGCGGAAGCATTGCTTTGATAAAGGTTGATAGTCTGTAGGAGGTCAGGTGAATAATAGACTTCCAAGACGAAATGGATGAATATTCAGCCCTGACGGGCAACAGTTTCAAAAAGCTGAGTTAGGCCGTTATAAATTAATAACATGGTCATTTGAATGGCCAGACCGGCATAAAGAGCCGTAACGAAATAGTTATAAAGGGCCAAGTTATTTCGTAACGGCTCTTAAGTATACGAAAGATATATCAGGAGAAAAAATATGAAAAAATATTATGGCGCCATCGTTGCCATTGTGACCCCGTTTATAGATGGGGAAGTGGATGAACAGGGTTTAGTGGATCTTATTGAATTTCAGATAGCGGGTGGGACCCATGGCATTGTTCCCTGTGGCACAACGGGCGAGTCGGCAACTCTTGATTTCGATGAGCACAAGCGGGTCATTGAGTTGACGGTTAAAACGGTTGCCGGGCGAGTGCCGGTTATTGCCGGAACTGGCGCCAATAATACCAAAGAGGCGATCGAGCTGACGGAAAGCGCCAAGGATAGCGGTGCCGATGCGGTTTTATCCGTGACTCCTTATTATAACAAACCAAGTCAGGAAGGTCTGTATCTGCACTTCAAGGCTATTGCCGAGGCTGTTGATATCCCAATGTTTTTGTACAATGTGCCTAGCCGGACATCCATCAACATGTTGCCGGAAACAGTGGCTCGTCTTGCCGGGGTGAAGAATATTATCGGCATCAAAGAGGCCTGCGGCAGTCTGCAGCAGATCAGCGATGTGATCCGGCTCTGTCCTGCTGATTTTATTCTTCTTTCCGGTGATGATTTTACCGCCATGCCAACTGCCTTAATCGGTGGCAAGGGGGTTATCTCAGTGACCTCCAATGTGGAGCCTAAGGGCATGGCAGATCTTATGGAGGCCGCGTTGGCTGGAGATCTGAAAAAAGCCAACGAAATTCATTACCGCCTCTTTCCGCTCATGAATGCCATGTTCTATGCCCCGAATCCCGTGCCTGCCAAAAAGGGTGTTGAGTTGATGGGCAAGATCAAAGATGGCCTGCCCCGGCTGCCTTTGTCGGCAATTGATGCTGCGGCCCTGGCCAAATTGACTGCAGTGATGAAGGACGCAGGATTGGTATAGGGAGCATTTAGTCTAAAACCTGAATGCTTTGAGGAGTGTCATCTGCATGGAAAAGGAAGAGAAAATGGTCAATGTTATTGTTGCCGGGGCCTCCGGTCGTATGGGGCAGCGGGTAGGATATATGGTAAGTGAGCACCCTGGTTTGCACTATGCTGCGGCCTTTGAGGCTGCCGGCAGTCCGGCTATTGGCCGTGACCCTGGTGAGACTGCTGGCTGGGGCAGGGCCGGAATTTCCATCGCTGAAGGTTTTGAGGCGGTAATTGATCAGGGGGATGTCCTGATCGATTTTACCTTCCACAAGGCCACCATGGAATTTGCCCGTCTGGCAGCCAGGCATAATAAGGCGATGGTCATCGGTACAACGGGCCTGAGCCCGGAAAACCTGGCGGAGCTGGCAGAACTGAGTCGCCACTTCCCCTGTGTCCAGTCTCCGAACATGGCAGTTGGGGTCAATGTCCTTTTTAAACTGGCCGCCCGGACCGCCGCCATCCTTGGTGATGACTATGACATTGAGATTGTGGAGGCCCATCATAACAAGAAAAAAGATGCCCCCAGCGGTACTGCCCTGAAACTGGCAGAGATGGCCGCATCGGGTGTGAAGCGTAATCTTGCTGAAGTGGCTGTTTATGAACGTCATGGGATGATCGGAGAGCGGGGTAAAAAAGAGATTGGCATCCAGACGATCCGTGGTGGAGATATTGTCGGTGAACACACCATCTACTTTGCCGGTCCTGGGGAACGCATCGAGATTACCCATCGTGCACACAGTCGCGACAATTTTGCCAAGGGAGCTGCTACTGCGGCGGCTTGGGTGGTCGGCCAGAAACCCGGACTCTATTCCATGTTTGATGTCCTGGGCTTACAGGATCTGTAGGATGTGAGATCAGGGGGAATAACCCGGGCCTTTATTGGTCTTGGTTCAAATCTTGGCAATGGTCAGCAGCTGCTCCTGAGTGCGTGGAATCGATTAGCCATTGAGGAAAGGGTTGTTCCGTTTCGTTTGTCGTCACTGTATGTTACGGAGGCGGTGGGCATGAACAGCCGGTCTCTTTTTACCAACGCCGTGGGCATGGTTGAAACAGTACTTGAGCCAACGGAGTTGTTACAGCTATTGCTGCAGGTAGAGACGGAGCATGGACGCCTGCGTGATGTCGATGCAGAGGGCTATCAGGATCGCTTTATTGATCTGGATCTGCTCTATTTTGATGGGATTGTGTGGAACTCACCAGAGTTGGTGCTCCCTCATCCTCATATTGCTAATCGTCTTTTTGTCCTGGCCCCGCTGGTCGAAATTGCCCCATGGCTCCAGGATCCTTCGACTGGACTCACAGCGGAGGAAATGTATCAACAGCTTCTCGCTCGAATTGAGCAGGGAAAAATATTACCACAGACCATCTCCAGAATTGAGCGAACAGAATGACAGGGGCCTGTGTTGTGTTCTCAGGGAGGTGAAGGTGCTTTGGTTCAGGAAAGAATAATTAGACATTTATCTGTGGACGACTATAATAAACACATGGCTTTATCTTTTTATAGAATAACCAGTAGTAGAATGGGAGTGACAACGTGACTCCTTTAAGGTTGGTGATCCTGGCCATTCTGTTCTATATCCTGTATCGTTTGCTTGCCGGAATTGGAAAGAAAAAATCTGAACCCAAACCGTTGGAGGGAAAACACTCCTCCCCGGTTTCCGATGCGTTAGTTGAGGATCCGGTATGTCATACCCTTGTACCCAAGGGACAGGCGCTACGATTGCAACATGAAAATCAGATCTATTATTTCTGCAGCGAGGCATGTTGCAGCCGTTTTATCAGTGAAAAAGGAGAACAGAAATGAAATTTTTTATAGATACTGCCAATATTGATGAGATCAAAAAAGGTGTTGCCATGGGCATGGTCGATGGCGTCACCACCAATCCTTCCCTGATTGCCAGGGAAAATAAGCCATTTGAGGAGATTCTCAAAGAGATCTGTCAGGTGGTGGATGGTCCGGTCAGTGCCGAAGTGATCAGCCTTGAGGCCGATGGTATGGTCAAAGAGGCCAAAGTACTTGCCGCTTTGAGTGATAAGATTGTGATCAAGATTCCCATGATTATGGAGGGGATGAAGGCTGTTAAACAACTTACAGCCTTGGGTATTAATACCAATGTGACGCTGGTGTTTTCAGCAGCACAGGCGCTTCTGGCCGCTAAGGCCGGTGCCAGTTATGTCAGCCCTTTTGTCGGTAGGCTTGACGATATTGGACAACATGGAATGGAGCTTATCAATGAAATTATGACGGTGTATCGTAACTACGAATACCAGAGTGAGGTTATTGTGGCCAGTGTAAGAAATCCACTTCATGTTATGGATGCGGCGCTGATAGGTGCTGATATTGCTACCATCCCGCTTAAGGTGATTGAGCAGATGGCCAAACATCCGTTAACCACCCTTGGCATGGAACAGTTCCTGGCGGATTGGGAAAAAAGAACAAAGTGATTCATAATTAACCATCCAGTATCTATCTGTATTACACTTGGCGCTCAGGAATATATTGGTATAAGAGATCCGGGCGAGTGGGTATAAAAGTTCAGGGACCAGAAAGGGTGAAACTTGGGAACAACTGGTAGAATGATGTTGGCGGCAGCGGTAGCCCTCCTGGCTTATGGGCAGTCACTGGCTATGGCCGATATGTACACCTATGTGGACAATAAGGGGACTCGCTATTATACGAATGTCCCTGCTGCCGGCCAGTCTAGTCTCTATCAGCACGAAGGCGTGACGATCAGTAAACCGTCAGTTCATTCCTGGCCGGAGGTGCGGGTGAGTGGTCATCGCAATTACTCGAAAAGTACTACTGCTTTCGATCATCATATTAAGCGGAGTGGTTACCGATATAATATCGATCCTCGACTTATTAAAGCAATCATCAAGGCAGAGTCGGATTTTGATTGTTATGCCAGGTCGGGGAAAGGTGCCCAGGGTCTTATGCAGCTTATGCCGGGAACGGCTAAAGACCTTAATGTTTCTAACCCATTTGATCCTCGGGCCAATATTGATGGAGGAACCCGTTATTTTCGCACTATGCTGGATACATTTAACGGGAATATTCCCTTGAGTCTTGCAGCCTATAATGCCGGGCCAAATTTAGTGAAACGGACAAATGGGATGCCTCAGATTCCTGAGACGGTAGAATATGTCCAGCGCGTACTCCAGCATTATAAAGGGTATAAAGGACTTGGGCGTAAATTGTCCTCTGTAACCTCTTCAGTGAGCGTGGGTGATCTGGTGATGGTTAGATAAGAACAATGCTGTCTGTTTTGAGGAGTATAAAATGGATCACTTGGTGACGTTGCCAAACATATTGACTGGACTTCGTTTTGCCTTGATTCCCGTGCTCATTGTCTTGTTTTCAGTAGAACAGACAACTGTCATTGGTCTGGTGACTTTTATTGTCTTTGTCTTGGCCGCCCTTACTGACCTTGTGGATGGCTATTTTGCTAGAAAATACAAGAGCGAGACGACTCTTGGCAAGCTTATGGATCCCCTTGCCGACAAGGTGCTTGTTGCAACCGCCCTGATCATGCTCATTCCCATGGGACGGGTTCCGGCCTGGGTTTGTCTTTTGATTATCTGCCGTGAGATCATTATTACCGGTTTCAGGGGACTTGCTGCATCCACCGGTGTGGTAGTTGCTGCCGGACAAATGGGAAAGATCAAGAGCAATTTTCAGTATTTTGGGATTGGGTTTTTGATTTTTCCTCTTGGTATTCTACCGGTGCCTTATCTTCATCAGATCGGGCTGGTTCTGCTCTATATCAGCCTGGTTATGGCCATCTGGTCGGGAATAGATTATTTTTATAATCTGCGAAATATATTTCAGGAAACAGTCAAGTCATAAGAGGGGAATATCCATTTCCCTTGACAGGTGAAGACAAGGACGGTATTAAGTTTTAGATTTTATTGCCGGAGTGGTGAAACTGGTAGACGCACGGGACTCAAAATCCCGCGGGAGCAATCCCATGTCGGTTCGATTCCGACCTCCGGCACCATTGAAATACAGCCGAATTCTTGTAACTAAAGGATTCGGCTTTTTTTTTGAGACGAGACACAACATGTGTTTCGTTCTATATTGAGTTTTTTTACGATTTTAAATCGTAGACAAGAGAGAAACGGAGGAATGATGCAGGAAAAAGATGTGGGAGAAGCTCTTGTTCAGGTGGTTCGGAATCCGCAGAGCTCTGAGAGCCAGGAGAGTTTTGCCAGGGCTATGGAGTTGACCAAGGCATATGCCGGTTCCGGTTCAGCAACCCATTTTAGTGCTGTTGCCAGGCTTTTTTATGATCTCTTTGAGATGTTTGAGACGGGTACAGATCCCCGGAAGAAATAAAGACAGCCGATTGTTCATCACCGGCAACGAAGGCGCGCGTCAAGCCGGTGGGATTCTTTTCAGAAAGGTGCCAATACTTTCCAGTTTATCTTCGCATAGAGTAAGAACTTTTTTGAGATAATCGATATTTTTTGAGATATTCGTGTAGTAGAGATTGTTATTAATCTGCCATCGCTGGTGAAAATGTGCTTGCATTACCTCTGCAGTGTTGGAGAAGGCCTTCTCCAATCTTTCGGTAATGATATTGTGATAAAAAAAAGTGGTGTCTTGTATCAGACCAATGGCAGAATCATGATTTTTAAGTCCACCTTCTTTGAGCTCCTGGAATAAGAAAGGTAAGCGTTCAAGGTAATATCTGTCGGCCATCTGGGCTAGAATATCTGCTGAGCCTAAGACGTATCCAGCCAGTTTTGAGGCCGGTGATGGAAAGGTAATATCTCTTGGGTCAACGGCAAGATTTGTACATTCGATGACGGCGGAGTATTCCAGGGAAACAAGTTTTGAAAGATTATTTTCGGCAAGATATTGGGTCATGAAGGTTATGGAACGCTCTTCGTGGTTCTGAGTATAGATTGCCCCCGATGTCGCTTCGTCTGAAGTCTCCATGAGTAACCCTGTATCATGAAAATATGCGCTGTATAAGGCCTGCTCCATGACTTGAATGGAAATTTTTTGGCCAGTGCAGGCCAGACCATGCAGCAGTCTGGCTGTGGCCAGTGCCACGCTCATGGTATGTGTGAGGTTATGGTATGGGGTCGTGCTGGCACGAAATCCTGGATAGCTTCCGTTAAAGAGCCTTGCCACATCATGATGCAGATTATGGAGCAGGGAAGGGTTGAAGGTCGGCTGGATCAGGGCTACCAAGGAAAGGATCTCGTCAAAGGGATCGCTGGTTGCTCCCGATTCAAATATTTTTGTTAATTGTTGATGGTTCAGCCCATGCTCAATAGTCATCGCAGGTCTTTGGTAAAAGAGATACATTTTGCCGGACAATAAGCGGCCGCTTCTTCTATCTGGGGGTTGAGTTCAACAATGGGAGTTATGACCTCACCCTTCTCTCCAGTCCCGTCCATTCGGAATATCTCAGGGCAAATTTCCACGCATGAGCCACAGCCATTGCATTCGTAGGTGTCTATGGAAATTGTTTGTTTCAAGGTGCTGACATGAGTTGAGTTTTAGTCTTAAATTTTTATAAAAGAATTTTAAACAGCAGGATCTGTCCCTGACGGCCCTTTTAGGTATCCAGGGCCCCTTTGTGAAAATGAAGGTCGGGTTCCACCGGATATTTGCCATCGAAACAGGCCAAGCAGTAATTTTCTTTTCCCAGGCCAGCCGCTTCAACCAGTCCTTCCAAACTGAGATAATGAAGTGAGTCCAGACCCAGATATTCGGCAATATCTTCCACAGAACGCTTGGCCGCGATCAGTTCTGTGGAAGAGGGAAAATCGATACCATAATAGCAGGCATTTCGGGTTGGCGGGCAACTGACCAGCATATGGACTTCTTTGGCCCCTGCGTCACGGAGCGAGCGGACTCGGCTTTTGCCGGTGGTTCCTCTGATAATTGAGTCTTCGACGATGACAATCCGCTTATCTTTCAGGAGCGAGCGGACAGGATTCAGTTTCACTCTGACGTTGAAATCGCGCATGGATTGGGTGGGATGGATGAAGGTCCTGCCCACATAATGGTTGCGGATCATGCCCATCTCCAGGGGAAGACCGGATGCCTGTGAATAGCCAAGGGCCGCATAGTTCCCGGAGTCAGGGAAGGGCATGACAAAATCGGCGTCGATGGGGAATTCTCTGGCCAGTATCTCTCCCATTCTTTTTCTGGCTTCATAAACATTGATTCCGAATATATCCGAGTCGGGTCTTGCAAAATAGACCTGCTCAAAGATACAGAAGCTGGGCTTCTGTTTGGGCCAAGGGAAGATAGAGCGCATCTCGTCCTTGTTAATGATAAGCATCTCTCCCGGCTCGATATCCCGCACATACTTGGCCTCAATCAGATCCAAGGCACAAGTCTCTGAGGCGACAACCCAGCCGCCATTGTTGAGTTTTCCAAGGCAGAGCGGCCTGAAACCACCTGGGTCACGTACGGCCACCAGGGTGTCCTGGGTCATCAACAGGATGGAATAGGCTCCTTTGAGGCAGGAAAAAGATTCGGTGAGGGCGCGATCCAGGCCAAGATGGGTGGTGCGTGCCATGAGGTGGAGTACCACTTCACTGTCCATGCCGGTCTGGAAGATGGAGCCCTTTTCCTCAAGATCATGCCGCAGCTCAATGGCATTGACCAGGTTGCCATTGTGCGCAACCGACAGGGTTGTGCCCTTGTGGGTTACTAATAGAGGCTGAGTATTGGTGATATGGGAGGAACCGGTGGTGGAGTAACGGACATGGCCAACTGCCATATGTCCAGGCAGACCTTGGAGGATGGATTCGGTAAATATTTCTGGAACCAGACCCATGTCTTTATGAATAGAAACTTTCTTTCCATCTGAGGTAACAATCCCGGCGCTTTCCTGACCCCGGTGCTGGAGGGCATAAAGGCCGAAATAGGTGAGTTTTGCCGCATCTTCATGGCCAAATATGCCACAAACTCCGCATTCATGTCTTGGTCGTCCTGATTCTGGCTGTTGTCCGCAGGCCAGGGATGGCCCAGTGTCACTCGCTCCATGGATGGATAAAGAGCGACCGCAGGCCAGGGATGGGTTAGTGTTACATGCGCCAAGGATGGCACTGGAGCTACCATTGTCGTTTTTCATAGTCTCTTTCTCGTAGGACCGTTGGGATAAAATAAGGGGCGTCGTTTCGATGGCAAAACGGTCTCGGAAGCTGTGCCAACTACCTTTAAGATGCCAAAATGGGGAAAGGCACAAAGAGGAAATTACCTTTGTGCCTTTCAATCAAATCTGATACTAATCATTTATAATGATGTTCTGCAGAAATTCAACAAGAAAGAATGATGTGCTGCTTTTTTCTGTTGAACTGTTCTCGAAAATTTGAGTGGAAGAAAGGGATGTGACGGAAAATGATAAAATTGACAAGTACAGTAAAAGCTGCTGGTTGAGCTGCCAAGTTGGGCCCAGGGGATCTGGGTCAGATACTTTGCGGAATTACCCTGCCCAAGGATCCGAATCTGATTGTGGGCGCAGAAACTTGCGATGATGCGGGGGTCTATCGGTTGAACGATGAGACGGCTTTGATCCAGACGCTTGATTTCTTCACCCCCATTGTCGACGATCCTTTCAGCTTTGGCCAGATCGCTGCGGCCAACGCTTTGAGCGATGTCTATGCCATGGGTGGCAGGCCACTTCTGGCCATGAATATCCTGGCCTGTCCGGTGAAGACCATGGATATCTCGGTGTTTCGAGAGGTGATCCGCGGAGGCTTAAACAAGGTGCAGGAGGCTGGTGCTCTGCTGGTGGGTGGTCATTCTATTGAGGATACTGAATTAAAGTATGGTCTTTCGGTCACGGGCGTGGTCCATCCGGATCATGTCCTGCTCAATGCTGGAGCCCGTCCTGGAGATCGCTTGATCTTGACCAAACCTCTGGGGCTTGGGATCCTGTCAACGGCCATCAAGGGCAATCTTGCTGGTCCAGAGGTGGAGGCCAGGATTGTGGAGGTGATGGTGACCTTGAATCGGCTGGCATCAGAGATCATGCAGGAGCTGCGGGGCCGTGGTGAGGAAGTGCATGCCTGTACAGATATTACGGGTTTTGGCTTGCTGGGGCATCTCTCCGAGATGTTGCTGGCCTCAGGGGTTGCCGCCAGGATATTTGGCGAACAGATTCCGGTACTTGACGGGGTCAGGGATTTTGTTGATATGGGGATCATACCCGAAGGTGCACATGTCAACAGGAAACATTATGCCACGGCGCTCATGGGCCGCCGGTCTGAACAGGATTCTCTGGAGATAATTCTGGCCGATCCGCAAACTTCAGGAGGCTTGCTGATTGCGGCCAGCCCAAGAGCCGCCGCCGCCATCCTGCTTGAGATGCGGACGCAGGGATATCCACTTGCCTGTGCCGAGATAGGTGAAATTGTCACAGGTGCTCCAGGACAGATAGAGCTTGTGTGAGCTGGGTTGAGTACTGCAACTGTGTGCTTCCAGGGTTAATAATTGTATTTTTTATTATAATCCCTTTGAGAAGGCACATTTTTTCCTTAATTGCTGAAAATTTTTTGCCACTTTAAAAGGAATGGTGAGACATGCTTACCCATTCGCATAAAAGGGTTTGTGATCAGGTGCTTCCGATAGATTCGGCCCCAGCTTTTTGATGAGATCTTTCCTTTATCTTCAGGAACGGAAGTGAGGACCCTGTCAAAAACGATTGTTTTGGTGGAGATTGATTTTTGTTGCAGAAATTTGTCGATTGCCGGAGTCACTTTTTCGTGAAATGTAAAAGGTTCCATGATCAGGGCGATGAGCTTGAATTGCAGTAAAGGATATTTTTTTGCAATGGCATCTCGGAACCATATGGATTCAGACTCAAGCCTGGATAATTTTTCATCTATTGAATAATCATCGTTTTCAGCGTAATTGCCGTTCAGTGGCTCGTCATACTGTCGATAATAAAGAAAGACGGTTTGACGGTTTGTATCTTGCAGTATCTTTTTGAATCGTTCACTTTTCCTTTTGAACGATTGCAGGGTGTCGATGGTGTGTTTGTAGTGATAAAATACAATATTGACAAAATGTCTGCTCACCAGCATGTTTTGGGTTCTTCCCGGTGGGTTGGCACACAGTGAAATGGGTTTCAGCTCAATGTCGGTATTCCATTTGGGGTGCGGATAATAGAAGAAATCGTCGATGTCTTGAAAATCCTGAAAATCGTTCAGGATGATCTGGGTACAGGTGTCCAGTCCGTCGAAATTCCCCAGATAATCAAAAAAGAGCGCAGGTTGTTCCGGAAAGTATTTTCTAATGAGTTCTGTTTTAGCAGCACATCCGAAACCAAGTGAAATGACATTGAGATCGTTCATAATCGGGTGACGGGATTTCATTTTTTCAGAAGGTGAGATACACAGGTCGTTGTTCAGGCCACTACTACGCCACTACTACAATGGCAAAGAGCAGCTCTGTAAGGCGGATCATGTCTTTCAGGTCAAGGCATTCGTCAGTGGTATGAACCTTGTCCATACCGGTAGCGATAATGGCGGTGGGTAGGCCGAAGCTGTTGAAGATATTGGCGTCGCTGCCGCCCCCGGCAACCTGAAATTCCAGTGTGCGGCCCAGATTGATACCGGCCTTTTGGACTCGTGCCAGCACTGGGTCACTCAATTCAAGGCGCATGGCCGGGTATTCCAGTTGGACGTTGATCGTAACCGATGGTGAAAAATCCAGTGCTTGCGTTTCGTTTTCGTCTCGATGGCCTGGCGGGAACGGCGACGGACAGGGATGTTCTAATGCCGTGGGAGCCAGGGATGGCGGGAACGGCCAGCATTCGATCACCTGCTGAAAGGTGCGTTGGATCTCTGCGGTGTGAGCTGCCAGTTTTTGCAGGGAATGGCTTCTGACCTCACCTTCAAGGGTGATATGATCCGGGATGATGTTGGTGGCCACGCCCCCGTGAATAATTCCGAAGTTGGCTGTTGACTCCTCGTCAAGGCGTCCCAGACGCAGGTTGGTAATGGCATTGGCAGTCAGGCACAGGGCGCTGACCCCCTGTTCCGGATGGAGTCCGGCATGAGCGGCAATACCGTGAACCTCAATTTTCAGTTTGTTGGCGGCAGGTGCCCCGGTGATGATCCGGTCAATGCCGGTTGAATCGAGGGCGTATCCGTATCCGGCAGTCAGTCTGGTGCAGTCCAGGGCCTTGGCCCCGAGCAACCCTATCTCTTCGCAGGTGGTGAAGAGGAGCTCTAGCGGGCCATGAGCGATTCTGTTTTCCTGCAGTATCCGAATCAGCTCAATGAGGGAGGCAATCCCTGACTTGTCGTCACTGCCGAGCACGGTATCGCCGCGGCTGGTGAAGATATCCCCGGTTTGCACCACCTCTACCCCGCAGCCTGGCTCCACGGTGTCCATGTGACAGGCGAAAAAAATCGTTTCTTGATCCGGCCTGTTCCCGGGAAAGGAGACGATAAGATTGCCGCAGTCAGATCCGGTCTGTTGCGCAGAATTGTCCTCCGCGATGCTTACGGCTCCCAGGTCGTGAAAAGTCTTTTTCAGGTAGTCGGAGAGCCCTTTTTCTTTACGGGAGGGACTGTCAATTTCGCAGAGTTGCACAAAGGTGCGGGCCAGCCGTTCTTGATTGATGGGGATCTTTATCATTCTTTTATCTCTCTTGTCTGGTGGTTAGCAGAACCACAGCATGGCAGCTGATTCCTTCTTCCCGACCGGTAAAGCCCATCCTTTCGGTGGTGGTGGCTTTAAGGTTAATCTGTTCGCTGCTTACCTGGCAGGCCTGGGCCAGAGTTGTACGCATGGCCTTAATATGGGGGGCCAGTTTCGGGGCCTGGCAGATGATGGTTATGTCGGCATTGGAGACGGTAAACCCTTTTTGGAAGGCCAGTTCCATCACCTGTTCCAGCAGGGTGATGGAATAGATATCCTTGAAGCGCTGATCCGAGTCTGGGAAATGGCGGCCGATATCGCCGGCACCAAGGGCTCCCAACACGGCATCGCACAGGGCATGGGTGACCACATCGGCATCGGAGTGGCCTGCCAGTCCCAGATCGTTGGGAACTCTCACGCCGGCAAGAACAAGATTCCGGTCGGCAACAAGGCGATGGGCATCATAGCCGTGTCCGATACGCATGGTGGGGGTGGAAGGTGGATGCATGATTTTTTCCGCCAGGATCAGGTCGTCAGGTCGGGTTATTTTGATGTTGGTCTCAGAACCTTCAATCAGGGTGACCGCCATTCCAGACTGTTCCAGCAGGGCGGCCTCGTCGGTTGCGTCCCTGTCGCCAAGTTTTGCATATGCTTCTTTGAGCAGGGAGAATTTAACGGCCTGTGGGGTCTGGGCCTGCCACAGTTCCTGCCGGTCTATGGTGCAGACGATGGTATGGTTGGGGCGAGCCTGTTTTAAGGTATCTTTGACAGGTATGGCGGCAATGGCCGCGCCATGCTGCCATGCTGCTTCAAGGCAACGCTGGATAAGCTCCGGTTTTACCAGTGGCCGTGCGCCATCATGGACAAGGACGACCTCGGTTGCATCCGTCAGACACTCCATACCGGCCAGTACGGAATCCTGCCGTCTTCGGCCCCCAGCCGTGACGGTGATAGTGTCACTGGTCAGATTGTATTCTGTAAGGATCTTGTGGGTTTCAGTAATAAAATCTTTGGGAACAACAACGATAATGCGGGTGACCGAGGGGACGCTGACAAAGGCACGGATGGTATGGATCAGGATTGGGGCGCCGGCAAGGTAGTGGTATTGTTTCGGGTGTCCCAGACCCATCCTGGTTCCGCTTCCGGCGGCAGGGATGATGGCGGCAACAGATGGCATAGAAGTGAAGAAAAAGAGAGTTACTACAGATCTTGTTCAGGTTGCAGTCTGGCAGGGGTGCGCAATAAAAAAAGAGTTTGCATGTTTATTCCCCCTGTACACCTGAGTAGTTTAAAAAAAAAGAAGCGGGGTATAAGCCGAATTCTGTTCCCCATAAATGGGGCCATGATCATTTCACTATGGATGCCGGTTGCCCGACACCTCTTGCAACCTACCCGGAGACAATGAGCGGGCAGCCCTTAAACGTCTCCCTATTTGGTCTTGCTCCGAATGGGGTTTGCCGTGCCCTGAATGTCACCATCCAGGCGGTGAGCTCTTACCTCGCCGTTTCACCCTTACCCAGCACTATCCTGGGCGGTTTATTTTCTGTGGCACTTTCCCCCGGTCACCCGGCGTTCGCGTTACGAACCATCCTGCCCTGCGGAGTTCGGACTTTCCTCCCCGGCATAAGACCGGAGCGATCATGCACCCGCTTCAACCTTATGATACCGCAGGAGCGTGAAAGTTGAAAGGAGAATGTACCTCTTCTCTCAGCTGTTGACAGGATTTATTCCTGATCTTCGGGTGCCTGATAGTACATTATGCGTTGACAGATGGGGCAGTCAAGGTGCCGATCGCCTCGCAGCAGTGTGTTGAACTGCTGAGGTGGAATGCTCATGAAGCATCCCTGGCAAACGCCTTGGATGACACTCACCACGGCCAGCCCATTGCGCCGTTCCCGCAGGATAGTGTACTTATTGAGGAGTTTTTCCTCCACTGCCTTGGCGTGTTGTTTCCGTTTACTGTCCTGATCCTGCTTTTTTTTGTTAATTCCCTTAATGGTCTCTTTTGCTTTGGACGTTTCTGCCGCCAGGCTTTTTGTTTCCTCTTTCAAGAGTTCCTGTTGTCTGGTGATCTGGGCGGTGAGTGATTCCACTTCTTCCATGATGGCGACAATCTTTTCCTCTTTTTCCTTAATGTTCCGTTTGCCATCTTCGATTTCTTTGAGTATGGCAGTCTGTTCCCGGCCGGTCTGGACCTGCATCATTTTTGACTGGCGTGATTTTACATGGGCCAACTCCTCGCTCATTTCCAGATCCAGGGTGCGGCGTTCGTTTTCCAGGGTGTTGATCTGCTCGTGGAGATCTTCAATATCAGACTCTCTTTGGCTGAGCATGGTGCTGTGTTGGTCGACGTTATCTTGTTCCTGTTTTATGGCATTGTCAATGGTGTCGAGTTGCAGGTCAATTTGTTGCAGTGAAATGAGTTGCGCGATGACTTCGTTCAAAATGGTTCTCCTGGTTCGTGTGATTATATGGAATTGTGTCTGTGTTTATAGATAAAAGGGTGTCTTTCTATTTGGGTCAGGGCAACTTCCAGTGGCCAGTTATTTGTCGCGGCTAATGCCTGGATCTTACGCTGCAGGAAAGGCATGACAGGTTGTTCTGTGCCATAATGCGTGCCGTCGATGACACAGAATCCACATTCTTCTGCCCAGCGAGCTGTGCTGTGTTTGATTTCGGCAGAGAGATATAGGTCTGCGCCTCTGTCTTGTGCCATCTCTGCCAGATCTGAGCCGCTTCCGCCGCAGAGGGCCACTGTTTTGATTTGTTCCGGAAGTCTGCCGGCTATCTGGATGGTCTCAAGCTGCAGTGTCTGGAACAGTTTGTCCATAAATGCGGAGTCAGACAGAGGGGAGGCAAAGACACCAATGCGGCCCGCGCCAGTTTCTTCAATTGCGCCGGGGCGAAGTGGGCTCAGGTCTGTAAGGCCCAGCGCCCAGGCCAAGGCATCGCTGACACCTTCTGCACTGTTGTCAAGATTAGTGTGACAGGCGATGATATTGATATTGTGAGACAGCGCTTTTTCAAGCAAGGCGCCGGCAGGAGTCTTGGTGATAACCGTGGCAAGTGGATGGAAAATACAGGGGTGGTGAGTGATAATGGTGTTTGCCCCGAGGGTAATGGCTTCGTCGAGGAGGCGGAGGCCTGGGTCAAGTCCAAGCAATATAGAGGTGATGCGTGCATCCGGATTGCCCACAAGCAGTCCCACGTTATCCCAGCTTTCGGCTAGAGAAAAGGGGGCAATTTGATCAAGGCCGTTCAGGAGATGGTGGAGTTGCACGCTCACGCTGTCTGCCTCTGTATGGAGCCGGCGACAGGAAATAAAAAAAGGTACATCCCGGCAGGGGTGTACCTTTTTATTTCATTTCGTCTGGGCCAGGGACGAATCTCCTGGATGGCCAGATCGCGTAGGGAAGATATTGCGTTCCCTTCTTTGTTTGTGAAAAAAGATAATGTATTCAAGGAACCTGGTGGTTGGATTCAGATTCTGCAATAATATGGTGGGCGCAGTAGGACTTGAACCTACGACCGACCGGTTATGAGCCGGTGGCTCTAGCCAGCTGAGCTATGCGCCCTTTCTGACAACAAACTTATCAATATAAGAGCATGTCGTCTCTATTGTCAACAAAAAAAAGTTTTTTTCCCAGGGAACAGGTAAATTATTCGGATCTTTCGTTCAAAACCTAGCCGGTTTCATTGGATACAAGTGCAGGATTTTCCTCCTTCTATCAATATTCATTGTCTCTAAGAGAAAAAACTATGACTAACCTCGTGTTGACAGAGGGTTAGTCCTGTAGTTTTATAATTAAAGTGTGGCATTGTGTTACAATAAGGTAGAGAAAATCAGATGATCAGCTTCATTCCCCTTTTGTACTTTGGATGATTGATGCACAAGCACAAACCCAAAATACTCATCATCGATGATGATTCAATAATTAATTCTGTTATGTCCGAGATCCTCAAGGATGAGGGGTATGATCTTTTTTTCGCGATTAATGGCCAGGATGGTGTGGAAAAAGCCAATGCTATTCATCCAGATCTTATTTTCCTTGATATGTGTATGCCGGTTCTTGATGGGATCGGGTTTTTGAAGGAATGGAAACAACGGGGCAGTTCATCATGTCCTGTCCTTGTGATCACCGGATATGAAGATGATCTGGTCTTAAACGAATGTTTTGATCAGGGGATCTGTTCCCTTATTCGAAAACCCTTCCGCTCCAGTGAAATTATAGCCATCTGCCGCCGTTATACCAGGCTGACCGAGATCAAGAAGCGGCTTTCCTTCAATGTGGATACCTTGGAGTTCCTGAGTAAACAGGCCTCATCTTTTGGTCTGGATAATATGGAAGAACAGGACCTGATTGAGGCCCTTCCGTTCCCTGTCTTTGTCAAGAATAGAGAACGTGTCGTAATTCAGGTCAATAAGGCCTTAGAAGATTTTACTGGTCTTGGTCGGGATTCGATTGTCGGTAAAATCTGTGAAGATGGCCATGTCAACAAACAGTATATTATTATCAGGAATCAGGAAAGCGAGCTCACTCTTATCACTGATGGTGGTGTTGCCTGCCATGAGCAGATGGTAACAGATCGACAAGGTCTGCAGCGGGAGGTGCTCGTTTATCTTTCTGCTGTTACGAACGGAGCCCATAAACGTCCGGTGGGGATCCTGGGGGTCATGATTGATATTACCGAGTTTGGCTTTTCCTCTTTTAAAACACTATTGGCGAACAAGTTTCCTCGTCTCTCTGCAAGAGAGCGAGAGGTTGCCAATCTGGTCAGATTAGGGATGAGTAATAAGGAGGTTGCTCATCAATTGAATATAGCGCTTTGTACTGTGGAGTATCATCGAGCCCACCTGCGGGAGAAGCTGGGTTTGAAAAAAGGTGACAACGTCAACCTCAGTACTGCTCTGCTCTCCCTGTAAGTGTGGTCAGGATGCCGGTGATATAATGGAGGAGATCAAAGGAAATGGCGAGCAAATTCTGATTGTCGAAGATGAAGGAGTACTGCGGGCTATGGCCGGAGAGATGCTCGAAACACTCGGTTATTCGGTAGCCGCGGTAGCAAGTGGTGAAGAAGCGGTTTCATACCTGGAACAGAATCAGGCCCATCTTGTCATGCTTGACATGCTACTGGGGCCAGGAATAAATGGCAGGGAGCTTTATGAAAGAATACTTGTCCTCAGGCCGGGGCAGCGGGCAATTATTGTCAGCGGGTTTGCGGATTCCCGCGAGATAAACCGAACATTACAAATGGGTGCCAGTCAGCTTGTGAAAAAACCATACACCCTCAAGGAGCTTGGGGTGGCTGTCAAAAAGGCCTTGCATGGTTGAGACGGCGAGCTGATTGCTCCATGTGAGAAGCTACGGATAGTTTTTCCGGGCTGTCTGGAAAGGAAAGGTACGAAAAAGAAAAAGGGGTTGTCGTCAGGATTGACGACAACCCCTTTTTCTTTTTGATGAAGGTTCCGCGGTTGCCAGTGTCTGTTGGCACAGGTATAGTGATTCTGAATGGGGGTTGGTTTGTTTCAGGGGAAATATGCAAAAAGAAGGAGCGTGGTTGTGATTGATTTAAAAGATTTTCGGATGACAGATTCCTGGAGTCAGGGGTGCCATGTATAATAATCTTCTCTATTTCCTCACTGCAATCTTTCTCTTCAGCATGAACACGGCTCCCGAGGCACCCTGGCTGCCTGGCTGGGGAGCTATTGTTTTTTTTGTCCTGAGTTTGGTCACTTATGAACGGCTGGCTCGTATAATTCACAGGCAAGCAGGAAGCTCCGTGGCGTATTTTAAGGCGGAGCGCAAGGCCTCGATTTTTGCCATTCTTTTCTTTGGATTGGCGACCTATGTCTGTGATCTCAAATATTATCTCTCTGTTCTGCCATGGGCGAAGGTGTTGCCCTCTCTGGTGAATATTGCAGGGCTGTTTCTCTTTCTACTTTATCTTTCACTCATGTGGATGGCGGCCCGGTCCAATTATCAGAGGGTATTTGGACGCACCTACAGCACGGGGACTTTTATTGTTTCAAATATCAAGGTGAACCTGCCTATAGTTCTGCCCTGGGCGCTGCTGTCATTTTGTTATGATCTGGTGGCCCTGCTTCCCTGGTCCGCTTTGCAAGGTTTCCTGCCTTCCGCTTGGGGGGATTTCCTGTTTTATGTTCTATTCCTCTTTTTTGTTCTCCTTGTCTTTCCACCTCTGGTACGTCGTCTCTGGGGTTGCACCAGGATGCCGGCAGGTCCGCTCAGAGATCAGCTCGCAGCCTTTTGTGCCAGCCAGAATTTTTCCACCGAACTGTATCTCTGGCCGCTCTTCGAGGGGCGGGCTCTGACTGCCGGAGTCATGGGTGTTGTGCCGGGTCTGCGTTATGTCCTGATCACTCCAGGGCTTATTGAGGCCTTGACTCTGAAGGAACTGGAGGCGGTCATGGCCCATGAGATTGGTCATGTCCGGAAAAAGCACCTTCTGCTCTATCTGGTGCTGATTGCCGGCTTCAGTCTTGTGGTTGGCCTGTACACCGAACCCTTGACGTTCTTTCTCTTGTCCCGGGACTTTTTTTACTCCCTGTTGCGCTGGAGCGGGATGTCGCCCGAGGCTTTGCTGGTTGTCTGTGTCGCTATTCCTTTGCTGGTGATCATGCTGGTTTATTTCCGTTATCTCTTTGGTTATTTTGTCAGAAATTTTGAAAGGCAGGCGGACCTGCATGTTTTTACAGCCATTGGCAGTAGTCATGCCCTGATCTCGGCACTGGAGAAGATCGCTCTGTTGAGCGGAAACAGCCGGGATGAGCCCAGCTGGCATCATTTCGGTATTGGTGAGCGGGTGGCGTATTTGGAAAAATGCGAACAGGCTCCTCAGGAGCAAGGCCGGCACGGGCGGAAGGTTTTGTTCAGTCTCTCCGCCTATCTGATGGTGCTGGCAGCGGCTGTCGGCTGGGCGCAATATATGCCGGTGGAAGAGCTTGCCCGTCAGTATGAGGAAAAGTATATTGAGACTGTCCTCTGGCAAAAGGTGCAGCAGGAACCGGATAAGGCGTTGTGGCTGCAGATGGCGGGAGACCTGATGCAGCACAAAAAAATGGAGCAAAAGGCCCTTGATGCCTATGAGCAGGCCATGACCTTTACGCCGGTCAGCCCAGATCTGATGAATAACCTCGCCTGGTTGCTGTTAACCAGTGAGGATCTGGCGCTGCGTGATCCCCCGCGGGCTTTGACCTTGGCCCGTTCTGCCGTGCGTTTGAAACCGGTGGGGGCTTATTACGATACGTTGGGATTGGCCTTCTGGGCCAATGGATTTGTTGACGAGGCGGTGGCCACTGAAGAGGAGGCGGCCCTTGCAGATCCCGCAACTCGGGAGTATTATCAACAGCAGATTGTGCGTTTCCGGGGTACGAGCTATCGCGACCACTTGAGGTGAAGGCAAGAAGATGAATTGCAACACAGGAATTGACAAATGCCATTTTTAGGAGCCCATGAATCAGTGGCAGGAGGCTTGCAGCTTGCCTTTAACCGACTGCAGCAGGTTGGCGGGGAAGCTCTGCAGATCTTCACCAGAAATCAGCGCCAGTGGCATCCGCAACCGTTGACGGAAGACGAGATCGATTTGTTTCAAACAGCTTGGCAACAGAGTGGTTGTCTGCCCGTTGCCTCACACGCGTCGTATCTGATTAATCTGGCCAGCGGCAAGCAGGAACTGATGGATAAATCCATCACTGCCTTTACGTCTGAGATCCACCGCTGCAAACAACTGGGTATTCCCTTTGTGGTTATCCATCCCGGTTCTCATGGGGGTGATGGGGTGGAGACAGGGCTTGCCCGCTTTAGTACGGCCCTTGATCTGGCACTGGAAGAAACAGGGGATGATGTTGCGGTTCTGCTGGAGACCACGGCCGGGCAGGGAACAAGCCTGGGCAGTCGTTTTGAGGAATTGGCCTCTATCCTTGAGCATTCCCGTTATCCACAGCGGCTTGGAATTTGTGTCGATACCTGCCATATCTTTGCCGCCGGCTATGATATCCGAACCTTGCCGGCTTATATCCAGACCCTGGAAGAGTTTGATCGGCAGGTGGGAATCGGCTGGATCAAATTTTTTCATCTCAATGATTCGAAGCAGAAACTGGCCAGCCGGGTCGACCGGCACGAACATATCGGTCAGGGGGCAATCGGCCTGGAGGGATTCAGAAGCCTGCTTAATGATCCTCGTTTTGCTGATCATCCCATGACGCTTGAGACCCCGAAGGGTGACGATCTGCAGGAAGATCGGGATAATCTGTTGGTGTTGCGAGGGCTCATTGAAAAGCCAGGAACAGGGGAAGCAAGTGTATGAATAAGTGCATGAACAAAGGTATAAACAGGAATATTTTATGAGTTTTTTGAATAGCGACGAACTACTTGATCTTCTGCAACGACAGCTTTTGCTTACTGGCCAGCAACGGCAGAAGATCACCCTGGAGAAGGGAAAACAGCGGCAAAAGTTGTTAAAACGTGCTGACGACAATGGAATGGATGCAGACAAGAGCTACCCCGATCTTGTTGATATTATAGCCTCGTTTCAGTTAGAGATACATGACAGGAAAGGGGTGGCGCTGGATGAAGAGATCATGATGCAGGCGGTGGCCCATGAGTTCAAGCTGCCTTTTAAAAAGCTGGATCCGCTGGCACTTGACATGGATATTGTCACTAAAAGTATTCCCAGAAATTTCGCTGTTACCCATCTGCTGCTTCCGTTTAATATGCAGAACGGAATCCTGGAGATCGCGGTCTATCATCCCGACAAAAAAACAGTGCTTGCCGATATTGAGCAAGCTAATCAGGTCACGGTCAAACCCTATATTGCCACCAAATCTGATATCAAAAAGATTCAGGCTGAATTTTTTGGTTTCCAGAAGTCCATCCGGGCGGCGGAGAGTCAGTTTGCAGGGCCGGGACTTGGCAGCTCGGTGGATATCGGCAACCTCGAGCAGTTTGTCAAGATCTCTTCTGCCAGAGAGATATCTTCGTCAGATCAGCATATTAAGTCTGCGGTCAACCACCTTTTTCATTACGCCCTTGATCAGCAGGCCAGTGATATCCATATCGAACCGAAACGTGACGCCTGCATGGTCAGATTCCGTATTGACGGCATGCTGCATCCGATTTACAAGTTGCCCAAGGTCGTACATGCGGCGATCACCGCCCGGATCAAGTCTCTGGCCCGGATGGATATTTCGGAGAAGCGAAGGCCCCAGGACGGGCGGATCAAGATAGGTGTCGGCGGGAAAAAAGAGGTTGAGATCCGGGTCTCCACCGTTCCCGTTTCCTTTGGTGAAAAGACGGTCATGCGTATTTTGGATTCGGATGTGATCTTTCAGGATCTGGATCATCTGGCTTTTTCCCATCGTGATCGTCAGGTCTTTGATTCCTTCATCAATGCCCCGCATGGTATCGTGTTGGTGACGGGGCCTACGGGCAGCGGTAAATCAACCACCCTCTATTCGACCCTGAAAAAAATTGCCACTCCTGAAAAGAATATTGTCACCGTGGAAGATCCGGTGGAGATGGTGCATGAGGAGTTTAATCAGATCTCGGTGCAGCCCCTGATTGATGTGACCTTCTCCACCATCCTTCGCAATATCCTCCGTCAGGACCCGGATATCATCATGATTGGCGAGATCCGTGATCTGGAAACTGCTGCCCATGCCGTGCAGGCGGCGATGACCGGCCATCTTGTTCTTTCCACTCTTCATACCAATGACGCGGTTTCATCCATTATCCGCCTCATGGACATGGGGCTTGAGCCTTTTCTGATCAGCTCTACCCTGCTTGGCTGTGTGGCCCAGCGGCTGGTGCGGACGATCTGTCCTGGGTGTGTGGAGACTTTTCAGGCGGAGAAGGAGGAATTACTGAAGCTTGGTTTTCCGGTATCTGGCAGTGGTACTCTTGAGTTGAAGAGGGGCAAGGGGTGTCGGCAGTGTCGCGGAACCGGCTACAAGGGGCGATGCGGGGTCTTTGAGGTCTTTATTTTTTCAGAGCAGATCAGCAGGATGCTGCGGGCCGGAGAAGATGTAAATGAAATGCGAAAGGTTGCAATCCGTGAAGGAATGACTACCTTACGTGAAGATGCATGGCAGAAGGTAAAGGCTGGGATTACCACCTATCAGGAAGCCATGCGGGTGACATCTTAGCGTAATTACGAATTAAAAATTATGAATTACGACTTGATGATCTCGTAAAAAGTCAAAGACGATAAAGTCGTAGCTTTGATTTCAGTAAGTTACATTGGTAAAAATTACCAGAATTGGACTTTTTATCACTCTTTTACGAATTAAGAATTCGTAATTAGTAATTCATAATTCGTAATTGTACGGAGCAGGCCATGGCCGAAAAGATAGTCTGTCGTAACAAAAAAGCCTTCCATGATTACTCTATCGAGTCAACCATGGAGGCCGGTATGGTTTTGACCGGGCCCGAGGTGAAGTCACTGCGGGCGGGCAAAGCCAATCTGCGTGATGGGTATGCCCAGATTAATGATAGGGGTGAGCTGATGCTGTTGAATGTCCACATCTCCTTCTATACCTTTGCCACCCATAATCCCAATGAACCCATGCGGTCACGTAAACTTCTGCTGCATAAGCGGGAGATCAACAAACTGATTGGTAAGTTACGGGAGAAAGGACTTGCCTTGATCCCCCTGAAGATATACTTTAATGAAAAAGGGAAGGCCAAGGTGGAACTAGGTCTGGCTCGTGGTAAAAGACAGTATGATAAGCGGGCTACTCTCAAGGAACAGCAGAGTGATCGTGAGATCCAACGGGTCATGCGCCGCAACGAGATTTAATTCCATTTCTAAAACAATAAAATTTAACCATTATGGGGGCGAAACGGATTCGACGGGGATATGTAAGCTCTACGTTGCATGCCGAGCTTCTGTCTGCTCGTAAAACTGATAGAACTTTAATTATAATCGCCGACGATTATAACTACGCAGTAGCAGCCTAGTCTGCTCTGCCGTTCCCCCGGTCTCTGCCCGCAAGACCGGATCGGAGCGCCGACTCTGTGGGCTGGTCTTCTGGCAGCACCTGTTTGCCAGAAGATGAGAACCAAGCAGGTTAGCAATAGGATATCTAAGCTCCGGCGGAGCTCCTGGCGCGAAAACTAAAGCCCGGAACTAAGCATGTAGATACGGGAGGGGAGTATTTTCGGACGCGGGTTCGACTCCCGCCGCCTCCACCATTACGATACCAGACCCTTGCGGACCTTAGTGCCGCAAGGGTTTCGGTGGATTTTAGGCATGCCCGACAAGAGGAATATCATTAATCCTCACGGGAGCCACACGCCATGCCACACGCTAAACAAAGAATCATTCAAAACCTGATTTTTCCCTCCACCCAACATCCCTCCAAAAGAACAAATCAAAGTACGACCAAACGATCCTCCCAGTTACGGACTTCAAGACCTCTCCTTACGAAAACAGGAGTTCCTTATCTATTCTCAAGGATGGATTCTACGGGTCGATGTGTCTATCAGTACAGAAGAAGATTGCAAGATTCCTCTATCCAGCGATCTCTATTGACGGATGACTTGGGTACCGCTATCTTCCTTACTCAAGAATTAAATAGAGTAACGCAAATAGTTCAAGAGACGATGCAGGAGACTATGGCCAAGACCTCAGAGAAAAGTGACGAGCAGCCCACCGGAGGGACTAAAACCACCAAGAATAACTCTCGCCCACAGGAACTTCCTTTCCACATCATCAAGAAAGCTCTCGATGAAACTTATGATAGAGTTCTTTCCAGATATAAGGATAGGATGGATGAGGATGGGCCATACAGCCTTAAGGATATGCAGAAACTTCAAGGCTCATTTGACAATGATGCCGAGTGGAATGCTGTTCTGAACAGTCTACCAGGAAATAATCCTAACCCTGCTGAACTCCTGGCTGATATGGCTGGCTTGATAGATATAAATGAAAAGGACCTCTCTTTGATAGCTAGCTTACGCCCTGGTATGCTAAAGGCTCTGAGTTACGCCATTAATGAATATAATTCGGCTATCCAAGAGTTTGGAGCTAAAGACCCTGATCCCGCTGGAAACCGATCCCTTAAACCAGTCCTTGGGCAATACAAGAGCGGGTCTCCTGAGAGGAGTACAGAAGAAGAACCTACGAAGTCCATCCAAGATCTGATAGATTCCTTTATCGCAGAGAAGAAACTCGGTAAAGCTTGGACCGAGAAAAGTTCCGGAGAGATTGCTTCTATCTTGGGCTGTATGCGGGATATCCTACACGCTTTGGAAGTGCAGTCGCCATCCGACCTATCGTTTGGAATAGCTAGAGCCTTCAAGGATACGTTGATTGCTCTTCCTGCGAATCCAACTCAGCGGAAGACATACCTCAAGGATATTGAGGGGAATGGCAGGGGGCAGGCAAAGATTCAAGGGAAGGTAGCACAGGACGCAAAGGTGGATTGTATATCCATTACTACCGTGAATAAATATCTCATTCGAGTTAATGCCTTAATGGATTATGCGTTAAAGCATGGCTTTATTGATAGGAATTTCTTCGTTGGGCTGAGTATAAAACAAACGAAACGGAAGAGCGATACGAGGAAAGAGTTTCAGCCTGAACAAGTACAGATCATTATCAAGGCCATACTCGAAAGATCAAACATCAAAGGAGCAAAGACCAAGCCATTTCATCGCTGGTTGCCCCTCCTTGGCATTTACACTGGAGCAAGGTTGAATGAATTGTGTCAGATTTATCTTGATGATATAAACGAGAAGGATGGCGGCATCACCTGTATCTGCATAACTGATAAGCGTGAGGACCAACGATTGAAGAACCTCTCCTCCGAGAGAGAAATTCCGATCCACCCTGAATTGAAACGCCTCGGTTTCATGGAGTTTGTGCAGGAGCAACGAGATAAAGGGGAGAATAGACTATTCCCTGAATTACCTCACGGTCGGGATGGCTACAGTAAAAATGCCTCAAAGTGGTTTGCCTCCTTTCGTAGAGAAATCTTGCCTGAGGCTAACGATCTAGTCTTCCACTCATTCCGTCATACCGCAGCCACAGAAATGAAGCGCAAGGGTGTCCAGGAAGGGCTTGCGGCTTCCATCCTGGGCCATTCCGTTGAGAGCATGACATATGGGCACTACGGAAAGGGTTACACCGCTCAACAGCTTCTGGATGCCTTAACGGAGGGGCTGGCAGATTTGTGTTGAAATCTTTGGGGTGAAAGGTCTGGCCTGAGTCTTGCATGACATCTGATTCAGGCGCAGCCAAGATTCTCCATACCATCTGGCCCCTAGGATGTTTAGAAACCTCTGGACCAATTAATGTATCCAAAACTGACATGGTGTTTTTTTGTTAGGTTGAAATGTGCACTGCAAATGTCTTCCTAGAGGGATTCCATTAAGAAATTGTTCTACTTATTCGTTTTCTCTCTCTGTTTACTACCTAGCTTAACTATTGCCAGGGGGGAGGTCATCACGTGCATTGAAGGTGACTGTGTAAATGGGCAAGGAACACACAAATTGCCCGCTGGCTCACAATATGTGGGGGGAGTGGCTGGATGGTAAATCAATGCTATGTTCGGAGGTACCGAATAAATAATGAACAAAAGCCAATACAAGAGATTTTTTTTCGTTCTTTTTCTTCCACTTCTTGTCCTTGGATGGTGGAGTGCTGAAAATAACATTTTTTTTGACGATCATATTGTTCAATGCATGAAGGATTCTACCGGCCGACAATATGAATGCCATTCATGGATAACGTCCCCAGGGAGCTGGATTGTAGAGCCAGACCTGTTCCTATGGAACGGAGCTATCCTTCATGGTGGATTTCACGAAAAAGTGGCCTTAGAAGGGCTTCGTGTACTTGAGGACGACAAGAATGGTATTCAACAAGAAGTAATCATAAGGGCAGGAGGAGTTGAGACCATTACTGTCGGGGGAGGCATTCATGGATATCGTGACGATGTCTGTACATTGTCTCCAGTTTCCGATACTACAGGATCTGACACTTCGAAAATGGCAGCACTGAGGTGTTCAGAGTACAACTATGGAATTTTCAGTTTTCTTGATAAAAAGACAGCAGAAAAATACCAAAACTTATTTGTAATTGCAAAAGAAGAGGTTCAGAAAAATTCGACCCGAGAGAAATATTCATACGTTGTTTCAATACTCCTTCCTCTAACTATTTTCTTGCTGGGTTCAGGAGTAATTTATCTACTAATAAATCTGTCAATTAAAATAGCGTTATTTGTCAGATATGGAATTATTAAATAATTTCCAATGAAATCAGATGTAGAAGCTTAGATCGGATCCACCCTATACTGTGGATTGGAGTATGATGAACCATGCCACAGGCAGAGCAAACGGGCTCGACCAACTCGATTAACTCAACGAGTAGATGAATTCTAGTTTCAGTCTGTTCGAGCATTTTGACAACTTGAAAGTTTGGCAAAGCAAGCAGCTCCGTGATAGTCTTGAGATGCATCGGGTTTCTCCTCTCTGTCAAGGTTCTGTGCGCAAACAAAACTTTAACAGAGTTGGTTAAATCCGATGCTTTTTTTTCATACAGTTACTAACGGTTGTTGAACTTCAACTTTTTTACGAATGAACCAAAAATTATTATGAAAATAAATATTGAAAATATTAGGTGTGTTTTCTGTGGCCATCATTCTTTAGATATATATAAAAAGCCTTTAAAATGCATAAAATGTGGGCATGAATATCCTAGCTATAAAGGTATTAAGTTTCTTGGAAGTTACAATGATGATGACACTTTAGGGCTGATGGAAATCACATCAAAGATTTCAGCTCCTATAGAACCTATGAAGGTTAGAAAAAACATTGAAGAGTCTGAAAAAACATTTAATGATAAATTTGAGAGTACTTATATTCAAAAGAAAGCCAATGTTAAAAAAAATGTCGTACCTGGCAGTACTGAAATGGCTCAACAAGTTCGTTTGCGTGAATGGGCTGGATTTGAATTGCTAACTAAAGATGTTAACTTTAATAACAAGCTCTGTCTTGATATAGGGGCAGGCTTAGGTTCGGATAGTGTAAGACTTATAAATCGTGGGGCTAAACTCGTTTGTCTTGATTATAACCCAACCTCGATATTGAGTGGTTCTCAGATTGTTCCAGAGGCACAATGGTTAGGTGGGAACTCTGATTGTTTACCATTTACCTCTAATACATTTGATTATACGATTGCAAACGCCGCACTACATCATATGAATGAACAGCTTGCATCTGTTAAAGAGATGTATCGTGTTACAAAGCCTGGAGGTTGTGTGTTTTTGATTTCTGATCCTTTTTCTAAAAGGGTTGCAAACCATGAAGAGCATGAGCAAGAAGAATTACGAATATTTGACAATCATCCAATGGTAATGAATGGTGTAAATGAAGGTGTAATCCCATTCAATAAATATATTGAGCCTCTGGAAATGCTTGATCCATATGCAACAATACTTACAATGAAGATTCATGAAAATAGTGAAATTTCAGATATACCAACTTACTGGAAAATTAATTCAAAAAGTAAATCTTATCTTGAGTCTAGGGCAGGGAATATTAGCTCTCTTATCAATGTTTCTGACATTGAAATTCCTGAAACAATAAAATGCTCGGAGGAGATACCTACTAAATTACTTTTTCAATATATTGGAAACCCAACTGAATCTATAAATTTTCTTTTACCACATATACCAGAAAAATATTTTAATAATTTTCCATTCATGAACAGTTCAAAGTTTCTCTTAATGAATGGTTGGAATGTTAAACAAGATTTTAATAGTGATTGGCGTAAAGGATTTAATCGTGTCAGACTTTTCTTAACTCGTTCATTTGTTGAATCAAAGAAAATATTAATAAGATCTGATGAAGCTGGCTCTATGGATGACATCGATATGTATATATCAATAAATAGTGAGCATATAAGTCAGTTTTCTGTAAAAAAAGAGAACCAACATACGATTTTCTTGAACTCTTTGAATACTCTAAAAGAAAAAAATGTCATTGAAATTGGTATCGCAGACAAAAACGAAAATAAAGGGGCTATATGGACGCCATATAACTTAGATAAAAGTTTCTTGATTAGTATCGCAGACAAAAACGAAAATAAAGGGGCTGTATGGACGCCATATAACTTATATAAAAGTTTCTTGGTTAATCTGAGGTCTAGATTAAGAATTCGGCAACACAAATAAGCACCAAGTTTTGGTCAAAAAACTCAGCTAACCAAGCAACACCACCATAAAATTTGTTTGTGGTTTGAAAAGCAACCACAATAAGGGAAACCCGTTCCGGTTTATTGGCACATGTTGCAACTGAATATATGGTACCCCATCAACAATAACCCCATATCAAATACAACTATGACAAAAGTTAATGGGGGTATACGGTTGTTTCTGCAATTATAGAAACAAGAAAAACCTTACGAGAATATCTCATGAAAGCACTGCAATTCTAGACAATTACATACAAGGCGCCAGGCTAACAAATCGTTTAACCAGACCCGCAAGCACGCGCGTTTTCTTGAATTTGCAGCAACATTGTGCCACGCTCAAAGTTGGTTGCTAAACTGGTAGGCGGGCTGGTTAACTCGGTCGATATCTACACCGGCTCATCAGAGGATGACTATAGAGCACTGCTACCGTATAATCTCGGCCAGACATATTTAGCTCTGGGGCATACTGTGAGCGGTGTTTAATTTGCGCTTACAAATAAACAAGGTGTCAGATTAGCTCTGGTCTTTCTCCCAACTTATGTCAGACGATATTGAAACTAGCTATTTCAATTTTTCTTATTTAATCTGGCTTTTCATAAATGAGCATACATATAATATATTGGAATATATTATTTTTATTACATCCTGTGAGTTATAAAGAAAGCATAATCTCTGCACTAAGCATCTAATTTTTTATTTTCTATTTCGTGGGGGGCAATTCACCTACCCAAAGATGCTTTTTCCCCCGTATGGTTCGGTCCCTTCCCATCCTTCCTCACACTTGGCGTTTATCTCGTCAACTCCTCACATGTTGTACCCACATTAAGAGCTTCATAATGATGTCAGAGCCGGATTATGCCTATTCTCAGATCAGGGGTAGCTGCGTTGCTGTCGCGCTTGCATCGCCTCGTGCAGCCTCCACCAATAGCCGACCCTGGAACCCTCTAAAATCCTTCCCTGTGCCAGAGCCGTAACGATTCAAGCTCTTGAGCAGATGCTTACTCCTCCCTTATAAATACCTCGCATTAAGTCCATTCTGAGCATCATACCACACAGAAATAGGTGATATGACAACCTCGTACCACACAAGGCCATAGTCCGTTCCATTAACCAGGATGGAAGAAGTTATTTAAACTAATGGTGTTTTCTTCTGCTCAACCTGTTGCCTACCTCCTGACCTGTATTGCTCACGGTGTTATCCCTGGATTGCAAATCCTCACAAGTTTCCATGTTTTTAGGTCCTGCCTATCCCTTCAGATTCCCCTAAGCACTATCAAGATCATATTAAAGGACTACCTGTAGATACAGATAATTTTGGTCATAACTTCTTAAGATAATTCGTGCCCCTCCCCCCCCCGCAAAGAACAAAATCATAAAATGTTGAATCATATTAAAAAGATAGGCGCAACAGTTGTTCATTGTAGGTAGGCATTTCGTTTACCTAAACCAATTAGTCAATGGAGGATGTAATGTATATTGACACAAGCGAAAAAGGATCTCGGTTTCTGGCCCCTATCCGGAGAAAAATTATGACTGAACGTGAAACTGGCAAAGTATCCAGCCTTATGAAACCTCTAAATGGTATAGCAACATCCAGTGGAATTGAGCCTAACAAGTTCAAGAAGTTTATGGCTAACCGATGGGAAGAAAACGGTTATGTCGTAGAAGGGAACGATAACCTTCTAGAGGTTTGGAGTATTATTGCCAGAGAATTTAATTATCGGATAGCATTAGCTCCTTCTCCTGATGGACCCATATCAGATGAAGCAAAAAAATTCAGAGTGATTCCGGCACCAACAGGAACAGGGAAGACACAGTGCCTTATCAAGTATTGTATCGCTATGTCAGAATTATCAGATAGTGATCATCCCGGTATCTTAATTGTTACAAGAAGAATCGAAGATTGCAAAAAGATATATGGCGATATTCTTCGGGAAGGCCGCCGCCCTAATGGTGATCCTGCTTGTATTGCCTTTTATACTGATTCTGGAACTGAACTATCTGAATTATCAAATTATCCTGTCGCGATCATTACACATGTTAAATTTCAAAATGCTCTTCACGCAGCAATGAAGGAGGATACAGTTCATAATAAGCTATACAATTGGGGATCACGTCAAGTGCGCCTGGGAAATCCAGAGTTGGAAAAAGCATTTCCCGATGTTTTCTTTTCTGAGGAATTGAAACGTAAATTGACTATCGTTGATGAATGTCTCGATTTAGTTGATGACTATTGTGTTGATGTTACTGCTTTGCGCCAATGCCTCAATTTTCTGCCTAAGTTTATGCATGAACGGTATTCAAGTGAGATTGAAGCTGTCAGGGATATGGTTGATACTCTTGATAAGATCGAAGATGAAGGTAACACTAAACAGGAAACTCTCGTTGAGCGTGAAGAAGATGTCATGCCTGACCTTACTCTATTCATAGAGGATCTTCAGTCCGCGGGGTATAAGCATCTTCCTTATAAGAAAGAACTCCAGCAGAGCCAGCGCGAGCAGCAAGTTAAGGCTATCAGTGGTCTTTCGGAAGCATGGCGAGAATGGCTGTATTACGAGAAGTGTGGTGGCTACAAAAATATTAGAACATCTAGAAGGATTGTACCTGAAAATAGTGTTGGTGCCGTTGTTTTGGATGCTACCGCTGAAGTCAATGCCTTATATCTTTGTACTCCTGACGCTGAAATTGTGAATGATGTACCGAAGAATGCTAGGACTTATCGTAATGCAACTCTACATATCGGGCATGGTTATAAAGTGGGTAAAGGTTCTGTCTATGGATCTATGAAAGATAGGAAAAGAGCAAGCAGTCTTTTCGAAGAGATTTCTAGTGTTACAGGAGCTGAAAACATATTAGTCATAACACATAAGTCCGTAGAGGAACGCTTCCTTGACCACGCGAATAGTCTCAGCCGTGAAACTAAATATAATGATATGAGTGATCGTGTTGTTACACAAGGACTTTCAAATGTTAATTCTAACCTACATTTCGATCATTGGTTCAATATTGATGGTTCGAATGATTATAGAGATTGCAAGAATGTTTTTATTTTGAGCCTGCCTTATCCCCCTGCCCACTACTCTGCAACATCTTTTATGGCGTTAAATGGTGTGCAGGATCAAGAATGGTTTTCGAAACCCAAATTTAGAGCTTTTCCGGATGTTCGAGAAGAGCTTCGATTAAGCATGATAAGCAATAACGTTATTCAGGGTATCAATAGAATTGCTACTCGGAAGGTGGATAGCAAAGATGGTGACTGCCCAGAGTGTCATATATATATATTGTTACCTGGAAAGACCGATCATGTGACCAAACGGCTCTTGAGTGATATTAAGCGTGAGATGCCTGGATTGGTCTTTGACCATGATTGGGATTTCGATTTTGATTCTATGAGACTAGCGAAAACAGGTAGAAAGGAAGGCAGCACTAGTAAAAGTACGGTTCAGTCCAGACTTGCTGTTCTCGCTAAGTCTTATCCTGGTCGGTATTCTAGTAAAGAACTTATAGATTTGCTTAAAAAAGGAGGCGTCAAGTCAATACGGGATGCATGTACCAAGTTAGGTTTCTCAAATAAATCCTTGGCTGGTTTTCCGGCCTGTTACGATATAGCATAATATCAAAATCATAGATCCTTTAATACTAAAGGTTTTCTGGAAGGGTAGGAAAATTAATGCTCTATAAGATAAAGAGAAACTAGGTGTGTGTGAGTTTGTCGCAGATCCTTTAATAGCAAGGGTTTGCTGGAAGGGTAGGAAAATTAACTGTAAAAAAGCTATGATCTCTGATTTCGTGTTATAGCGGTTGGATAGCCTGCATTACAAATATAAAACATTGGTTCTAAATTTTAGTCGGTCTTGGCGAGATTCTGATAGTGAAGCCTGGGACTCGGTATAGAATATAAAATATGGAGGATTTGGGACGCCGGTTCGATTGCGGATTTGAGGGAAGGAGACAAGATGCTAGCGATACGACTTTGAACTCGTTTAGCTTTGCGTCTCCTTCCCTTTCCCAATAACTCTCACCTCTACATTGTTCCAGATAAAGGGCTTCATATCTATCGTTTTTAGCCTTTTGTTGCCAAGATAAATTTTTCGTTTAAATATATACGTGCTACACGCCGTACCACATAACATATGCTAATATTTGTATTTTAAAACGGACTTAAATTCAGAGCCTATTGTCTTGTTGCTGATCCTATTTGTTTTCTAACCCCTTGCAGGGTAAGGAATTGCGTGCTATGATGAGGTTGTAGTTTGATACTAAATATTCTCTTTCAGGTATGTAAAAGGGTGTCGAATTTCGACTCCCGCCGCCTCCACCATTTAAATAGCCGAAATCATTGAGCTTTGTTCTCTTTGGTCTCGGCTATTTTCTTTCCCAGTTCTTTCCCAGTTTGTCTAGTCTAAACTACAATTGACAAAGCCCTTTTCTGAAAACAGAAAAGGGCTCGTGTGTACTAATAAAAAATATAAAACTGACTTTTACTTAAGTCTTGATCAATTTTTTTGTATGGTCAGATTCTGAATGGATTGTTTGTGCCTTATTCGTTGGTTTATCATTGGAAGAGCAACATAGCCCAGCTAACTCTTTTTTCCATGTTGGCCAAGAATTAACCTCCCTCGATGCTATTTCTAAAAATTCGAAACCTGTATGTGGTTGTGTGAAAGCATGCATTGTTCCCTCCTCAGGGTTTATTTTTCGTTGAAAGTAATTGATATGTGTTGAAATGCATGAAACGTAATATGCCTGTTATTCTGATGGGTTACTTGCAACAAGTGATCTGGCAAGACTTTTCCGGACAAATAATTACGCAGCTTTTTGATAAGCAGCCTCATATGCTACTGGGCTCAAGTATCCTATAGATGAGTGACGCCTCTGGCGATTGTAAAAGACCTCTATATATTCAAAAATATTACTTTTCGCCTCGGCCCTGGTTGCATATCTTTCATGATGAGTTAATTCGGTCTTAAGCGTATGAAAAAAACTTTCAGCTGGCGCGTTATCCCAGCAATTTCCTTTGCGACTCATACTACAGATAAAGCCAGATTTTTTGATGGAGTCTTGGTAGATGCCCGATGCATACT
>JAGXHG010000031.1 GCA_024636345.1 Desulfobulbaceae bacterium | reverse complement strand
CGTATCTTGGCTATTGTCTCCACTACTAACATCCTCCATTACCTCCGTGATTTTATGATCACGAAGGGGATAACATAGTGGGGTCAATTTTCGACGCTGTTTTCTGCTATAGAGGGGTCATTATTCCACGCTGATCAACAAAAATGCGCCGAAGGTAGCAGATCCTTCAATTAGAGCCCCATAAATTATACTGCTGTATGCGTGAGATCCGGGGATCCATATGGCTCTCAATGCACAGGTACATGTTTTTGGATCAAGTCAACGCCTTGCCATGGCGCCTGACTCAGGGGCAAATATCCTGGTCACTATCAATAATAACTGTCACCAATTACGATCATTCAGAGAAGGTACCATTCCTTGAAATGAAAGGGCTTGCAACTTAGGTCTGCCAATCCCATGCATGGAGTCTGGTGGTGGCCAAAGCAGGCACCTTACACACTCAATTACTCCGGTAGAAATGTTACGAAAAAACTTTAGAGTCGGATTTATTAACTGTTTTGTATTGTTTCCAAATTAAGTGCAACTGCTCGTAAATAATACATTTCTTTAATTTGCATTATTCTTAAAAGTCGCCCGTTGTGTTCATTTTTAGGCACTTTTTTGGGAGGTGCGGAGTGCCCACCGTTTTCATCCCATTCTTACCAGAACATCCTGGCCTGGGAGTTTCTTGTGGATTATCTCGAAAGAGGTATTTCTTAATTATGCTGAGTTGTATCCACAGATTTTATTGACGAGGCAATTTTATCAGTGAGTGAATCGCCGAAAATCTCTGTTATTACCATCCATCTCAGTACCATGAGAGGAGTCTATGGTCTTGTTACGTATTCTCTGATATTCTGACATCTCAAATAGTCTCAATTGTAAGCTATTGAAATTGCAGAAAATAAAGCAAGGCGATAAGGTTTTATATCTCAAAACAATGGAGATAGCAAATTCAAAAAGCAGATTTTTGCATTCAGAGGGAAGGCGCACAAGCAGAGAAATCTGTGGAGGGCTATGGTTGAATTGGGGATGGAGAATGGTGGAGGGATTTTGTTGGTTGATCGTGACGAAATATCAAAATTCGATAGGGGGGGCGTAACTTTTACGCGACTTTTGGATTTTCTATTTCCGAGCGGCATAGTACCGGCATAGTACGGAACGAAAAAGGGGTTAAGCCGAAATGACTTAACCCCTTGTATTTACTGGTGCGCCCGGCGCGATTCGAACGCGCGGCCTACGGATTAGAAGTCCGTTGCTCTATCCAACTGAGCTACGGGCGCATATCTTTTTGAGAACAAGCTATTTTAATCGAATGGGGGCAAAAAGCAACTGCATTCTCTCTCTGGTGTTCAACCTCAAACTTTCACGTTGGGGTCGGATCAGTTTTCTTTGATCAGATCCAGTAGATCTTCAGTGCTCATCTTGGCGCTTATATCGCTTCCTTCCAGTAAGCTTCCTGCCAGATCTCGTTTTTCTTGATGGAGCTTGACAATTTTTTCCTCAATGCTGTTTTTACAGATGAGTCTGTAGATAGTAACGGGCCGTGTCTGACCGATGCGATGGGCTCGATCAGACGCTTGATCTTCAATGGCTGGATTCCACCAGGGGTCCATATGGATGACGTAATCGGCTGCGGTCAGGTTCAGACCGAGCCCACCGGCCTTGAGACTGATGAGGAAGAGATCACTTTCGCCCGATTGGAATTCATCAACCTGTTGTTTGCGTTTGGCGGTATTGGTTGAGCCGTCCAGATATTTGTAGGCAATTCCCTTTCCATCCAGGTATTCTCGCAGGATCTGCAAATGGCCGATAAATTGGCTGAACACCAGGGCTTTATGGCGACCACCCAGCAGCTCCTCAACGACGGCAGCGAAGACTTCGAGTTTTGCGCTGGGAAGATTGGTGTCAGGGGCAATCAGGCGGGGATGGCAACAGGCCTGGCGTAATTTCATGATCTCTGTCAGGATCTGCAGATGCCTTCCCTTTTTCTCCTGATTGTTCTCCAGGGCCTGCAGTGCATTTTGTCGCAGAGCTTCATAGAAATGGGTTTCCTCTGTGCTCATGGCCACGTGGAGGGTTATCTCTGTCCGTGGAGGCAGCTCTTCCAGCACTTCAGATTTTATCCGTCGCAGGATAAAGGGACGAATGAGTTTTTTCAGTTTCAGCCGGGCCTCTCGGTCGTGGTAGCGTTCGATGGGAATTGCAAAGCGTTCATTGAAACGATTAAGGGATCCCAACAGGCCCGGATTGATAAAGTGAAAGAGGTTCCATAGCTCTCCCAGGTGGTTCTCAATGGGGGTACCGGTGGTGAGGAGCTTGAATCTGGCCTGGAGGGCCATGGCGGCCTTGGAGCGTTTGGTCGCCGCATTTTTTATAGCCTGGGCCTCATCGAGAATAACAGCCTGCCATTTAACCTGAGACAGAAGCTCATTCTCTTGCTGGAGCAGGGTATAGGTGGTGATCAGGAGATCAAATTTCCCCAATTCTTTAATGGTTTTCTGACGATCTTTTCCCGTCAGCGATTTGATGTTGAGAGTGGGGGCAAAGCGATTCACCTCTGATTCCCAGTTGGTGGAGACCGAGGTCGGGGCGATGACCAGAGAGGGTCCGTCTGGGGAGAGTTCCAGGAGGATGGCCAGGGACTGGATGGTCTTGCCCAGCCCCATGTCATCGGCAAGACAGCCACCAACGCCCCAGTGCACGAGGCGGGAGAGCCAGTTGTAGCCCTCGAGTTGATAATCCCGTAATTCTGCCTGGAGGGTGGATGGCAGCTGGGGGCTGAAGGATTGAATATCCTTGAGTCTGTCCCGCTGAGCGTCCCAGCCTGCATCGGTATTAGTCTTTGCCTGTTCGATCAGTTGTTCAAGCGGTATAACAGCCAGGGGGTGAAGGAGAATCTCGTCTCCCCCGTCTGGATCTAACCCTTCCGAGTAGGTGTTCAGCTCTTCCAGTCGTTTTTTAAATTCCTGGGTCAGTGCCAGAAACTGTCCTTCCCCAATCTGAACAAAACGGCTTGAGGCCCCTTTGACCTTGCTGAGAAGTTCACGCAGGTCAATGACGGTATCCTGGTCAAGTTCTACGTGTCCGGACAGGCTAAACCAGTTCTGACGATTGGTTCGTATCTTCAGGTTCAGGTTTTTTAGCGAAGCCTGATGGGTGATCGCCAGTTTTTCACCTTCAGGCCATTCAATGATAACCTGATCATGAATGGCTTGTAATTCCAACAGGGCTTGGAGGCAGTCATCAGGGTCCTGCAGGTGCCATTCCCGATCATTCTCCTGTTCGATATCAATGGCCAGGTCAAGGATGGGACAGGATTCTTCAATCTCTCTGGCCTTCTCCTCTTCGAGTGCGAGATTACGACGGGTCTGCAGGCGTCTGCCCCGCACCTCAGCCATGATATTCTCAACACCCTGACCGGGTTTCAAGTAATGAGTGCCTTCGACAAAGGGCTTGACGAACATCTCCAGCCGGAAACCCGTACCAAAAGGGAGGAGGTGGATGTAGATGGATGGATCTGCCTCGACAAATACGACATTGGTATTGCTTGAGGCGTCGGCGGCGATTGCCGAATGGACCGTCATATAGGAAGAGATATTGCCAATCGCAGTGAGTACCTGTTCACTCGCTTCAATTGGGACGCTGAGGCCGTCTGGGCCGGTAATCTGGGCAATGCGGCGATGATTGTCGTTAATGGCAATGATCTTGAAACGGTTGGGAGTCTCCTGGAAAACAGTAATAGAGTCTTTAGTCACTGCCTGGGCGAAGCGGATGTGGAGCTGCCCGCCCCGTTCTTCAACCAGGAGCTCAGGTTCTCCGGCAACAAATTCCACTGCTGAGGTGGGTGACTTGGTCAGGAAAAGCAGAGGATGGCCAATCATGGCGATCAGAGCCTTGTCTATGTTAAACTGATAACTTATCCCATGGGTTTCGGGGTGCTGGATTTTCTTGATGGCCGCGCATATCTTGCGATCCTGGATGGTCAGATAGGGGAGCATATCGCCAGAATAGAGACGGGAAAGCGATATGGGTCTGCCTTTACTCCATTGCCCATTGGGGGAGATTTTCTGTTCTTTCGGACTGATGGTAATGGCATCATTTTTGTAGTCTATGAACCAGGCCATTCTGATTGTCTGATCCTTGGCAAAGGGCTGCTGGATAGTGGTGGCCTGAATCAACGCCTGCAGACTTCGTTTCCAGGGTTCTTCGGGTTCGAGAATGGAGGCAAGAGAGACTTGTCCGGTCTTTTCCTGGACAGCCTGAATGGTCGTAAGGTCTTCACTGCTGTCTGTGGAGGTCTTGGCCAGAATGTCAGCCAGATTCAGGGAGAAAAAGTGATATTGGAAGGTCATGGCCTGTTGGTATAAGGCCTGGATTCTTTCTTCCGTATCTGGAGTCAGGGTGCTGTTCAGCCAGTACCCGCAAAGTCCGGCAAAAAGGATGGTTAAGCTATGTGGTTTTTCCTCATGAAAAAGAGAGAACGCTTCCTCTGAAAGTTTGCTGGTATTCTGGGCGCTGAGCAAGGCGGCCAGAAAATGGTATGCCTTTTCTTCTGCTGTCCCGCTAAAGAGTGACAGGGTGATACCGATACGGTGTGCCACGGTCTGGTTCGGGTCGGAGGTGTCTTCCTGGAGGCAGGCCAGAAGATGAAAGAGTCCCTGTGGGCCAAAAAAGGCCACCTGGTCATTGCCGCTGAGTTGCTGGAGGGTCTGGAGGTCGTCAGCAAAAGATTGCCTTGCTTGGCTGTACTTCCCGCGTAAAAAATAGAGAGAACCTATGGCTCCAGTTCCGATAAAGCTTTCAGGCTGTTCAGTGATCAGTTGTTCAGCACTATCAAGCTCTCCCTGCAGGAGGAGTTGGTTGAAAAGCAGTCGCTGAAAAGGGAGTCTCTCATCGTTGTCGAGATGCTGAAAGTTGTCCTTGTTTTGAAGATAGAAGAGAATCTCTGGAAAGGACAATAATTCGGACTGGGCAAAACGAAGGGTCTTGTCCAGTAAGAAAAACTGAAATGAAGGGGCAAGAGTTCGAAACCAGACAGGATCAAAGGGAGTGGTGATGATCTGGACAGTGGGTGGAAGGGCAGAAAAAAACTCTTTGCACTGACCACCTATAAAATCAAGGGCATCGTCGATAAGATCAAACTGCTGGGTATAAATACCAATACGAAGTTCGCGTACGGCCCGCCAGCAGCGAGTTGTCCATTTGCCGTAATAGTAGGAGACAGGGGCTTCTTTACGGACCACCTTGGCAAAAGTGGGAAACGTTCCCTCGGTCACTGAGATCCGGCTTAATATTTCAGTGATCTCCGGTGCGCATTGCCTTTCTTTGGTCACGAGACCAAGTTTTTGGAATTTGTTGAAATAATGGGTGAGGTTGGCTGCTGTGGGGCAGGTGCCTCGGGGACTGCGCATGTCCAGTCTGGTAAGGCAGTTTATCAATAGTGTGATATGAGGTGTTTCGTAAACAATGGACAGAAATTGAAGAAAGGTCTGCTCAAATGTGTTGAGTTTCTCATAGTGCTGCAGAAGAGGGTGTGAATTTGTCATAATAAATGCGCCCTTGTCTTGATCGAAACGATCATGGGTATTGTGAGAAATATAGGAATCGATTTACAACGAAGAATGATCAATGAACCCTGGTGTCAGGCGCCACGACATGGAAGCGGATTCAGGAAAGGAGTGTAAGAACAACCATAGCCGGACAGGTAAACCCAGATATAATTATTCTTTGTGGAACTATTCAGCTTCAGATATTCTTGCTGGTGAATATCTTGGCATTTTTTTCCTGGTGTTTCAGCCAGGCGCCAAGCAGCCTATCTTGTTTTTGTTTGAGCAGAGTGGCGGTGTAATTTTGTTTGGTAGTCTCATCCAATTTGCTGATTTCAGGTGACTTTCTTTCAACGAATTGCAATATGTATAAGTCATCCCCGACTGCCAGGGCCTCTGGAGGAAAGGGGCTTTTGGCACCAAGTCGTAAGGCCTGATCAACGAGAGATGCCGGCAGAGCAGGGTCAGGGGTTGGATTGTTTTTACGGACAGGACCTGACTTGATGGCCTGTAATTTTTCCTCCCTGGCACTTGTCTCAAGATCAGCTCCTCCCTTTACTTTGGCTAAAAGAGTAGTCGCGGTTTCCTTGGCCATTTCTGTGGCCTTGGCTAGCTTGTAATCTTTGGTCGCCTGTTCGTTTACTGCCTCAAGTTTTGGTGGGGTAGGTTGCTGAATTTCTTCAGCAAAAATGATGAAATAGCCGGATGGATCTTCAACCAGGGAACTGAGCTCACCTTTTTTGAGGGAAAAGACGGTGTCCATAAATTTGGGCTCATGGCTCAGGTCTGCTGGGGGGGTGGTGCGACTGAAAAAATCGGTCGGAATAACTGCTTTGTCAGTATGTTTTTGAGCATAGGCCTGCAGGCTGCCGGCGGCAATAATACCTTCATAGGCCTCGTTGGCCATTTGGAAAGTGGCAGGTCTTGCCTGCTCGGTCTGAAGTTTTGTTACAATGGCGACACGCACTTCCTCCAGGGGTTGGGTCACTGCGGGCAGGATCTCCTCGAGTTTGATGATATGATAGCCGAATTGCGTTTTTACGATATCACTGATGGCATTTGGCTGCATGGAGAACACTGCATCGTCAAATTCTTTGATCATGCGTCCTCTGGCAAATGTCCCCAGGTCCCCGCCTGTTGCTTTGGCCTGATCTTCTGAGTAGGTCTTGGCCAGTGTGGAAAAATCTTCACCGGCACGGGCTCTGGCCAGAATTTCTTCTGCTTTTTTCAGTTGTGTCCTCTGTTTTTCGGCAGAGCTGTTCTCTTCTGTTTTGAACAGGATATGTCTGGCATGTCGTTTTTCTGGGATCTGGTAAGCGGCCTTATCTTTTTCATATTGGGCCCGAACCTGCTCATCACTGATTGTTATATTCTTTTGCTGGGCTTTGTAGGGAAAACTCAGGTATTGCACTTTGACTTTCTGTTCTGTTTTGTAATTATCCTTTTTGGTCTCAAACCAGGCGGCAAGGTCTTGCGGATTTACCACTATTTTGTCACTGAAGAGATCAGGTGAAACCTTGACCACCTTCACGGTAACAGTTTCCTGGTCACGCTGATGTATTTCATTGATCTCAGCGGCACTGACTGTAGTGGCAAAGTTATTGATAAAGGTGATGCCTTTTTCGCTAAGCAGATCGCGACTTATGGAGTCTTCGAATTTGTGGGGGGTCAAACGGTTGGTGCCTAGAATCGTCTGGTAGATGTCCAGGTTAAAGCTACTATCTTTCTGGAATTGGGGCATCTTCTCGATGGTGGTCTGTATTTCGACAGGAGTTACCATGACACCCATGGCCTTGAGGCCTTGGCGCAGGAGCGTGATTTGGGTCAGCTGATTGACAACCTGCTGTTTCACCCCGAGACCTTTGAGGAGTTCGTCGGAGATGGCGTCGCCAAATTGCTGCCGGTAACCGGCTATTGCCTGATCGTAGCTTTTTTGAAATTCCTGGAAGGAGATCTCTTCGTTGTTTATTGAGATGGCGGCATCCCGACTATTCGTCATATTGGTGCCTACACCCCAGAAGATAAAGACCAGGGCGATAATCAGGACAAGGGCCTGGATGATAGTGGATTGCGCTTTGTTACGGAGGATCTGCAGCATAGGAAGCTCTGTGGAAATGGTTGTTCCTGCCTGGTGGTAAGAAGGAAGGATTGTGTGTCATGCAGAGTCATCATTTAACAATAGCCGAAACATTCAACTGCCCAAATCGGCATAAAGAGTTGATCGCTCTTGAACCATTTGTGGGTTGCGAAATGTAATTGTTATTTTTAACGGCTCCTAACATAACGGAATGTTATAGATTTACTCTTTCTTGGCCTTCTCTGCAAGGAAAAAGGCGGAAGAGATGCCTTGCAGGCTGGAGAATCGTATGGAAAATGAAATTTTTTTCTTGGAAAGATCTCACTGATCGGCACTTGTGACCAGAACAGATTTTGTCTATTCTGGATTTCCGATAAACAGAGTAATGGTCAGGGCTATCCCATACCAGAACAGGGTCTTGATCCAGTATGGTAAGGGAGTATTGGTCTCTGCCCGATTGCCGGCTAGAGATCGGTGGTTGTCAGGCTTATTGTCACTGGGCTCAGGGGTTAACAGCCAGAAAATGATGTGGATAAGTTGTCGCAGCGATGTCATATTTATTGCCTCCAGGGAGAGGGGGATGCGTGTTGTTTCTTCTTTGAAAAATATGACATGTCTTGGTATTCTAGTACAGATGCAGATTGTTGAAAAAATATACAGAACAGATTGGGGGTAGGAGGCACTATGGAATATCAATATGTTCGATTGGCAAATGAGATTGAAGGCAAGGTGGCGTCAGGTTCTCTTGTTGTCGGTGAAAAGTTGCCTTCCTTGCGCAGGATTAAGGAACAGAAACGTTTGTCTCTGTCTACAGTCTATCAGGCCTATGTCGAGCTGGAGAATCGTGGTGTGATTGAGGCTCGGAGCAAATCTGGTTTTTATGTGCGGCCGCAAATGAAGAAGTTATTACCGCTGCCAGCGGCAGGGCAGTTCTTTCTCAAGCCACTCAAGGTCAAGGTTAACACCCTGGCCGGAGTGCTGCAGAATCTTTTCGATCATCCTGAAATGATTCCTTTCAGCGCAGCTGTTCCGGGACCTGAGTTGCTTCCGGTTAAACAACTGTCCAAGATGGCCCGTGAGATTGGGGCAACATACCTGTTTAGGGCAGGTGGAACAGGATACGGTTCTCCTGCCGGACAGCCGGAACTGCAAAAACAGATTGCCCGGCATCTGGATTGGTATGATGCCTTTTCCGGGGAGGAAATTATTATAACCTGTGGATGTATGGACGCCATCAATCTTTGTCTTCGGGCTGTTGCCAGTCCCGGCGATATTATCCTGGTTGAGTCACCCACATTTCTCTGTTATCTTCAGTTGATTGAAGATCTGAATATGCGGGTGCTTGAGCTCCCTGCTGATCCTGTTTCTGGTCTGGATCTTGATATGCTGGCCCGCACTGTCGAAGAACATGATGTGCGGGCTGTATTGTTGAATTCTAATTTCCCCAATCCCTTAGGGTACCGGGTCAGCGGAGAAAAAAAACAGGAAATGGTTCGCATGATATGCGGACGGGGGATCCCGATTATTGAAGATGATCTCTATGGAGATCTCTATTTTGGTGAGACCAGGCCGACCACCATGAAACAGTTCGATGAGCAGGGACTTGTTCTCTATTGCTCCTCCTTCTCCAAAACTTTGCTCCCTGATTTCCGTGTGGGCTGGGTTGTGCCCGGACGGTTCAAAGAAAAGGTAAAGCGCTTGAAGTTCAACAGTATGATTGCCACCTCCAAATTGAACCAGCTGATCATTGCCGGGTTCATGGAGGCAGGTGCCTATGATCGGCATCTGCGGATAATGCGTACCTCTCTCAAATCTCAGGTTGCCACTATGACCAGAGCCGTGGCCAATGCCTTTCCGGCTGATACAAGGATGTCGTCACCCGAAGGGGGGCTTGTCCTGTGGGTAGAGCTCAATCGTGGGATTGACAGTCTGCAACTTTTCACCAGGGCGGCAGAGGTCGGGATCTCCATTCTGCCGGGAGCGGTCTGTTCGGGTTCTGGTCAATATCAACATTGTATTCGTCTGAATTGCGGGGTCGCCTGGAGTCCGGTGATGAGCGCTGGTGTTGAAACACTTGGACGATTGATTGGCGAGCTCTTGCCGTGATTCTCTGACGGCTCTTTTGGTCATGAGTCTTTTATTTTTGCGGGACGCTGTTTTTGTGAAGGAGAAAAAGCACGGCAGGAGATGGTCTGGGCTTTCCTGACAAGAGCTTTCATGATAAGGTTGAATTGCTGTTTTGAATACATGATGATGTAAATTTCCGGCGCATTGAGATGTCGTGCCGTTCACGCCAAAGTTACTGGCCCAGGGGTTAGCCGGGCCCTCAGAAAAGAAAGGGAAAAAGAATGGGATCAATGGTGACGCAGCTGTATCGCAGGATTGACGAGAGCCGGGCATATTGTTTTAATGTGGAATCAACACGGCTGCTGACAGACAGGGAGATGGAGTGTCTGCGGCTGGTGCTGGCCGATGGTTTCCTGCTGGAAACGGTGTCGCTTGAGCCTGTGCTCCAGGGAGAGCGAGTGGTGGAGGTGGGGCCACGGCTGAATTTTGCCACGGCCTGGTCTTCGAATATGGTTTCCATCTGCCGGGCCACTGGGATTGATTGTGTGACCAGGGTGGAACGTTCGCGCCGTTATCTGGTGCCGGATGATCAGGACGTACAGGCCTTTATTGCCAGCCACCATGACCGAATGACCGAGTGTCCCTATCCTGAGCCGCTGCACACTTTTGAAACCGGGGTCGTGCCCGAGGCGGTTTATGATGTCGATCTCAAGTCCGGTGGGCCGGACGCCTTGCTTAATATCCCCGGCATCTCCATGGACGAGTGGGATCGCAACTTTTATTATGATTATTTTGTCACCAAGCATAAACGCAACCCGACCATTGTCGAGATCATGGATCTCAACAACGCCAACTCCGAGCATTCCCGCCACGGTTTTTTCAAGGGGAAACAGGTTCTTGACGGTCAGGAGCAGGAGGAAACCCTCTTTGATTTGGTTATTGAGACCCTGACTGCCAACCCCAAGGGCTCAGTGATTGCCTTCAAGGATAACTCCAGCGTGGTTGAGGGGTATGATATCACGACTCTTCATCCGAGTCTGCCGGGGATTGCTTCCGCTTTTGTAGCTCGTGATGTTCGTTATCATCCCTTACTTACCGCCGAGACCCATAACTTCCCTACCGGTGTGGCCCCCTTCCCAGGTGCCGAGACCGGGACCGGCGGCAGGATTCGTGACGTCCAGGGGACGGGCAAGGGTGGCTTTGTCATTGCCGGCACTGCCGGTTATTGTGTGGGCAATCTTCATATCCCAGGTTATGCCCTGGGCTGGGAAAATCATTATCCCTGTCCGGATAATCTGGCCTCGGCCCTGCAGATTGAGATTGATGCCAGCAACGGCGCCTCGGACTACGGCAATAAGTTTGGCGAGCCTCTGATCCAGGGCTTTACCCGCTCCTTTGACCTGCGCCTTGCAGATGGTGAGCGTTGGGGGTATTTGAAACCGATCATGTTCACCGCCGGCGTGGGCCAGATTGATGACCGCCATACCAAAAAGGAAAAAGAGCAGAAGGGCATGATTATTGTCCAGGTGGGCGGGCCGGCCTACCGTGTCGGCTTTGGCGGTGGTGCTGCTTCCAGCATGCTCCAGGGAGAGAATGCCTCAGAGCTTGATTTCAACGCCGTACAGCGTGGCGATGCCGAGATGGAACAGAAGATGAACCGGGTTATCCGCGCCTGCAATGAGATGGGTGACAAAACCCTGATCGATGTGATCCATGATCAAGGTGCCGGCGGGCCGGCCAATGTGCTCAAGGAGGTGGTGGAAAAATCAGGAGGCCGGGTGGAAATCCGCAATATCCGTGTCGGTGATCCCACCATGTCTGTGCTGGAAATCTATGTGGCCGAATACCAGGAGCGTAACGGCTTCCTGATCCGTCCCGAGAATATTGAGCAGTTTCAGGCCATCTGTGCGCGGGAAAAGGTGGGCTGTGAGGTGCTGGGTGAGGTCACTGGTGACCTGCGTTTTGTCCTCCATGATGCGGTCGATGATTCCACTCCGGTAGATATCGAGCTTGATGTCCTGCTCGGCAATATCCCGCAGAAGACTTTTACAGACCAGCGACGTGATCCTGGCCTGCAAGCCTTGGCTTTGCCTCAAGATCTGAGCGTGGCGCAGGCCCTGCATGACGTGTTGCGGTTGCTTTCTGTTGGTTCCAAGCGTTTTCTCACCAATAAGGTGGATCGTGCGGTCTCCGGTCTCATCGTTCGGCAGCAGTGTTGCGGCCCGCTCCAACTCACGGTCAGCGATGTGGCAGTGGTTGCCCAGAGTCATTTTGGGCTGACCGGGATCGCAACCGCCATCGGCGAGCAGCCGATCAAGATGCTGGTTAATCCGGCGGCCGGCGCGCGGATGGCAGTTGGTGAGGCCCTGACCAATCTGGTCTGGGCCGGGATTGAGGATCTGGAGCAGGTCAAGTGCTCGGCCAACTGGATGTGGGCCCCCAAGCTGCCCGGTGAGGGCGCGGCTATTTATGACGCAGCCAGGGCTATGCGTGATGCCATGATTGCCATTGGAATCGCTGTTGATGGCGGTAAGGACAGTCTTTCCATGGCCACTATGGTGGCTGGAGAGACGGTGAAGTCACCCCGTCAACTGGTCATTTCGGTTTATGCAGCGGTGCCGGACATCCGGCAGGTGATGACCCCGGATATCAAGGAGTCGGACAGTGTTCTGGTCTTGATTGATCTGGGGAAGGGTAAAAACAGGCTGGGCGGCACAGCCCTGGCCCAGGTGCAGGGGCAGATTGGCAACGAGAGTCCGGATATGGAGGACCCAATCCAGTTCAAACAGGCCTTTCAGGCGGTGCAGGAGCTTATCCGCCGTGGCCTGATCCTCTCCGGCCATGATCGCAGTGACGGCGGTCTGATCACCACCCTGTTGGAGATGGCTTTCAGTGGCAACTGTGGCCTGGATATTGATCTTGCCAGTAGCGATTCACCCTTGGCCTCCCTCTTTTCCGAAGAACTGGGGCTGGTCGTCGAGTGCGGGCAGGATGATCTCGATGTGATTGCGGCCCTGCTGATTGCAAGCGATATCCCCTATAGTGTCATCGGCCGGAGTGCTGCTGCTAAACAGATCCGGGTCCGCTGTAATGGTGAATTGGTTCTCGATGAAAAGATGCAGACCTTGCGCCAGTGGTGGGAGGAGACCAGTTATCAGCTCGAACGGCTACAGATGAATCCTATTTGTGCCGAAGAGGAGAAAGAGAATATTGCTGATCGTAAAGGGCCTGCCTATCATTTGAGCTTTACGCCGGAACTCACCCCGGCCCACATCCTGGAGGCAAAAGAGAAACCTAAGGTGGCCATTCTCCGTGATGAGGGTTCCAATTCAGACCGGGAGATGACAGCCGCTTTCTACGCCGCTGGATTTGAACCCTGGGATATTTGTATGAACGATCTGCTGGCCGGCCGGATCACCCTCGATGGTTTTCGAGGCTTGGCGGCGGTGGGCGGATTTTCCTATGCCGATGTCCCTGAGTCGGCCAAGGGCTGGGCTACCACCATCCTCTTTAATGAGCAGCTCAAGGCCATGTTCAATGAATTTTATAACCGGCCTGATACCTTTACCCTGGGAATCTGCAACGGTTGTCAGCTTTTTGGTCTCCTGGGTTGGGTGCCGTGGCAGGGAATAGCGCCTGAAAGCCAGCCTCGATTTGCCCACAATACCTCAGGCCGCTTTGAGTCGCGCTGGGTGACGGTCAAGGTCCAACCATCAAAATCCATTATGTTCAAGGGGATGGAGGATCTGGTCTTCGGCATCCACCTGGATCATGGCGAGGGCAGGCTTCATTTTCCTGACCCCGCCGTACGGCAGCAGGTGGAGGCAGGTAACATGACCCCCATGGTCTACGTGGATGACAAGGGTCAGGCCACAGAGGCCTATCCTTTTAATCCCAACGGTTCACCGGATGGGCTCGCCGCTCTCTGTTCGCCGGATGGCCGTCATCTGGCCCTGATGCCTCATCCTGAGCGGGCCTTCCTGCCTTGGCAGCTCCATTATCTGCCGGAGGCAATGAAAGATATACAGGCCTCCCCCTGGCTGAAGATGTTCCAGAATGCCTATACGTGGTGCGTGGGGGAATGAAATCGACAGTCCTGCAATGATGGCGCGACGATTGATAATTGGGTTGCAAGTATGACCAGAATCGAGATGTTTACCGGAAAAGGCGGCGTCGGGAAGACGACGATGGCCGTTGCCACTGCCTTAAAATATGCCCAATCCGGTAAAACGCTGCTGATCTCGACAGACCCTTCCGGTTCTCTCTCGGCGATCTTTTCCCAGCCGTTAGACCAGCGGGTGACTGAGGTTATGAACAATCTTGATGTCGTTGAGTTGTCTCGGCAACTGGTTCTTGATTTATGGCGAGAAAAATTTGCAGATGAGATTTATACGGTGTTATCATCTTTTTTGCCGGTTGGACGAGAAATTATCGACTATCTTGAAGGTGCTCCAGGGGTTGAGGAAGAGTTTATGCTCGACTACCTCCTGACAAAAGCGCAAAGTAATATTTACCAGACGATTGTCTGGGATACGGCCCCGACGGTAACTACTCTTAACCTGCTCTTTATTCAGCAGCTTTTTTACACCCATCTGACTCAGGCCCAGAAGGTTTATTTGAAGGTCCAAGGTGTTTTCACTGGGGCTGATCCGCTTTCTTTGATTAATAGTTGGCGGCAGTTGACAGCGCAGATTATAGACATGCTGCAAACGGAAACAACAGCCTGGGTGGTTGCCAACCCCGAGCGTTTGCCGGTAGAGCAGGCGCTCAACATTGCAGCATCGCTAACCGCCTTTGGCATTCAGGTGAATGGTTTTATCTTGAATAAATTGCTAGCGGCTGAGCTGTGTTGTACTCATCCTTTCTGGCAGGCAAAGTTTGAGTCGCAACAACGCTGGCGGCAGAGGATGTTACAGTCGGCTGATGGCCTGAGGGTGAAAGAGATTCCGGAACTTTCCGGCGAGCAGATGGTTGATGGCTTCCTGGCAGAGGTGTCGGAACTTCTGGGGAAGCCGTGATGGCTTGCTGTTTGTATGAATTTTTGTAGAACATATTTTAATTTTTGAAAACTTGAGTATTGTTCAGCATTGTATTGTGATGAACTCGAGTTGGGGAGGAAAGTATGCGTTTATTAAGATTGTATCTGATCTCAGTTTCTGTTTTTCTTTTTGTCATTTGCACCGTTTCGTCTCAGGGCGTTGCCGCAGTTGCCGGAAGTCCCGAGAGCCTTCTTCACAGGGCTGAACATGGTGATTGTGATGCGCAATGCTATCTTGGACATTTGTATCTTTCAGGGAAAGGAGTGACGCAAGACTTTGAGAAAGCCAAATATTGGTACGGGAAAGTAATTGATAATGAGGGGGCAGATGCCAAAATTGTCGCCCATGCCAATTTTGTCATGGGACGTTTGTATGCTTCGGGCAAGGGTGGCATCCAGAATTATAAAACTGCGTTGCAATGTTTCAAGATTGCTGCGCAACAAGGATATACTGATGCCCATATTAATATCGGTCTTTTGTATGCGAAAGGGTTGGGAGTCAGAAAGGATTACCATCAGGCACTTTACTGGTGGGAACTGGCAGCATTGAAAGGACATCCTACTGCTCCAAAATACGTACGCCAACTGAAAAAGAAAATTGAGGCAGAAGGATAGTTCTTCTTTTTCTGGAAGATATGGTGAGTTTTGTGGAGCTGTGATTTTCTTAAATTTAAAACAACGAGGGGGTTGTCATGCAATATAAGGCGGTTTTTCATGTTGATCAGAATGATGAGCAGGTCTTTAATCTGGCCCTCAATAATGTCATCAATCTCCTGAATGCCATTCCCGGTCAGGAGCATGAGTTGATTGTGCTGTTGAATGGTCCGGCTGTCAGTCTGGTAACCAGAGAGGCTGCGGTTTCATTTCTGGAGAGGATTCAAGAACTTTCGGCCCAGGGGGTCCGTTTTCAGGTCTGCGAGAATGCCTTGAAACGTTTTGAGGTCAGTCGTGACAGTCTGATTGCGGAACCTCAGGTCGTTCCCGCGGGGATTGTGGTACTCATTGATCTGCAGAATCAGGGCTTTGCCTATATCAAACCGTGACGACTCTTTGCGGTAGTCTCAAATTCTGATCTATTTCCTTTTACGGTGGTAAGTGATGCGGGTATAGGGGGTTGGGCCTGGCACCGCTGTTCGTGTTGTCTCGGTAAATTCCTCTTCTGGCACAGGGGGAAAAAAGGTGTCCCCCTCAACCTCTTGATCGAGGACGCTGAGGATAATGGTGTCTGTTAGGGGAAGGGCCAGGGTGTATATCTGTGCTCCCCCGGCAATGAAGACCTTTTCGTGCCCCGCGCACAGGTTCAGGGCTTGGTTCAGGCTCTGGACCGTGGTGCATCCCGGGAAACAACAGTCTTTATCGCGGCTGAGGATAATGGTGCTGCGACCGGGCAGGGGACGACCAATGGACTCATAGGTTTTGCGGCCCATGATCAGGGTATGGCCCATGGTTGTGCCCTTGAACCATTGCAATTCCTCGGGAATGTGCCAGGGGATGGTGTTTCCCCTGCCGATTACCCGGTTGGCAGCCATTGCCACGATGATAATTACTTCCACGATGCTTGGCTCTCTGATTGGTCGCTTTTAGGGTACTTGGAAAAATTGTCTTTTTGACCAATCTCTGTGTTGTTCAAAAAAAAATTATCCTCGGAATATTTATTATAAGTTTGCGATAAATTTTTTTTCACGCCTTGATCTTGAACAAAAATCCTGATTTTTCAAGGTACCCTTTACTCTTTAACCCTTTTTTTCCTGGCGGCGACAGATGGGGCGCTCATCTGACCCCGTCTTCTGGCGCGTCCTATGGCCGTTTCTCTTCTCTCGGTCTTCTCCTCGGTCTTTCGCACCACTTGTGCTGGTGGATTGTGGGCTTGGGCCTTTGATTCATCCAGCCGGCTGATCCTGAGCTGTTTATCTGCTACCTTGACTTTTTTGAGGAGGGTCAGGGTATCCTGGGGTAACCCGGCCGGCAGATCCACAGTGCTGTGATCCTCAAAGATCGAGATTCTGCCGATGTGCTTACTGCTGAGATCGGCTTCATTGGCAATGGCCCCGACAATGTTCCCCGGTTTGACTCCCTGGTTGAGACCCACCTCAATGCGAAAGCGTTCCATGCCATGATCAGGTACGGTGGAAGGTCTCGGTTCCCTTGCTTCCCGTTGCTCCCTGAACTTTTTAGGATCACGGTATTCTTTAAATTCCCTGGCCTCTCTAAACTCTCTTGGTTCTTCTTTTCTCTCTCTGAAAGATGGCCGGTCTGATTTTTCAAACCTTCGGCCTCCTCTGGCTGAGCGATCAAAAGGAACGGAACGTTCTGGCTTGGGAGTCGGTAGGTCCTTCAGCAACAAAGGCGTGTCACCCTGTGACAAACTGGCCAGGGCTGCGGCCACCATATCGGCTGGGACGTCATGTTCTCCCAGATATTCCTCGATCAGTCTCTGAAAAAAATCAAGATTGTCGGCGGTAAGGGCATCGGTGATCCGCTGCTTGAATTCCATGATTCGTTTATCATTGATGACCTCGGTGGAGGGGAGTTTCATCAATTCAATCTTCTGTCGGGTGGCCCGCTCAATGGTACCCACCATCTGTCGTTCCCTGGTGGTGACAAAGAGAATGGCCTCACCGCTGCGTCCAGCCCTGCCGGTCCGGCCAATGCGGTGGATGTACGATTCGGTGTCATAGGGGATGTCAAAATTGAGTACATGGCTGATGCGCTCTACGTCCAGTCCCCTGGCCGCCACATCGGTCGCCACCAGGATATCCAGCTTGCCGCTTTTGAGCTGTTCCACGGTTCGTTGTCGCTGATTCTGTGGTATGTCGCCGTTGAGCGGGGCCACGGAGTAACCTCGGGCCGCCAGCTTCTCGGCCAGTTCCACAGTCTGATTCTTGGTACGGACAAAGATCAGCATTCCTTCAAAGGATTCTGCCTCCAGAACCCTGGTAAGGGAGTCAAGCTTATGAAAACCGCTGGTGACGAGAAAGCGTTGACGGATATTCTGGGCGGTGCTGGTTTTTCCCTTGATGGTAATCTCTTGAGGATTATTGAGGTATTTCTGGGCGATGCGGCGGATACTGACGGGCATGGTAGCCGAGAAGAGAGCAATCTGCCGGCTCTCCGGAGTTTGCTCCAGAATCCATTCAACATCATCTATGAAACCCATGCGCAGCATCTCGTCAGCTTCATCGAGTACCAGGCAGTCAAGTTCATCCAGGATCAGGGTCTTGCGTCGGATATGATCCATGACCCGGCCCGGAGTGCCGACCACAACGTGAACGCCGCGCTCCAGCTGCCGGAGCTGGATCTTGTAATCCTGGCCGCCATAGATGGGAACCACTTGAAACCCTTTCATATGGGTGGCGTAACTATGAAATGCCTCGGCAACCTGGATGGCCAGCTCCCGGGTGGGTGCCAGTACCAGGACCTGCGGCTTTCTTTTATTCAGGTCAAGGCGTGAAAGAAGCGGCAAGGCAAAGGCCGCTGTCTTGCCGGTACCGGTCTGGGCCTGACCAACTACATCCGTTCCTGCCAGAACATGAGGAATGATGGTAGACTGAATTGGAGTGGGAGATTCATAGCCCAAGTCATCAATGGCCTTGAGGATGGCTGGGCTGAATGCGAAGTCAGAAAATGTGGTTTGGGGCTGATCGTCAAAAGACATGGTGAATCCTTGTTAAGAAAAATGATAAACTTAGAAATGCAGGTGGACTGCAGGTGTTTGTATAGGGAAATATAAAGATATCGTTATGTGAAACTATCAGTCGTTTAGTGAGTACTCATTTAAAGAGAGCCTCTTGTAACCGTCTTTAGAATCAGAGTTTTGTCATGTCGACCCGGAATGAAAATTCGAAGTCTATGCTTTTATCTAAAAGGCTTCGATGGAAAAAGTCGTACAGGAATCAACACAGTAAAAACTTTCTTACTTTGTTTGGAATGACCATGAAGGACTTTTGCAGGTCCCTCGAATGAAAGAGGAGGGTAAAATGCTGTTAAATCCTCTTGGTGAAAATTTTCCTGCAGACAAAATACAATATATTTGAGGTAAAAACAAGGGGGAGGGAAAACACCCTGACGAGCGGTGCTGAAAAGAGCACTTTGTTCAGGGTGAGTGCTAGTTGTGATAGAGCGGAATGACGGTCTTGGTGGCTATTTGTAGAGACAGAGATAAGAAGTGTCAGCCTGTATGCGCACCCCAAATTTTACGTTGGCGGCCACTTCAAAATTTTCGTTTGCCTGTATGGTCTGCCATTTTTCGCTTCCTGGCAGTTTGACTTCCATGGCCCCGGAAATCACGGACATAATCTCCACAGAGCTCGTGCCGAACTCATATTCTCCAGGTGCCATGACTCCCACGGTGGCGGGTCCTTCGGAACTGGTAAAGGCGATGGATTTCACCTTGCCGTCAAAATATTCATTGGTTTTAAACATTTATACTTTTCCCGAGAGTGTTAGAAGTAATGACCATCTTTTGATGGTTATTGTAATTTTGAGGCTGATTAAGCAGATGATACTTAATCAGCCAGTTTTCAAATGATCCATATCAGCAACACGCAGAGGGTAATAGCTGAATAAAGCAAATAAACATTAAGCCAGCCCTGGTGAAAAAAGGAGCGGACAACAAAGGCCGCCCTGACCAAGCCATGACAGGTGGGATAAATCAGACGATCAAGGAAAACGTCAGGGGTATGGACAGCAAAATGAGCCACGGATGGAAAAAGACCAATGGCTCGTCCATCGGAAACATCACTTCTTAATCCCCACCTGAAGAGGTTGACAAGCTGTTCAGCAAAGGATACCGCTGTGTATTGCATCCGGGCCGTTCCCTTAAAATATCCACAACCCCAGGTAGTGGGACGTTGTTGATAGCTTTCCTCAGTAAAGGATTTTTGCCAGCGCCAGACAGCCACACTAAGCCCTATTAACAAAGCGGCACCAAGGCTGATCCATGTTGCCGGTGCCAAGGTAGAGACCAAAGGTGTGCTAACGGAGGCCACTCCCAGCCAGGAACTAATTCCCCGTTGCAACAGAGGAATAATGGTCCATGGCATCAGACCTATGGTCAGACAGCCGAGAAAAAGCACTCCCATGGGCAGAAGCATAGTGCCAGGTGCTTCATGGGGCGCAACCGGGAACTCCTTGCGTGCTGTTCCCAGGAAAGTGATGCCGAAGACTTTAACAAAACAGGCAAGGGCCAAAGCTCCTGTCATGGCCAGGGCGGGGACAGCCAGCACAATCAGAGAAAACGGAAACGTTGCGCCCTCCGTTTGACTGTGGAGCAGGCCGAGATAGATAAGCCATTCACTGACAAAACCGTTGAACGGTGGCAGCCCGCAGATGGCCACTGCCCCGCCCAGAAAGAAAAAGGCAGTGCGCGGCATAGTCTTAAGCAGTCCGCCGTAATGGTCGATGGTTCTCGTTCCGGTGGCATGAATCACAGACCCAGCCCCGAGAAAGAGCAGGGACTTGAACAGGCCATGGTTGACCACATGGAGCAGGGCCCCAGCCAGACCCAAGGCAACCAGAGACGGGTAATGGTAGCTCTGCCCCAGCAGGGCACAACCGAGGCCGATAAGGATGATGCCGATATTCTCCACGCTATGATAGGCAAGCAAGCGCTTGATATCGTGCTGGGCCAGGGCAAAGGCCACACCCATGATGGCTGAAATGACTCCCAGCACCAGGATCGTCCATCCCCACCAGGCAGGCGCGCTGATATAAAAGCTGGTAATGCGTACTATGCCGTAAATCCCCATTTTGATCATGACTCCGCTCATTAGGGCGGAGACATGACTGGGAGCTTGGGCATGAGCGGCTGGTAACCAGAAGTGGAAAGGCATCACCCCCGCCTTCATTCCAAAACCAAACAGGGCAAGCAAAAAGATCGCGCCGGCCTCAAGCGTTGCGCCCTGTAAGGTTCCGGCCTGAGGAAAATTGAGGCTTCCACCGCTGCTGCCCGCCAGCAGGAGGAACATGCCAAAAAGAGCCAGGGTCCCGATATGGGTGGCCACGAGATAGACATACGCGGCCCGGCGGGTTTCCTTCTCCTTTTGTTCAGTAAGGAGGAGGAAAAAACAGCTGAGGGCCATGATTTCCCAGGCCATCAGAAAGACGATTCCATTGCGGCAGGTGGGCAGGAAGACAATGGTGGCTCCCAATATGCCATAGAAAACACGCAGTCTTCCTGCTAGCGCGCCTACTTTAGCCTGGGGCAGGTAACCAAGACCGTAAATACCTCCCATGCCCAGAACGACCAGGGCCGGCAGCTGGAAGAGAGAGGCAAGCCCGTCCAGTTCCAGGATAAACGGGCCGCCTGGATGTGCCCAAGCCATGGTCAGCATGGGGGATGGCGTCTGCCAGCCCCCGGCCAGAGAAGAGAAAAGGGCCAGAGAGACTCCCAGTAACAACAGGATGACCGAGAGTATTTCACCCGGCCTGGCGTAGTGTCCACGCGCCAGGGCTGGCAGCCCGGAACAGAATATCAGAATAACTGCAGCAAAAAAGATTTCAGCCATGTCCTTTAACCCCTTTGTTCCCTTCTACCAAGCAAACGGAGAAGGCCATCAAGAATAGTATAAGGCTGCGGCGTACAGCCTGGAATATAGAGATCCACGGGCAGCAGGGAATCCAGCCCCTGGTTTGTTTCGCTGCTGTGGATAAAAGGTCCACCATTGATCGCGCAGGCCCCGACAACGATTACGACTTTGGGTCCAGGAACGGCTTCATAGGTGTCCAGCACTGCGGTGCGCATATTTTCAGAGACCGGTCCGGTGACTAGAATCCCATCCGCATGGCGGGGGGAAGCGACAAACTGGATACCAAAACGGCCAAGGTCAAAGACCAGAGTCCCAAGGACGTTGCAATCGGCCTCACAGGCATTGCAGCCGGCAGCGGAAATCTGGCGCAGTTTGAGTGAACGACCCAAGAGCTTGAGCCGGGCAGGTTCAAGGGGTTTGGCTAAAGGATATTCTTCGCCGCTGAAGAGGAGATCCTGACGGTTCCTAACTGCCAGTCGGTACTCATTGCCAAAATTGATGCGATCCTCAGGGCAGGCTTGGCAGTCGGCACAGAATAAACAACGACCCAGGTCAAGGGCCATTTTCCCTTCTCGTACTCCACAAGCACCAAACGGGCAAAGTTGCTCACAGGCTTTACATCCTGATGGACACTCTCCCCTAAACTCCGGCATTCCCCGAAAGCGCGGAGCTAATTTGGGCTCCTCCAAGGGGAATTTCCCGGTCCTGAATCCCTGACGAAATCGCTCGCTGATTATATCTAACATACTGTTTTATCCTTGTATTCTCTCATTTTTCCCAATTACAGATCATAGCCGCAGTAAGATAAACTAAAACTTTTATTGCACAGGGGAAAATCAGAGATCTGTTCATCACGCAGTGCCATGGCCAATCCACTCCAATTATGAAAAGAGGGGTCAACTATTTTGTAACGCCGGAGCTGGCCATCGGCATCGGTAATCCCAATATGAGCTACCTCTCCCCGCCAGCCTTCCACCAGAGAAACAGCCAGGGTATTGGCCTTAAGCGGCCCGACTGGTACCTTGACAGGACCTGACGGCAGATTCTTGCCGATTCTCCGGAGAAGGTCGATGGATGCTATGACCTCCCGGTACCGCACATGGGCCCTGGCCCAGACGTCACCCGTTTCCTCTGTTATCAGCTCGTCAAAAACCTTGCGATATATCCCGGTGGGATGGAAAAAACGACTGTCACGAGGGACACCACAGGCCTTGGCAGCTACTCCCAGCAGTCCAAGATCTTCAGCCACCGAAAGGGACACGTGACCACACCCTTCAAGACGGCTCAAGACCGAAGGTGCATCAAAGAAAAGATTAAGTGCGCCTAGAGTATTACTTTCAATCTCATCGATGCGGGTTTGCACTGCGCTTTCAAGCGTTGCATCAAGGTCGAAGAGAACTCCGCCAGGGCGCACCAGACCTCGTCCAAACCGACTGCCGCACAAAGCCGCACTCAGGTTGAGATAGTCGCCGCGCAGGCGGCCGCAAAAGGAGGCGGTGGGTAGAAAACCAACATCACCGGCCAGGGCCCCGATATCGCCCACATGGTTGGCCAGTCGTTCCAGTTCCAGTCCCATGGCACGGATGGACTGGGCTCGGGCTGGAACCTCGCAGCCGCTTAAGGCCTCAATAACCTGACAGTAGGCAAGGCCATGACCGATAGTGGTATCACCGGCAATGGTTTCCATTTGGGCCATGGTCGAGGAATGCGGACCCTGGAGCAGCATCGGCTCAATACCCCGGTGCTGGTAGCCAAGGGATATCTCAAGATGCATCACCTTTTCCCCATAGCACTGGAAACGGAAATGACCAGGTTCGATGATTCCGGCATGAACCGGGCCGACAGCTACTTCATGTACTCCATCACCCTCCACCCGGTAATACTCCATATCACCTGGCAGCGGATGTTGGTCCAGCGGGCGGCCCCAGACATCGGTTTTTCCTTGCCAGACCCGGTGAAAACGTACGGGCTTGAGCCAGGGATGGTCTGTTGGCCTGACCCCGTATTGTTCCGCAATCTCTCTTTCAAACAGATGGAGCTGCGGACAACTGGTGGTAAGGGAAGGGAAAGAGGTCCCAACCTCGGTTCTGTACACAGCAATTGTCGCATGGCGATCCCTGGCAATGAGGGCGAACAACTCAAGATCATCGTTCTTCCCTACCCCTGGAACACCGAAAAATGCGGCCACCCTGCCGCCTGTTTCGACTTCGGTCAGCAGGCAGCGACTGAAGTCATCATAACTGAGTGATTCCACCAGGCTTAGATCAACAGTCCCACCATTTTTCATGAGTTGCGGCTCAATATTCTGTTTCATCATGCTCTCACCTCAAGTAATGCGGCCGCATCAACAAAAATCTGGCGGATTGAATCAGGTAAATAGACACCCAGAACAAAGATGATCAGCAGCATAAGCAATGGCATCCCGGTAGTGGCAAAGGTCTCTCGATAATCCTTATCGCCTGCATTCTCTGATGGAGTACCAAAGACAACTGAAAGTACTGTCGTGCCCATTCCGATGAAGATGACCGCCAGGAAGAAAAGAAAAAGTCCACCGGTAACATAATGACCGCCGCTGAAAACCCCCTGCAGGATAGTAAATTCACTGATAAACGGGCCAAACGGCGGTGAACCGGTGATGGCAATAAAGCCTAAAAGAAAAAGAATGGAGGAAAAAGGCACCAGGGTTATGGCTCCACGGACTTCATCCATCCGTTTGCTACCAAAACGACGATGAATATTGGCCGACGACAGGAAAAGAACCCCCTTGGTCATAGCATTATTCATCAGATGCAGCATGGCCCCATAGGTGGCAATCCCGCCCATGCTGACCCCGATGGCAATAATTCCCATATGTTCAACACTGGAATAGGCAAGCATGCGTTTAAAGTCAGGCTGGCGGACAACAAAAACAGCAGCAAAGGCCATTGAGATAAGTCCCATGGCCAGGAAGGCCTCACGGGCCAGGACCGCTTCACTGGCAGCATCCATAATCTGCAGGGTCCGAAGGAGGGCAAGAAAGGCCACACTGGTAAGTCCACCGGCCAGGAGCGCGCCAACTACACCGGGTGCCTCGCCATAAGCATCTGGCTTCCAGGTGTGCAGTGGGGCAAAACCTACCTTGGTGCCAAAGCCCACAAGGAGAAAGACAAAGCCGGCTCTGAGCCATGGTCGGGAAAAGCTGGCGGCACCTTGCAGGATGTCGTCAAATTGCAGGCTGACGTGTCCGCCTTCAGTCAAACCGGCATAGGCGATAAAGAGAATACCAAGCATGGCAAGGGCAATGCCAACCGAACTGAGGAGCAGATATTTCCAGGTTGCCTCGATGGAGAGACGATTACGGTTAAAATAGATAAGCGGGGCGCTGGCGAGGGTGGTTGTCTCTACTGCCACCCAGAGGATACCTAGATGACGCGATATGGTCGCAAGGCTCATGGCGAAGAGAAAGAGGAGGAGGCAGCTTACAAAGACCCTGTTTCCCCAGGAAAGACGGTAACGAAGATAGCCCAAGGCGTAAAATGAACAGCCGCAGAAGAGCAGACTGATAATCAGCAGGATGAGACGGCTGAGGGCATCAACGCCCAGCCAGCCATTGGCTGCCGACAGTGGTCCGGCCTGGATGATAAGGAAGGTCAGTGCCAGATGCATCATGCTGACTATGGGCAACAGCCACGGCCTGAAACGATTTGAAGGTAGAACCAAAGCGAGTAAGACTCCGCTGAAAGGAATAAGTAACAGGAGTGTGATAAGATTATTTTCCATAGTATTCGAGTAGCTTAAAAAAGTTTTTGAAGTCGTAATCCTGTCATTTCAACCAGGTAAGCAATCTTACGTATTCGAGACTCCACTGAACGTCAGGTTCAAGAAGTCAGCAGAGTGAAAGATTCCTTTCATCGTATGGAATGACCATAATGGATTTTGTGAGATGTTATTATTCTTTTAATGACGTCAGCTGGTCAATATTGATAGTGGAAAATTCGCGTTTGATCTGATGCATGACAATAACCATAATAAAGACTGCAACCAGCAGATCGAGCAGGACGCCTGACTCCACCATGAGGGGCATGGCTTCAGTCAACAGCATACCGAAGATGAAGATACCATTTTCAAAGATCAGGTAGCCAATGACCTGATTAATGGCCTTACGTCGGGTAATGAGCAGAAGAAAGCCGGTGGCCAGGGTGGCAAGACCTACCGGGACGAAAAGTGTCTGGCTGTGTTCGGCAATCAGCGGCAACCGGTCGCTGAAGATAAAGGAAGCGGCGGTGGCCAGGGTACCAAGAATAAGGGTTGGCACATAGCCGAACAAAGGCTCGATCTCCCGGCCGATATGAACCTGACGGACGGCCCTGAAAAGCAGGTACGGGATGGCAATTCCCTTGAGCAGAAAGGCCGCGACTGCCAGAAAGATGGTATGGTTGGAAAATCCGTGAGCGAGAACAGGCAACAGGGAAATCATCCCACCCTGAATGGCAATTGTGCGGATATTCGACCCCAGGCGGCTGCTGCCCAAAATAAAGAAGTTGAGCATGACGACCAGTAACAACAGAAGGTTGGCAGTATTATTCATGGAGTTACCTTAAAAGCAGGATCAGTGAGAAAAATGAGAGCAGCATGCCGCCCACCAGTAGTTGCGGAATCCGTATCAGCCGTAAGCGGGCGATGGTGGATTCAACGACCCCGACAAGCACGGCCAGCAGCAGCATACAGCCGGTAAACAGCAGGATATCAAGGGCCATATTGCCTGTTGTGTCAGGAACTAATAAGCCCACCACCAAGGCACCAAGGACAAAGAGTTTCATGGCCGCGCCATAGAGAATCAGGGCGAAATCCGGCCCGCTATGATCAAGGACCATGACTTCGTGGATCATGGTCAATTCCAGGTGGGTGTTAGGATCATCAAAGGGGATGCGGCAGTTTTCCACCAGGGTCACAAGGAACAGGCACACTAGGATTAACAGCAGTGATGGCGCGGCACTATGCCAGGATCCTGTCAGGGTCTGGCCGAACATGGCATCCAGGGAAAGTGATCCGGAAAGCCGGGACAGAACGATGAAGGATAATAAAATGGTGGGTTCAGCCAGACAGGAATAGGTAACCTCACGTACCGCTCCCATGCCTTCAAAGGGAGAGCCGGTATCAAGTGCGGAAGAGGCGATGAAGAAACGGGATAATCCGAAAAGATAGACAAAAAAGATCAGGTCGCCGCTAAAGGAGATGGGCGCGCCGATGGCCCCGAAGGGGATCAGGAGGGCCGCAAGCACCGGAACGACAAGGCCTGTCACTGGTCCGACCCGGAAAATCCAGGTGGTGGTGCGGCTGATGACCAGTCTCTTGCTGAACAACTTCCAGATGTCAAAGTACAACTGGAGAAATGGTGGACCGATGCGGCCGGCAAAAAGTGCCTTAGTCTTGCCGATAACACCCGCCAGCAACGGAGAAAGGCTGAAAAGCAGAAGCAGATGCAGGAACAGTTGCAGTATTGTGGTTTTCATTTCTTATCCATGACTCATCATTGATGGTCTCTTTTGAAAATCATCAAGGGAATGGCGAAGCAGGTAAGTGAGTCTGTGCGAATCCATCGTCACTCCTCACCTCACCCATGGCCCTGCCCGGAAAAGGAGCAGAATGATGACAATGAAGATATTCCCGTCTCCATTGTCAATGCCTGTTACGTACCAGACGATTTATATTATAATGTTGTTGTGATTGTCAATTTTTTAGAAAATAAAATGGTATCTGAAAGTTGTAAACGACCTTTTGTAGCCCATCACGAGTATGCCCATGCATGTTATACCCTTGGGTAAGATTTGAAATGTGGGACGTTTTATCTCATCTCACGTTGGCTTAATAAAAAGTCAGACATCCTCAAAGGGACACCCGGCTTTTTATTAAGCAATACGTTTAGGCTGCCTTAGGCTGGGATATACTTCGTCAAAGGGCAGTCTCCACAGCCCTTAAGAGGCAGGTCGGGATTGGTGTGGATCTCCTCGAGAATGGACTTAAGCGCTGTTTCCGTATCAGGGAAGAGATGATCGGCTCCGATTTTATTATGGAGGCCGGTGCGCTCCATAACGGTCATGACCTGACCTTTGATACCGCACATGGCAAAGCCAAGTTTGGCTGCACGCATGCGGGCAACGAGCATGGCCAGAGCCTCTTCTCCCGAGGCGTCCATGTCGTTGATACCCTTGGCATCAAGGAGGACGTAACGCAGGTCGGGCTGTTCGGTACGGAACTTGGCAACCTGCTCATCAAGATAGCTGGCGTTGGCAAAGAACAACGCGCCGTCAAAACGCACCACTGACACATGGCGGCAACCTTTTAAGCGATAATGCTCAGCGTTTGTCAGAACATTGTTCTCATTCATTGACAGAGAGGCCACTACAGGACGCATCGACTTGTAGAGAAAGACTGCCATGGATAGTGCGACACCGACCATGATGCCCTTGTCAAGATGCGGTGCAAAATAAAGGGTGACGCAGAATGCGAGGATGGAGATGGCACCATCATACCACTGAGCCTTCCAGGCATGGGCAAAGCCCTTGACGTTGAGCAGGCCGATAACCGCCATCATGATGACTGCAGCCAGAGTGGCCTGGGGCAGATGATAGAGCAGTGGGGTGAAGAAAAGCAGGGTGGCAACTACCATCAGGGAGGTGACCACCGAAGAGATACCGGAGACCGCACCAGCCTGCAGGTTGACCGCAGAACGGGAGAAAGAACCGGAAGTTGCGTAACTGGAGCTGAGTGATCCCAGTATATTTCCAAGTCCCTGTCCGATCAGTTCCTGATTGGGATCGAGTTTCTGTCCGGTCTTGGCCGCCATGGCCTTGGCAATGGCGATGGCCTCCATGAAACCAAGCAGGGAAATGATAATCGCTGTGGGCAGCAGTTTGGAAAAAGTCTTGGCATTCAGGACTGGTATGGCGAATTTCGGCAGGCCTTCAGGGATCGTGCCGACAATAGCACCGCCACCCATCATGGTGATCTTCGCTGGATCCAGAGAACTGTTTTTTACCTTGATCCTCCAGGTACCGCCGTCACCCTTGAGGCCATCGGGCAGATGTCCCTTGGGGTAGAAGGTAAATTGCTCTCCCTCTTTCACCGCTTCGAGTTTCATGTGACGTAGTTCATAACGCAAGTCCTCGGAATGAATTTTGGCCTCTTCCATTTCCGCGGTCAGTATATCTACTTCGTGTTTTGCCTTGATCAGCTCAATCGAGGCCCCATGGCTGCCATGTTCGGCTTGCAGGGTATCAACTTCTTTGCCAATCCGGGTACGCTCATCACCTTTCTCTTTGATTGCCATGATCGCCTGATTGAATTCGGTCATGGTTTTCTCAATTCCGTCGACGTGGATAGCACCGGCCGGCACAGAGGCATCGTTGTTAAAATGGGTAAAATAAGAAAGCAGGGTAGTGATCACAACTGCAATCAGCACATTAGGAATCCGCGGATTGATACGACGCAGAACGACCATAATGGCAACTGCGCCAATACCGTAAACCAGGGTCGGAATATGCGTGTAGTCCATGGCAGCCTGGAACACCCGTACCATGGTTTGATAGTGGTGGGGGGCACTGTCTACATATACGCCGAAAAACTTGGAAAACTGGGAGGAGGCAATGATAATGGCAGCTGCATTGGTAAAGCCGTTGATCACCGGATGGGAAAGAAAATTAACCACCATGCCGAGACGCAGGACACCCAGAGAAAACTGGAAAATTCCGACAACCAGGGCCAAGGCGATGGAGTAGGCAATAAACTCGGGGGAACCGGCCGAGGCCAGCGGTGCCAGGGAGGCTGCGGACATCAGGGAAACAACGGCCACCGGGCCGGTGCCGAGTTGGCGACTTGAACCGAACAAGGCTGCAATCATCGGGGGGAGAAAAGCGGCATACAGGCCGTAGTAGGCAGGGAGACCCGCCAGCTGGGCATAGGCCATGGACTGGGGAATCAGCACCAGGGCTACCGTAATGCCGGCCACAAAATCCAGCTTGAATTTACCGCCGCTATAGTCTTGAAACCAGGCTAAAAACGGAAAAATTTTTGTCAGCATTTTTTCTTTCCTCTTCAAGTAAATTTGGTTGGCCCGAAAGGCCGTTGTAAAAAATTATAAAAATGATCACCGTAATGGTGAAAAATAAACTTTAATTCATATCCTGAAATTCAAGTACGCTAGTCATAGCGCTCTGACGGAGAAAGTCAAGAGGAAACTGCCAAGCTTCTTCGATATCACTGCAACTAGCTAATTTTTATGCAACTACTTAAAATAACTCAATAAGGCGTGCAGGGTGGTTAGCGGATGTGGAGGACACCCGGGGATATAAAGATCAACAGGGATGATGCTGTTGAGGTCGCCAAGGATTTCATCACTGCCGAAAAAAGGGCCGCCGGAAATAGCGCAGGCACCACTGGCGATCACGACTTTGGGGTGTGGAATGGCCTCAAAGGTGGTGATGGTCGCGGCCCGCATATTTTTTGTAAGAGGACCGGTGACGTGGATGCCGTCAGCATGCCGAGGTGAGGCGACAAATTGAATTCCGAAGCGGGAGAGATCCCAGAAGGGGGTATTCAATACATTGGTGTCGGCCTCGCAGGCATTACAACCTCCTGCTGATATCTGGCGGAGCTGCAGGGATCGGCCAAAGAGTTTCTTAAAATGCTTTTTGGAATGTTCAGCCAGGGCGGGCAGGTCACCCGTGGTAAAGAGATCATCACGACTGGCGGTTCCCATTTCACAATTCTGGGTGAAGGTTGCAAATCTGCCGCCGGACAGAGTTTCACAGAGGCCGCAGAAAACACATCGGCCCAGATCAATCCGGCAGTTTTTGGCATCAATGGCGTTCTGGGGACAAGCGTCAGCGCAGCGTTGTAGCAGGTCTCCATCACATTTCGGATCTACCTTGGGCAGACCGCGAAATCTCTTGTAGAGGTTGATCGGCTCTTTGGGGTATTTAGAGGTCCGGTGCCCTTGTTCTAATCTGTTTTTTATTACTTGTAACATAGCTAAACCTTAATATTTATCCTGAAGTTAAGAGGCGTTACAGATCAAATCCGCAGTAGGAAAGATTGAAGCTCTTATTGCACAAAGGGAAATCGGAAATCCCTTCATCGCGCAGAGACAAGGCCAGACCAGTCCAGTTGTGAAAAGAAGGATCTTTCACCTTGTAGCGCAAGATTCCTCCCTTGTCATCGGTCAAAATGCAGTGAGAAATCTCTCCCCGCCAAGCTTCGTTGATGCTGACTACAAAGGACTGAGGGGCCAGTTGAATCTCCTGAGGCGTGTAGGGTTTGGCCTCTTCTTTTTTGTCCAGCAGGGTATTAATCAGGCGGGTGGAATGCATGATCTCCTCCCGCCGCACCAAGCCTCGTGAGCAGACATCGCCATCGGTTCGGCTGTTGCTGTTGGCTGGAAGTTCACCATAACATTCCGTCGGGAAGCTGACCCTGGCATCATAGTTCAGGCCGGAGGCGCGGCCGGCGTAACCGACCAGACCTATTTTTTCCGCATTCTCGCGGCTCACCTTGCCGGTATTGTCAAAACGGCCCGTAACACTGGGGGCGGAAAAGATCAGATGATTGACATGCTCTACCTCGGGGGTAAGCTCAACCAGCTTGTCGCGCAGCAATTTTTTCTGTTCGTCTCCCATAACATGGGTAACCCCACCCGCTCTTACCAGGCCGCGTCCAAAACGGTTGCCACCCAAGATCTGGGTCAAGTTGAGATATTCGCCCCGGATCCGGCCGAAATAGGCAGCAGGCGGATTAAAGGCCACATCAAGGCTAAGGGCACCCAGGTCACCGATATGATTGGCAATGCGTTCAAGCTCGAGAGCGATGGTGCGCACTATCTTGGCACCTTCATCCACTTGCAGGCCTGCCAGTGCTTCGATGGCTTGGGCCTGACAGAGGCCGTGGCCGATGGTGGTATCGCCGGCAATGGTTTCGGCAATAATGGGCATTCGCTTCATGGGAACGCTTTGCAGAAGTTTCTCGACTCCACGGTGCTGATAGCCGAGCTGGATCTCCAGGTGAAAAACGCGCTCGCCACAACATTGGAAGCGGAAATGACCGGGCTCGATAATTCCGGCATGAACCGGTCCCACCGCAACCTCATGGACGGTTTCGCCCTCGACGGTGAAGTAGGGGTAGTTGCCTGGAATCTCCTGCTTGTAGTTATTGTCAAAGACATCCTTTTTACCGTTGTAGTTGGCATGGTAACGTACCATCTTCAACCAGGGGTGTCCTTCTGCCTTGAGGCCATACTGCTCGCCGATCTCCCGCTCAAACATGTGGAATATTTCCGATTCCACAGTCAGGGAGGCAAAGGAATCAGGGGCGTCACAGCCACCGACGTAAAGTTTATCGGTGCGCATGACAGCCAGCAGCTTGCTGACACCCTGGTCCTCATAGGCGAAAAATTGTACTACCTTTCCTCCTGCCGCTGCACACTCGAGAAGTTGCCGGCGAAAGGTGTCAAAGGGCAGGTTGGGGATATCGGCCCGGTTTACTTTTTCATTGTTTTGTATATGTAGCAACTTATCCATTAACGCTACCTCCGATAGTGGCAATTGCCGAAAGAATTGTTTGATACAGGCTGTCCGGCAGCCACACACAGAGAATTACCGAGGTGAGCAGCAGGGCGTATGAGGGCAGAACCCTGGCCCAATTTTCATCAACCAGGATCTCTTCATCCCATTTACCAAAGCTCATCTTCATTACCAGACGCGAGGCGCCGGCGAAGATTAAAATAAGGGCTAGGATAAAGATGCTGACGCTGATAGTCCTGCCCTTCTGAAAGGCCCCTATGATAATGAGCAGCTCACTGACAAAGATACCAAAGGGTGGGAAACCTGAAATTCCGGCAAATCCCGCAAAAAATGCGGTGAAGGTCTTGGGGAAGACCTTGGCCATATTGCCTGTCTTGCTGATCAGCTTGCTGCCGTAGCCCAGCAAAATGTTACCGGCGGACAAAAACAGAGAAGATTTAATCAGCGAGTGGTGGATGAGATGGAGCATGGCGCCATAGGTAGCCAGGCCGCCGATCCCCACACCAAAGGCGATAATGCCCATATTCTCGATACTTGAATAAGCCAGCATCCGCTTATAGCCGGTCTGGTTAAAAATGAAGATGGCGGCAATGAGCATGGACAACAGGCCAAGGCCGATAAGAATATTGCTGGAAAAATCACCGAGGCCGGCTTGGTACAGGAGCCGATGACTGCGATAGACACCGAGGAAGGCGCAGTTGAGCAGGGCTCCTGAAAGCAGGGCCGAGGCCGGGCTTGGGGCCTCACTATGGGCATCCGGCAGCCAGGTATGCATGGGAGCCAGGCCCATCTTGGTCCCATAACCGATGACCAGAAAGATAAAACCGGCCTTCAGCCACATAGGGTCAAGTTGTGTTGCCACCGCTCCTAACGAGCTGAAGGTAAGCGCAACCTGGACATTGCCGATATCCATGGACAGGACGATGAAGAAACAGCCAAGCAGGGCCAGGGCAATACCCACAGAACAGATCATGACATATTTCCAGGTCGCCTCCAGGGCCGACTTGGAGCGATGCAGGAAGATCAAGGGGGCACTCATCAGCGTAGTGGCCTCAATGGCGATCCACAGTACAATCAGGTGGTCGGCCAGGGCAACCATGGACATGGAGGACAGGAAGAACAGGGTACAGCCGATGTAGATGGGCTCACTCGTTATCTCGGTCACGCTCATGTAAGACACGGCATAAATCGAGATAAAGAGAAAAATAAACGAGGCGACCAGCAGCACCAGCAGCCCCTCTGGAGAGGCGGAAAAATATTGGGGCAGACCCGGCGTTATCTTGCCCAGCCAGGCCATGATCGTTATCTGCAGGTGAAGCAAGGCTGTCACCACCAGGATTCCCCGGCCAAACTTGACTGGCAGGAACATGGCGATAATCCCGGTAAACAGAGGGATGAGGCAGGTAAATTCTAACATTTTTTTATATATCCTTACCTAAATGAAAAATAAGCCGCTGTAAAAAAATAACATGGCCATCTGAAAATCAAAAACGGCAGTCGCCCTTAATCCATCCATGGAGCGAGCGACACTGGAGCATCCCTGCTCTGCGTAAGGAGCCGTAACAAAATGAATTTGAAATGGTCTAGTTATTTCGTAACGGCTCCTAAATATTGGCAACGACTCAACCATCTCGGCGCCTTCGCTAATCCTTTAATTGCCCAAGGAGGGCGGTATCGACATCGTCAAAGGAGCTGTTGATATTATTGAGCACAATACCCATGATCATGATACCAACGAGGAGATCGAGTAAGACTCCGAACTCAACTAGATACTGGGTGTGGGTCTGCTTGGCCAGGGCGGTACCGAAGAGGTAGATGCCGTTTTCCATCATCAAATAGCCAATAACCTGGGTAATGGCCTTATGACGGCTCATGAGCAGAAAAAGCCCGGAGGCCAGGGTAGTGATGGCAGTAATCATCAGCAGCACATACTCCCCGGGAAGAGATTGGGATGCATAGATCCGATCGGCAATAAAGGCGGAAATCAGGATAAAGAGCAGGCCGGCAAAGAGTGAGGCATGGTAGCCGACAATGGGCTCAATCTCGCGCCTTATTTTGATCTTTCTCACTGCCACATAGATAAAGCCGGGGATAAAGAATCCTTTAATGAGAATCATGACCTGCAGCATGAGAATGGAGCCCATGGTCAGGGTATGAGAGTGTTCAAGGAAAAGGGGAATGAGCGACACCACAATGCCTTGAAAGGCCATAATCTTGACCAGGGCCACGAGGCGGTGCGCAGCCAGTGACATTAACACTGACAGAAGGGTAAAGGCCAGCAGGGCATCTGAAAAAGCACTCATTTGATCAGCTCCATGGTGAGGATGGTGGCGAAAAAGACCAGAATAAAGGGGGTCAGAATGAATTTCGGCACCATATTCATCTTATATCTGGCGGTAATAGACTCCACCGTGCCGATGGTTATGTAGATAAAGGTGACAACTGCATAAAAGAGCAGACCGTTGAGCCAGACGTTTTGCAGTTGGAATGGGTCTATAATCCTGGCCAGGAAGCCCGCGTAAAAAAGAAGTTTAAACCAGGCGCCCAGCTCGATTAAAGCCAGATCCGGACCGCTGTGATCAAGAATCATAACCTCATGGATCATAGTGAGCTCAAGATGGGTGGCCGGGTCATCCACCGGCACCCGCGAGTTCTCGGTGAGCATGACGATGTACAGGGCCACGATGACCAGGATCAGCAGCGCCCCGTGTTCACCTGTGAGGCTGATGGGGTGGCTGCCGGAAAAGAATTCGGCAAAGCTCAAGGATCCGGTGATCCGGAAGAAGAGGACGAGGATGCCAAAGACGGTGGCTTCTGCCAGGGTGGAGAAAAAAGCCTCCCGGGCAGCCCCCATGCCCTCAAAGGGTGATGCGGTGTCGAGTGCGGCCAGAATGGTAAAAAAACGACCCAGTCCCATGAGATAAAAAAGAATCAGCACATCTCCATGAAAAGAGAAGAGGGGAGCTATGCCGGCCATGGGAAAGAAAAGCAGCATCATCAGGCTGGTGGCACAGCCCACCACCGGTCCCATCCTAAAGACAAAAGTGGTGCTGGTGCTGTAGACCGAACCCTTTTTAAAGAGTTTAGCCATGGTGTAGTAGTTGATCAGCAGCGGTGGACCCTGCTGGCCCGCATAACAGGCCTTTACCTTCTTGATGAGCGCCGGTAGAAGGGGCGTTATCAGGATTGCAAAACAAAACGAGAATATGGATTCCATCTCTTACCTCAATTTATTTATGGTGCTTGAAAGTGCGCCGGACAGAGTGTTGTCCCGGCACTTTTTATTTTTTTACGTCAGTTGCCAAACATCAACCATGAATAATCTCCGCTTATTATAAAAGGAGGAGCAGGACGATAATGGCCAGAACAATATAAGCAATATAGAGCTGGATCTTCCCATGTTGGATCCATCGCAGCTTATTCAGGAATTTGAGTAGCGGCTGGATCAGGCGCAGCTGGTAGTTTAGTTCCGCCACATCTTCCACCTCTGTCTCCCAGGTGGTCTTGCCGGGGAAGATTTTAGAGATACCCGTATAGATCTTTTTTACCGGTACAAAGGGCCGATAAAAATCGATCATTTCTGCGGCATAAGAGGTGCCGGTGTACTGCATGCGGACCGTGGGCTGGGTAAAGCCGCAGCCCCAGGTGCCGCCGCTGCCGATTTCTTTCTTCAGGTAGAGGATCTTGCGCAAAAGGGTGATAAGCAGCAAAAGGCCTATGAAGATGGCAACCGTCTGCGATACTTGACGAACAATTCCCATAAAGGCCAGAGTATCAAAGCCGACGGTATAAGGAACATCGTTGATGCCGGCAAAGGCGAGCCTGATAAAGGGCTCCGGGAGGATGCCGATCACCAGGCTGGCAATGGCCAAGACGACCATGATCAGAGTCATGGAGGATCCTGTCTCGGTTGCCTTGGCAGCATTCTCGGTGCGTGGTTCCCCCAAAAATCCCAGACCAACCACCTTGGTAAAGCAAGCCGCAGCCAGGCCACCTATAACTGCCAGGGAGACAATGGCCAGAATTGCCAGAATAAAAGGAAGACGATGATTGCTGATACCGTAGAAGGCCCCGTAATAGATCAAAAATTCACCGATAAAACCGCTGAATGGCGGCAGGCCGGAGATGGCAACAGAACCGGCCAAGAAGGTTCTGCCGGTGATGGGCATCCGTTTCATCAGGCCACCCAGCTGGTCAATATTGGTGGTCTTGGCCTTGCGAGATACTGCACCTGCTCCCATGAAGAGCAGCGATTTAAATATGGAGTGGTTAAAGACATGCATAAAGGCCCCGGCAAAACCGAAGAAGGCCATTGCCTGACTCTGTTCGGAGACGCCGACCATACCGATCCCCAAGCCAATGAGGATGATGCCGATATTCTCCACACTACTATAAGCGAGAAGTACCTTGAGGTCTTGTTTGGCCAGGGCATAGACAACACCCAGGACACCGGTACCAATACCGGTCACCAGAACGATCTGGCCGATGAATGGCGTTGTGGCATCAAGCAGCAGGTACATCCGAAAAATTGCGTAGATACCCATCTTGCTCATGACTGCAGACATAATTGCGGCAATATGACTCGGAGCGGCCGGACCAGATTGAATTTTCGCCAGATGGAGGGGAAAGATACCCGCTTTTGAGCCAAAACAGAGAAAGGCCAGGATGAAAACCAGGAGCTTAACATTTTCCGGAATAGTGGAGAAAGTTGAGAAGTCAAAACTACCCGTGTGTTGGTAAAGAAGGGCAAAGGCGGCAAAGAGGAACATGGCCCCGCCTTGGGCAAAGATAAAATAGATATAGCCTGCCTGGCGGTTCGCCTTGACCTGATAGTCAAAGATCACCAGAAAGAAGGAGGAGAGGGACATGATCTCCCATGCCAGGGCAAAGGTAATGATGTTTGCCGCCGTAACAACCAGGGCCATGGAGGCCACCAGAATCGTGAAAAAGAAATAGTTGATGGCCGTTCTGGTTGCCTTGGCCTTATCACCCATGTAATGGAAGCTGTACAACAGCGCCATCGGGGTTATGGTGAATATCGGTACCAGGAAAAAGAGGGATATGCTGTCCACCTTAAAGGCAAGGGAGAAAAGGTGGAGCCAGCTCCAGCTCATTTCAATTGGTGCTGCGTGGCTCAGAAGATTTGAGAGGCTGTAAAAAAGGCCAACTCCACAACCTGCAGTTGTCGTGGCAATAGTTACCAATTTCATCAAGGTAAACTGCCGGCATAAGAGGAGTGCAGCAACTCCTCCTGCCAGGATTACAGCAAGCGACACAAACATGGTGTCCATTTATTTCCCTCCAAATTTTTTATACGCTGTCATTACACGCAACGATCGTATGTAATGTCTTTTTTTATCTGTCATGGTGGCAACGCGCAGTAGATTGCCTTGGCCATGTCCCTTTGGGGCAGGCCTTCTCGTCCCGTATGAATGCTCTTCTTTTCGGTATTTTAAACAGGTGTCACAATGAGGGCACAGTTTGCGCGAAAATGGGGCAGGGCGTGAAAATATTTTCTGGGCCAAGCAGCGGCCATTAAACTCTTCCCTCTTTGAGGGAAGTTATTGAGGAGAGGTGATATCAAACCGGGGTGCCGCCAGCATTCTGCCGATTTCCTCTTTCAAGTCCGCCTGTTCCGAGTTGATGCTGTCCTGTTCCATCAAAAATGTGTAGATCGCATCTTGCTCCAGGGGCTTGCTGTATTCTTCAGGTGTTCCGTCCTTGAGCTGGATATGGGCGGCCCAGGGCACAAAATAGGTGGTGGCCGGATAGCCCTCATATTCGGAAATATCAATATTCAAGCCGGCAACATAGAGGAGATTCTTGCCGTCATATTCCGAACCACGCCGGATGGATTCCACGGTGCGGGCAAATTCCAGCTGAATATTGATCTTGGCTGCCCGCAACGGAGGATTGCGCGAGGTGACAATAAGCGGCATGAATTCAATGAGGTTCCGTTCCAGGAGGATCGATTCGTCTGTCTCGTGAAGATCTTCCCGGAAATAAAAAAGGTCTTCGAACAGGTACTTACCGATGCTCTCGCCTTCTCCGGTTTTCCAGACATAGCCAGTAGCATCAATACGCTTGCGGAATTCTTCAGAAACCTTATAGGTCTGGCTGGTGCTGATAGCAGTGACGGGCAGGATCTTGCCGTTTTCATTGGTTTTGACAATACTTTCCAAGTGAAGTACCAGGCCATTTTTGACAGGGTGTGAATCAAAGTCAATAAAGGAGTTCTTCACGGTAATGAAATGAGTGCCCTTATCGTCCAGGTGAAGAAAGATCCTCTCTTTGGCAAATTGGTATTGCTCAAGATAGGGAGTAATAACATGGGTTATTTTCCCGCAGGAATCAGAGATGCAAGTACCCGCCATTTTGGGGCGGGTACATTTGCCATAGGCTCCGGTGTGGGGGTCGTAGCCAACGTGACTGGCCTGAACAAGCACCGAATCTTCACCATGATGGGCATGGGGCCCATGGCGATCAATGGCGACAATGCCGCCAACCCTGCCATGATTAAAGGGAAAGGTTCCGAAATGTTTGGTCAGTAAGATAATGGGCCAGCCCTGATTCTCGTCGGAGCAGAAGGCTCGGGACGGCATAATCAGACCTTTGCGAAAACCGAGCGTCATGCAGAGATTATAAAGTTTGGGGGCAAACTCTGCATAGGAAATGGCGTGGCCATCAATTTTGAATGGGGCTAATTTGCGAATAATACTTGTTTTTTGATATCTGTTTGGCATTTTTTTATCCTTGGCATTTTTTATTAATGAGAACCAATTGCCACAAAAAATTATTTTGAAATTCCATCCATGGTCGTTTTGGCCATGTTGTGATTCAGTTCATGGTATTGTCTTTATATTTCAGTCTGTTGCATCTTTCCTCTCCAGTTAAACTGGGGCGACGGCAGAGGATTACATTAAAAGTTTTAAGGATGACCATCAAGATGGTTAGAGTTGTTTTTTTTTATTTATTGCCTCAAATTTTGTTCGCTAGTCTTAGCGCTCTTTCAGAGAAAGTCAAGGGGAAAAATGATATTTTTTGTTCCCCAATGTCAAATCAAGAAGCAGGTGAAATGAGCGGTAGGTGTGTTATCTGTTTTGGTGGTAAGTTGCTGGTATGGCAGTGATTAGTGTTATTTGAAAGCTGTTTGTCTGTGTTTTCCTACTCTAGGAAAATCAGTAATATAATCAAATTATTTTTGATATATAGCAAAAATAATTTTGATATATCATCAAGTAGTTATCCTGCTAATCAAGTACTTGATAAAAAAAAGCTGCAGGGTGGTAAGAAGAAAAGGTATGGTCTATATGGTTTAAAAATGGATTTGGTGACAAGTTGAACTTGGAACCGAGAGGGGAGAAAGCAAGTCATTATTTTCTTGGTGGATTGAGTTTTTGAGATTATTTTTGGGGAATAAAATAATTCGGCATGTCCAACGTTCCACAACTTATCGTAAGATAACGATTTTAGTTTCACCAACGTAGTCACGGCTTTCAAAACCGGTCATGGTCGTCATCTTCTTGGTTAATTCACCGATTTTTTTAAGATTTCTGATGATGGTTTGAACGTCATCGGCCAACTCTTTCGATTCCAGTTCCTCTTCTAGGAGTTGTGCTGTTCCGAGAGCTGCGAAGAGAGGTGAGTTGATCTCATGCGCGACTGTCCCGGCCAGTTCTACAACCCCCTGCAGCTTGACCCGCTCCAGATGTTCCTGTTCCAATTGCCGTTTGGCGGTGATATCACGGATAACCTCGATCACATACTCAACCTGCCCCGCATCGTCAAGCATGGGTGAGGCCGTTCGTTCAACCCAGTGTGTGCCATCATCTTTGACCAGTTGATGCTCGTAACTTGCGGTTTGACCCGTTGCCAGTACCAGTTCCACGGGACACTTTTCAGCAGGACAATCCTGGTCCTGCCACAGGCTGCGATAGTCAACTCCCAGAAGTTCCTTTTCTTCCTTGCCCATGTTTGCCAGAAAGACCCTGTTGGCCAGTACCAGATGGAGATTCCTGTCCACCACCAGCAGTTGCGGGCGGATGCAGTTGAGGATATTGGCGACAAAACGTTCGCTTTCTTCCACCTGATTAAAGAGCAGGGTTATCTTTTGATAGGTCCGGGCATTCTGGATGGCGGTCCCGCCTATTTCGGCGACGGTGACGGCAAAATTGATCTCACTGCTGGTAAAACAATGGTGGCTGGCCGTGAGGATACGCATGATGCCGATAACCTCCCCTTTGACCTTGAGAGGAACTGCCAGTAGAGATTTAATCCCCTCCTTTTTCATATTGTCCTTGTAACGTACCCGTTCGTCGCGGCTCACATCATAAATGGAGACAGGTTCGCCGCTGAGGGCAAGGGTGATATTTCTTTCTCCTTCTACCTCTCCCCGTTGCAGATATTCCTCCGAAATTCCATGGGAGGCCACCAACTCCAGTTGATTGGTTTGTGTTCGTAACAGGCGGATGGTGCACGCCTTGCAGCCCATACTGCGGGGAAGTCGTTCAACAATGGTATTCAAGACCGAATCAAGATCCAAGGTTGAGTTGACCAGGGCCGAGACTTCCTGCACCTCTTTCATGAAATCAATCTGATTTTCCATTTCAGTGAACATGCGGCTATTGGAGATGGCGATACCCACCTGCTCGGCCAGGGCCATGGCAAAAGAGATCTCCTCCGAGGTAAATGTTCGGTTGCGACGGGTCAGCAGACGCAGGATACCGATGACCGAATCCTGAAAGAGGATGGGAAGGGTGAGCACACTCTTGATGCCCTCCTGGCTGACCAAGTCCTGATCACTGAAATCGGTGTTTTGGTCCACATTGGTTTTGGCAACTGGACATCCCGAATTGATCATCGCCATGGTCTCTTCGGTATCAATATTGGTGCGGGAGAGATATTCCATGGACAGTCCGTGGGCAGCGCCCATGACAAAGGTGTTGGTCGAGGGGTCAAGCAGGCGGATGGTGGCCGCGTCAATATCGAGGAGGCCAGGTAACTCTCTGACAATGGTATCCATCACCTGCTGGTGATCAAGCACCATGCTGATCAGTTTGGTCACCTTCTGAAAGACCTTGAGAAATTTTAGTTCGTTGATCTGTTCCATATCACAGGCGTATAATGCTGAAGGTGGAAGGCGGAAGGAAAGTCTTTTTTCCTCCCGCCTTCATTTTATCAGGCCTTCCTGATATTTGTTTTGATGTACTTCAACGGCGGTGTTCCCGTCCATTTGCAGGCCACGTTGGGCGGCATCAGGACATTGGTGTTGAATCCCTTGAACTGCGGGTATTTAGGGTCGCCCTCCAATCCATATTTATGGCCAAAGCCACCAGCGGCACCCAAAACTCCCTGGCGGATATCCCAGGTGACAAATGCCCTGGCTTTGGTTTCACCCCAGGGGGAGGCAATCACTACTTCGTCACCGTTTACGATCCCTAGGTTTTTGGCATCGACAAAATTGATCCAGACCGGGTTGGTGCCGCACTGTTTCATCAGGGCTACATTCCAGAAGGTGCTGGTATGCTCATGTTCCAACACCCGGAAATAGCCGGTGATCATGGGAAACTCTACATCGGGCTGGAGTTCCGGCCAATCGGCCCAGGGGTCTTTGTAGTCTGGTAGGCCGTCCACCCCGTTTTCCTCGGCCAGAGGATTCATGAAATTGTATTTGCCTGTTTTGGTGCTGCCGGAAGAGCCATATCCGGCTGGTGGATTCATGGATCCCCAGTCCTTGTACTTGTAAAACTCTTGTTGATGGGTGACGTGATAGCCAACCTTGCGCAGGTCATCGAGGGTTATCTCCTGATTGCGCATCTGGTTTTCCATGTACTCTTCGTCACTCTTCCAGGGGAAGTATTCACCAAACCCAAGGCGTCTTGCCAGTTCCGAAAAGATGGAGACGATGGAGCGGGACTGGTACATGGGATTGATGGCCTTTTGCCCCAGAGAGATGAAGGCCTCATACATCCAGTCGGTTACCACCCGGCTCTGTTCCAGATAGGTGCAGTCCGGCAGCACCACATCACAGAGTTCGGTGGTGTTGGACATGAAGCAGTCAATGGAACAGGAGAATTCCAGCTTTTCAATGGCCCGTTTGATGGAGGGCTCATTGCCGCTGGACATGACCGGATTGCCAAAATAGCAGAGCATGGCCTTGAGTTTGCCCGCGTCCACATCCTTTTCAAAGTAGCCTGGGATCCAGCCGCTCCAGATATGGCCTTTGTCGAGTTTGACCTTGGCCGTATTGTTTGGGGGTTTGGGTTGGTCGGTGCCCCAGGGAGAGGCCAGTTTGAACTTGCTGATCAGTGCCGGGCCGCCAGGGGCATCAAAGCAACCCATGAGTCCATTGAGGGCAATCAGGGCCTGGACGGCGTGCAGGGTGTTAGCGCCCTGAGCAACCCCGGTCCAGGAGTTGGCGCCAGCAGCCGGAGCAGCGGCGGCAAACTCATGGGCCAACCGCCGGATGGTCTCGGCTGAGACCCCGCAGATCTCCGCCGCCCATTCGGGAGTGCGCTCTATGCCATCCTCTTCGCCCAGAAGTCGTTTCTGAAAAGCGTCAAAGCCATAGGTCCACTTTTCGACAAACTCCTTATCATACAGCCCCTCTTTAACAATGACATGACACATGCCCATAGCCATGGCCCCGTCCGTACCCGGTTTGATGGCGATCCACTCGGTGGCAATGGTTGCTGTCTCGCAGCGGCGGGGGTCAACCACCACCAGCTTGGCCCCGTTTTTGACCGCCTGTTTGAGCAGAGTGACCTTGCGTTGTCCGGCTGAAGTGGCCAGTTCGTTGATGCCAAAGAGGAGGATGAATTTGGAGTTGGTATAGTCAATCCAGGGTCGCTTCTCGCTGTAGTTTTTCTCGTTGGCCATGCGCGCTGGATTGTCGCACATCTGGCGATGGGTTGTTTTATTAGGGGTGCCGTAGGCTGCCATCACCGCGTCATAGCACCACATATTAAAATCATTGCCCTGATGAAATCCGACCTGAACAGGATCGATTCTTTTCAGGTTTTCAATCGTGCGCTCCATGGCCTCATCCCAGCTTGCCTTGCGGAACCGCCCGTTTTCCTTGATCAGCGGAGTCTTCAGGCGATAGGCGCTGTAGGTATTGTTGTGGGCGTTCGCCCCTTTGATACAGAGCCGGCCGCCACCTTTGGGATCGCCGGCCAGACCCTTGCAGCCGGTGATGATATTGTCCTTGACTTTGACCTCCTGGCCGCAGAGACCAAGGCAGATGTAGCAATGTGTGTTGACGCTGCGCATCTTCTCAGGTGTCTCGGCCCCTTCGGCAATGGTGGTGTACTCCTCTCCCAGATTGAGAGTGCCGACTGCTGCCGCCATCTGTTCGAGGATAGTGATATAGGCCTGGCTGGTGGCCTGGTCCGCGAGCATGGAGAAAGAGAACATCCGTTCGTTGAAGAGATAGCTCATGGTCAGTTCGGAGAGACCGCGATAGAAGTCACTCTTGGCGGCGGAAGCCAGCACCGCACAGAATTCCACGGTCCAGCCCATGAGGTGGTTGCGCAGGAAGGTGAACTGTCCTGCCTGATCCTCGTTGTTATAGGCCGCGCGCTCTGCCAGATAGCGCATGAATTCGAGCTCGACGGCGATATGGTCATCGAGATCAAAATAATCGGGATTCTTATGGACTCCGGCTGCATTCAAGGCGGCGCGTATGGCGACAACCGGTTCCTGCATGACCAGCGGTTCCCGGGTAGCATAGCAGGATTCATATGGAAAGGCCGGATTGTTACCGGCGTTCAAGAAAAGGTCGGCATATTCGTAGCGCAGTTCACTGAAGACCTCTTGCGGTGTTCCTGACTGGAGACCTGAGGTCATCTTGGTCAGGCCGGAACAGAAGTCTTGAATTGTGCAAACCTTTTGCAGTGCATCGATTCGATCTGAAAAATCACGGTTCTTCATCTGTTCTATCAGATGGAGGGGGATCTCATCTCGATACATGGCTGAGAGAAAGTGATACATCTTGGCCCGCGCCAGGTTTATTGCTTTAATATCCATGGGAAAATATCCTCCAATTATGATGGGGAAGTAGTGAGTAGTGAGTCGGTAGAGTGCATTTTATGCACCATTTGTACTGTCCAAATTGTCTTGTTCGTTACCTGTCAGACCGCTTCAAAGAAACAGCCCTAAAGGTGCTGTTTCTTTGAAGCGGCATAAGGTGCTGTAAGCCAAAGAAGCAAGAAAACGCCCTTGCTTTTTCGGCAACGGCACCTAAACATTGATACTGCTTTTCTTGTCTTTTCCTTTTAAAACCTTTTCTACTTTTTCTTCGAGCTCGTCCCGGTCAATGGGTTTAACACAGTATTCGTCTGCCCCCAGGCTGATGGCTTCGCGGGCCGTCTCTACGGTCGGATAGCCGGTGAGCATGATGGCCCGCATCTCCGGGGTTGAAGCCTTGAGCAGTTCCAGTACCTCGATTCCGCTCATCTTTTTCAGTTTGATATCAAGGATAGCCAGGTCCACTTTATTGGCCTTTGCGTAGGCAATAGCCTCGTCTTCTTCGGTAAAGGTATGCACATTATGACCTTTTTTGGTCAAAATCTTTCCAATGAGTACGGTTGCATCCTGTACATCGTCCAATGCTAATATCTCAGCCATGATTTACCTCCAATAGGTTGTTTTTTTTTGACCATATCTTTGATGACTTTATTCAGATTCATCAACTTCTTGTTTTTTACAAATATTATTCGCGTACACTAGCTGCCTCAACCAGCACTGCTGGAAGTTTGATGTGAAAGGCTGTTCCCTGAACCTTTTCGCCCGATTGTTTGTTGGTTACCGGACTTTCCACTTCTATTCGTCCGCCATGGTCCTGAATGATTCCGTAGGAAACCGAGAGGCCCAGACCCGTTCCCTTGCCCACTGATTTGGTGGTAAAAAATGGATCAAAGATTCTGGCCCGGATCTTTTCCGGGATGCCGTGTCCGGTATCCTGAACCGTGGCCACTACTTCATGGGTGGTTGCATCATAGTGAGTAATCATGGTCAGATCGCCTACCCCCTGCTGCTCCATGGCATGATGGGCATTGTTGACCAAATTGACGAAGACCTGACGTAATCGTTCGGTGTCGCCGACAATAAGCGGCAGATCCGGGGTGAAATCCTGATGGACATTGATGTGATCCATGTTCAGGGAGTGCTGGGTTACGGCAATCACATCCATCAGAATCTCATTGATGGAGACATCTTCGCGGGCACTTTCCGATTGACGGGAAAACTTGAGCAGATCGGCCACAATTTTCCGGCAGGCCTTTGTTTGTCGTTCAATAATAGCCAGATTCTGTCCCGGTTCACTTTCAGCAGAAAAATCATCCATCATTAGTTGTGCGTAGCCAAGGATAACGCCCAAGGGAGTGTTGATCTCATGGGCCACACCTGCAGCCATCTGGCCCACCGAGGCCATTTTTTCACTGGCTGCCAGCTGTTCCATCATGGTCTTGATCCGGGTGAGATCTTTGACAATGGCATCACAGCCGCTAAATTTGTTGTTTTCATCGTAAATAGCAGTGGCCGATAAAAGAACTGAAATGCCGGTTCCGTCCGCTTTGGCAAACTCTACCTCCAGATCTTCAACAAATCCTTGAGAACGTAGAACATTATGATAGCTTTCCAGTTCATCCTCATTTTTGAAAATATCGACGAGGTTTAGGTTGGGGGGGCCTTCGATGGGGTAGCCGAGCATCTCGAAACCGGCACTGTTCATGGTCAAAAGGTGATTTGTGGCATCGCTGAAAAAGACCATGTCTTTGGAGTTGTTGAAAAGATTACGGAATTTCTTTTCCGAGGCCGAGAGCTCAAGGGTTCTTTCCTCGACCATTTCTTCCAGGTGCAGGTTCATCTTGTGCAGCTGGTCGGCTGCGATTTCCAGTTGATCATACGCCTCTTTCAGACTTCTGGCCTTGCGATTAATGGCTTGGTAGCCTTCAATCCCTTTATGGTAATAAATGGTGACGGCCGCCAGAGAGATCATGAATAGGGTGTTGGCACCTCCGGAAATGGGGTTGACAATCCGCCATGCCTCTTGGTTGCCCGAAAATAAGAGAATATGTTTGAGTAAATGTCCCGTGGCCCGTGAGATAGCAAAGGTGGCAAGGGTCAGGCAAAAATAAAAGAGAAAGCCCCAGAGGAAATTCTCCGGCTGTTTTTTGATCAGCAACCAGGCATAGCGCAGAGAAAGAAATGAAAAAATAATGATACACAGAGAGCCCACCATGTCAGTGAAAATGGCGGGAAAAAGGGGAAGGCTTGTCATTTTTCTTCCTCCTTATCTATGCTGCGATAGAGGGAACGCAGGCAAAGGAAGAGGAAAATGAGTGCCGGCACGCTCAGCAGGTGGTCCAATGTGGCACAGTAATAGATGACTTTGATACTGGTAATGGGTCCTAAAATCTGTGATGAAAAATATCCGCTTCCATGGAAGATGTCGGAATTGTCAATGTGGAATCCCAGCCAGTGTCCGGAAAAGGCCAGGATATTCCAGAGGATCATCAGGATGCAGAAGATCTGGAGATAGCGCCAGCCCTTGCCGGGAAAGGCGCTTCGTCGCACGTCCCAGAAAAGATAGCTTAGGGCGGCCGCAAAAAAGAGATGGGCCAGCTGATGGACATAAATGCCTTCCGGGGGGGCGTGGGCTTGTAATGCCCAGGCCTGGTCCGGGGCAAGAAGCAATGCCAGGGGCAGGAACAGGGCCAGTATGTTGAATTTTCTTATTATGTTCATATGGCTATGGAGCAGGAAGTGCTTTTGCCAGGAGGTTAATGGATAGATATCAGGTCAATATCATTCTGCTATGCACATTGAGCGCCAGAAAAAGAAAGGAAATGAGAAAAGAGTATATGTGTTGTCATATTAAGATGTTATGTATTTATTCGTTTTGGGGCTGTTATGGAGGATATGGCGGTTCCTCTTGAATCTCTATTCAGAGGCTGCAACAAAAAAGAGACAGTGAAACATTCAGGTGTCACCCGTTGTCCGGATGGTGATTATTCTGGCGGGAACAGGAGGAGAGGGAAGGTATTGAGGAAATTTCAGGCTATCCTGAAGGTGTCGGCATCAATCTGATAGCGGCGCATCAGGCGCTGAAAGGCCTGTCGCTCCATGCCACTGGCCTTGGCCGCAGCCGAAACGTTGCCTTTGGAGCCCGTCAGGCAGTGCCGCAGGTATGAGCTGGTGAAGGGGCCGATCACCTTTTCCTTGGCTTCTCGATATGGAAGCTGATAAACGCAGGCAGGAACCTGGCTTTTCGTCTCTCCGTTCTTGCTGTTATCTTCAAAGTTTGTCAGCTCGTGCGGGGTGATCTTTCGGTTGTCTGAGAGTAGTACCGCCCGGTTGATGATGTTCTGCAGTTGCCGGACATTTCCTTTCCATTGCCTGCGCATCAGACATTGCAGGGACTCGGGGGTGAATTCCATCCCTTCGCGCTCATATTCCTGGGAATACTTGACCAAAAAATGTTGGGCCAGCAGGGGGATATCTTCCTTGATTTCGGCCAGGGTGGGTAGGGTGACAGCCATCACATTCAGGCGGTAAAAAAGATCTTCCCGAAATTCTCCCCTGGCCATCTTGGCCTCCAGATCCTGATTGGTGGCGGCCAGAACCCGGACATCAACCTTGATGGTTTTAGTCTGCCCCAGGGGCTGGATTTCCTTTTCCTGCAGGACTCGCAGGAGTTTTGTCTGTAATCCCAAGGGGAGATCGGCAATTTCATCAAGGAAGATGGTGGAGCCATCTGCTTCAAGAAAAAGGCCGGTTTTATCACGGTCGGCACCGGTGAAGGCCCCCTTGCAATAGCCAAACAACTCACTTTCCAGGATGTTTTCAGGGAGGGCCGGGCAGTTGATGGTGATCATCTTCTTTTCTGCCCGTTTACTCATGGCATGGATAGTGCGGGCAGCCACTTCCTTGCCGGTGCCTGATTCTCCGCGAATAAGAACTGTAGCGTCGCTTTGTCCCAAGCGTGACAAAAGATCAATGGTTCGTCGTAAGGGCGGTGAGTGACCGATGAACCCGGTCAGTGCACTGGTACCGGTCAGGCGTTGTTGAAGATGCAGGTTTTCCCGCAACAGATAGGTACGCTCAAGGGCACGCCTGACGACCCGGCTGATCTTGTCGTTATCAAAGGGTTTTTCAAAAAAATCATAGGCGCCGTCTTTCAGGGCCTGCACGGCGTTCTCAATGGTGCCATAGCCGGTCATGATAATGGTGCTGATGGTGGGATCAATGGTACTGATAGACTGCAGGAGCTGCAGACCATCCATGTCCGGCATGATAATGTCGGTGAGCACCACATCCGGTTTCCAGCTCGAGGCCAGTTCCAGGGCCTCGAGGCTGGATGATGTTAAAGCGACATCACATCCACATTTTTTGGACAGGACTTTCTTGAGCAGGTCAAGGAGATCCCGTTCATCGTCAACAATCAGCAGGCGGGTTGGTTTCTGTTCCTGAGGCATACGTTTTTATCCTTGAGAATCCTTTATCATGGCCTGAAAGTATTGTTGTACAAAACGACCTGAAACTGTGTCAAAAATTGAAAATCTCAGGCTGCCGGCCGGAGGGAACTCTCCGGTGAGGGCGAGAAAAATATCACGCGAGTAGTTGTGTATTGACTCATTCAGCCTGTTTTGTGCCTCCATGTTTAAACCGGCGCGGCATCTTAGGGGTCTCTTGGTGTGCAGGATGCAGGCCTGGTCCACCAGGAGCGGGCAGGAAAGGGTCTGGGTGGCGGCAAGCTGTCGGGCAGCTTCTTCCGGACTGCCGCCTTCTGACTTCTGTTTTTTTCTGAGCCGGCAAGATGTCTCGCCTGCCCGCTCCATGGCGGCCAGGCGCTGTTCCCGGTTTAACTGTCGATTCAAGGTGTGGCTGATATGGACGGCCTCTATCAATTCCATCTCGAAATAGGCATGACAGCATCTTTCTGTATCCAGTTCCAGAGGGTCAATTCCTGCTTGCCGGGTCAGATTCTCCGCTTCCTGCAGGATTGCCGAATATTCGAGCAGAAAGGGTAGCAGGTTAACGGTTTCTTTGTCTTCAAGGCTCGGCGTGCGCGCGTTCAATTGTCCCTGTTGTTTACCATACTTGCGCAACAGTTGCCACTGGCTGTAGCTGCCGGGAGTCACCCGGGCGGGCTTCAGTTTTTTTTCGGTGAGCTTAAGCCCCAGTCCGCGCCTCAGCAGGTAGGCGGAGACAAAGGTGCCGGTACGGCCCAGGCCATGACGGCAGTGGATAAGAATTTTTTTCTTCAGATAGAGGGCCTCATCCAGCCATTGCAGCGCCTTTTCCATCAACTCCATATCAGGCGCGCATTCATCCGGAACAGGAAGATAGTAAACCTCAAATCCTGATTCCTGCTCAATCTGGTGCAGGTCGCAGAACTCGCCGCATAGATTGACAATGGCATCAATCCCCTGATCTCTGATGGCATCTAGGTCATCATAAGACATGGGGGCGGAGCCGGCAGCCAGTTGGCTGGTAAGCCAGTTTACGGTATAAGGCATGATACTGTTTTTTACAATTTGGAGGGAATTCTGCATTTTTTGCAGAAAATTTTATGTACCTATTTTTAGGGACCGTAACGAAATAAGGTCATTTTGTTACGGTCCCTTATACTGTTCGGTTCATGTCCTTTACAATGGCTTATCCTGTTTCACCGGATTTTGTTGCTGCCATAAAGTTCTGTACGTATTGTTCAACCTCCTGCTTGTTATGAAGGGACATGTCCATAAGTTTGGTGGCACCGAGTAATCGGCCCAGGGTCAGCAGATGTTCCTTCATCTCCGGAACAGAAAGAACAGAAATTCTGGCATCAAGCAGATCACCCCGGGTCTCGATTTGAAAGCCCGCCTGCTGGAGCAGGGTTCTGATAAAATCAAGACGCAGCAGGCGGCCGGAAAAATCAGCCCCGCCACCGGCAAAACGGAATTGACAGTAGTTATTGGAGCTGTCCTTGCCACAGAGGGCATCGACCAGGGTAAAGTGATAGCCAAAACGCATGATCAGATTGATATAGTCAGCGCCAAGCACCGCATAGCTGGCAAAGTCAGGTGATTCTGAGCTGGCGATTCCGTCGGCCATGGTCAGTTCGCCAAACTGTTTCCAGTCAAAATGAGACCTCTCCTGCCATTGTACCGAAGGGTGGGTCAGTCCTGCCCACAAAGACTGAAAGGGTGCTGAACTGATCTGATCCACTGTGATCGTCTCTTCCCCGACGGCTGAGGGCAGAAGACCGCCACCGACATCGACAACAAAGATATCAAAAGGCAGATCTGAAAGCAATTTTTTCCGGTTCCGGGAACGGTTCCCCAGGCGATCTCCCAGAGAAAACATTGACCTGACCGCCTGTTCATGGGCAAAACGGATAATGTCATGTAGGGAACGGCATGATTCGGGGTTAAAGCCTTTGGCTTTAGGGTCAATCAGGTGCAGGGGGGTGATGGTGTCAAGGAGCTTGCGCAGTTTCCGGAAAAAAGGAAGCTTTTTTTGTGATTCATGGAGAGGAACTGTTGCCAGACGAGGCAGGATGTCGCCCTCATAGACGCTCCTCTTTTCTGCGTGCATGGTTATGATCTTACCTTGATCTACTGTCTGAAGTTCAGGACCCAGGCCGCAGATCAGGGGGACGCCGTATTCCCTGCAGACTGTGGAAAAATGGCCGGCAACACTGCCCAGCTCGGCCAGTACTCCATTGACCCGGTCAAGAACCTGGACGTAAGAGGGCAGTGTCTCTCTGATTACCAGAATAGCGCCGGCAGGCGTCTGTTCTACGGCATGGCTTTTGTCCACACAGAAGGCCGGGCCACAGGCCTGACCGAGCGCAGCCATGGTTCCACCATGGAGTAGAGGTGCGTTCAGGATTTCGCTAATTGATGTCGGGTCTTTCTCAATGTCTGTGTCTGGTGATTGTGAATGAGATTGCAGAGCACGACTCTGGAGAAAAAGGACCTTTCCTGTCTCAGTTAGAGTCCATTCGATATCCTGAGGGGTTTGGAAATGAGTCTCTATCTTCAGGGCATCAGTGGCCAGAGATGTGATCTGTTCAGCGGTCATCACTTGAGACAGGAAGTGCCTGGCTGCATCTTGTGTGTCTGGTTTGTGGCAGGTGGTGTCTTCTCTTTTCACTGCCAGAACATCCGGGATTTCCCGTCCGCTGACCAGTGCTTCTCCCTGTCCCGGCACGGCATGGATGAGCAGATGTGCAGTATCTCTGTTTGCCGGGTCAAGAGTGTATACGACTCCGCTGGCCAAGGCATCTATCATCTCGACTACCAGTACTGCCATGGGTGTTTCTTCATCGCTCAGTCCATTGTGTATCCGGTAGGCCAATGACTCTGGCGTATATTTACTGGCAAGAACGGTAAGATAGGCCTGGATGAGATTTTCTTGTCGAACCTCAAGGAGGGTCGTGTACTGTCCGGCAAACGAGCATTCGCCATCTTCACCCACGGCACTGCTGCGTACCGCCACCCGGAGATCATCGGCCTGGTCTGCCCATACGCTTGCATGGGCGGCAAGGATCTCGTCTTCAATAGCAGAAGGAACCTCGGCATCCGTGATCAGATCCTTCAGCTGTTTTGAGATCCCTGCCAGGCTGTCAGGGATGGAAATATTGATCTGTGCCAAGAGCTCATTGATCTTGCTCCGCAGATCATTATACTCCAGCAGGTAATGAAAGCTGTTCACCGTGATGACAAAACCGGAAGGTACAGGCAGTTGCAAAGTGTTGGCCAATATGGCCAGGGTGGCGCTTTTACCACCGGCAAGGGCTGGTTTTAAGACGGGGTCGGTCAGAGTCAGGACAAAGGGCGGCCCAAAATGGAGAGTGGGTGGGGCCAGCAAGAATTTACAGTAAAAATCAAACTTACGAAAATATTCAGGCAAAGTGACAAAAGAACCAGGAGCCATACGCTCAAGGCTCTCTACCATGCCGCCAACACTGGCCGAAAGAGCATCGTATCTGGTAGCAATCCTGCAGAAATCTTCTTTTTTCCCTTGATAATAGAGATCTTCCAGGTCGGCCATGAGTTCGTGACTCCGACTGTCAAAGACCAGGAGCTCCCGAAAGGCATCATAGGTTCCACGGAGAAGCACACCGGGAGCAAAGAGGCGATAGGTCCAGTATTTGAAAAGGGTGTTGATAAGCATTGTTGACGGCCTTGGAATCAAGGGGTGCCACAAAAAGAAGGGGACTCCTTGTGGTTTGTTGTTGTGCTTTTCAGTGGTTATAAGCACAAGCGAGTCAAGTTTGATTATCGGCCAGAAAGAAAGCTTAAGTCAACTTATTTTTGTAATATCCACGTCAGTGAGTATTGATGGGGTATTATTTTTCTTGTGATTTTTTTCTGCGCTGATATTCCTGAACTGCCTGATTATGTTCGGAAATATCTTTCGAGAACTGGTGGGATCCGTTATTCTTGGAGACAAAATAAAAAAAGTCAGTAGATGCAGGACGCAGAACGGCCTCCATGGCCTTCTGGCCTGGATTGCAGATGGGACCGGCGGGTAATGCCGGGATGACATAGGTGTTATAGGGGTGCTCTGTCTTGAGGTCTGTTCTGGTCAGGTTGCCTGAAAAATTTTCCAGGCCATAGACAACTGTGGGATCTGATTGCAGGCGCATTCCAGTCTTGAGTCGGTTAAGAAAGACGCCTGCAATAAGGGGTCTTTCTGTTGAATCAGCGGTCTCCTTTTCCACTACCGAGGCCAGGGTGACAATTTCATGACGGTTCATCTGTTGTCCGGCATTATTGGGTAATGCAGACCATATTTTAAAAAAACGGGCCACCTGCATGGCGATCAGGTCTTTGGTATCCTGCAGATCGTGGGTCAGGTGATAGGTGTCTGGATAAAGATAGCCCTCCAGGCTTGGTACTGATGGAAGTCCCAGGGAATGAATAAATTCAGGATCGTGGGCCAGAGCCAGGAACCGATCCCGATCACACCAGGATCCGGCGGCAAAGATTTCCGCCACCTCCTCTAACCGCAGTCCTTCGGGGATGGTTACTGCATATTGTACCGGTTTGGCCGTTGCCAGTTGTCGTAAGACCTCACCCGGTTTTTTGCCGAGGCTTAACCTGAACTCGCCAGCCGGTAATTTCCGAGCCAGGCCAAGAACCTTGGCCAGCAACAGAAAGCGGATGTCATCATCAACCAGCTTGGCTTCGGCCAGGATCTTTTGTATCTGTCTGCTCCCTGATCCAGACGGAATCGTGATAATGGCGTATTCTGCCTTCTGCTGGGGCGCAGGCTGCCAGGCATAGAGGGTCAGCCAGCCAGCCACTGCCATCGGGCAAAGTAATAAAAAAAAGGCAGTCCAGCGAACGGACCTTTTTTTTAAAAAAACAGAGCCGTTATGCGGACTCTCGTTACTCATCTGGGGAGGCCGCTCATTATCAATTTCTGGAATGGGCGGCCCTTGGTCATTTTTAGCCTGCGGACAATCAGGCTCTGCTGCATCGCTGGGTTTCAATCTTGTTTATTGTCCGTTTTCTGGACACGCCCGAAGGCAATCTTGACCACATCGTCCATGTCCTTGACCGGAAAAAACTGCATCTTGTCACGGATATCTTTGGGGATCTCGGCCAGATCTTTTTGGTTCTGCTCGGGAATGATCACTTTGTTTATATTTGCACGCAGGGCAGCCAGGGCCTTCTCTTTCAGTCCACCAATGGGCAGTACCCGACCACGCAAGGTTACCTCGCCGGTCATGGCCAGACCTTTGATCAGCGATTGCTTGGTGACGGCGGAATAAATGGCCGTGGCCATGGTAATCCCGGCTGAAGGGCCATCTTTGGGGATGGCGCCGGCCGGGACATGGACATGGATATCTGTTTTTTCAAAAAAACTGTCTTCCACACCCATCTCCTGGGAGCGGCTGCGGCAATAGGTGAGCGCTGCCTGTACCGACTCTTTCATTACATCGCCAAGCTGGCCGGTAAGGGTTAAAGTACCCTTGCCCGGCATGAGATTGACCTCGATATGGAGGATCTCACCACCTACTTCGGTCCAAGCCAGTCCGGTGACCAGACCTGGTTGCGACAGGGAATCAAGTTCTGACTCTGGAATGTTTTTTGGCGGGCCAAGATAACGCTCAATGGTTTTTGGAGTGATACTGTAAGGTCCTTTGCCGCCTTCTGCGATCTTCCTGGCCACCTTGCGGCAGACCTTGCCAATCTCGCGCTCCAGATTTCGCAGGCCGGCCTCGTAGGTATAATGGCTGATAATATATTGCAGGGTTTCATCCTGCAGGCGGATATGGCGGGTCTTGATGCCGTTTTCCTTGATCTGTCGGGGCAGCAGATAGCGTCTGGCAATGGCCAGTTTCTCCTCCTGAGTATAGCCGGAAAGGCGAATCACCTCCATCCTGTCCAGCAGAGGCCCTGGGATGGTATCGGTCATATTGGCAGTGGTGATGAACATGACCTTGGAGAGATCAAAGGGCATGTTCATATAGTGATCGGTGAACTCAAAATTCTGCTCCGGATCGAGAACCTCAAGGAGGGCAGATGAGGGATCGCCACGATAATCAGAACCGATCTTGTCAATCTCATCCATCATGAAAATGGGATTATTAGAAGAAACCAGTTTCAGACCCTGGATAATTCGTCCCGGCATGGCCCCGATATAGGTGCGGCGATGGCCACGGATCTCGGCCTCATCACGCATCCCACCCAGTGACATGCGGTGAAATTTGCGGCCCATGGCCCGGGCAATGGACTTGCCGAGAGAGGTCTTGCCGACCCCTGGGGGGCCCACGAAACAGAGGATCGGACCCTTGGTGGTGGTGTTCAGTTTGCGTACGGCCAGATATTCAAGGATGCGCTCCTTGACCTTCTCCAGGCCGTAATGATCTTCATCGAGCACCTCTTTGGCGGCTATCAGATCCAGACGATCCTTGGTGGCTTTTCTCCAGGGGATATCGAGGATCCAGTCGATGTAGGTCCTGATAATGGTAGCCTCAGAGGAATCAGGATGCATCATCTCCATGCGGCTGATCTGCTTTTCCGCCTCTTTGCGTACAGATTTGGGCAGCTTCTTTTTTTTCAGGGCCTTATAAAGCTCCTCGATCTCCTGCACCCGTTCATCTCCATCACCCAGCTCCTTCTGCAGGGCATGCAACTGCTCCCGCAGATAATATTCCCGCTGGGATTTGCCCATCTCCTCTTTGGCATCCGACTGGATCTTGGCCTGGACGGTGGTGACTTCAAGCTCTTTGGTCAGCAGGTTGTTGACCAGCTTCAGGCGGGCGACAGAGTCAACCTCTTCAAGGATGGATTGTGATTCGGCAATTTTCAAGCGAAGATTGGAGCCAACCAGATCAGCCAGTCGTCCAGGTTCTTCGATGTTATTGATGATGGTCATCAGGTCAGCAGAAAGAATGCCGCGCAGCGACATGATTTTTTCAGTTTGCTCACGAACAGTGCGCATCAGGGCCTCGATCTTGACCGTGATTTTTTCAGGCTCTTTTTCCTGCAGCACTTCAATCTTCACCTGATAAAAAGGCTCGGTCTGCTCATATTCCTGAATCCGGGCCTTGGAAACCGCTTGCACCAATACCTTTAATCGACCATCAGGCAGTTTCAGGGTGCGCATGACCATGCAGACCATGCCTATTGAATAGAGGGAACTAGCTTCGGGGTTGTCCTGAGTTGAATCTTTCTGGGTGACGAGCATCAACAGTTTATCTTTCTTCAGCGCCTCATTGACGGCCTCCACCGAACCAGGTCGGCCCACAAAAAGGGGAATGATCATATAGTTAAAGATCACTACATCCCGGACTGCCATCATGGGCAGTACCTCAGGGATCTTCATATTTTCACTGTCGGAAAAATCATCCATCCCAATGGATAATGTATCATTGAATTCCACGTAAACCTCCTGATCCAGGGTAACTGGATAAGTGACTTTTATTGACTCAGGGAGAATCTCCCGATAAGTTCCCTGTGCTTGAGTGGTGCATTAAGACAGGGAAGAACGTATGTTAAAGGGTTCTCGTTTAAATCCTCAAACTGGCTGAAAAAACTAAACATTGCTCTGGTCGAAGTCAAGACTGTAAATGCAGAACATCAAGGGAAAGGAGGGAACGTGCCGGAGAATGGAAGAATCTGCCCCTTTTCTCTTGAATTAAACGTTCCTTTCAATCATAATTGTTTGCCTTTAACTATTGAGAGTCTTGTGATAATTTTTTCAATGAAATGGTGTCGCCGTGTTGTTTAGGTGCCGTTCATGCTGTTTCAATGTTGTTGTTATTTTGTTACAACGGCTGAGATTGTATTTTTTTGATTTTTTTATGGTGCTTGCAGTTTTATCTTTTTTTAGTGTTTATGGAGTCCAGTCATGCTTAGCCCTCACTCTTTTTTTGATCTCTCAGAGTTTCTCCATGCCCCACTTTTCCATGATACGGAGTACGTTTGGACCGCCTTGACTCGGCTGCAGGAGTATATGAACGGTTATGTGTATCCGCAGCTCACAAGTCCCCTGCTTCCGGAAGGAGAGCCACTGACCAGAACAGTTATCCTCCATGAAGGACAGATCCTTTCAGCCATCGGATTGCAGATTGTGTATGGCGATACCACGAAACAGCAATTGCGGGTCAGCTCTGGTAGCCGGGAACTTAAGGGTGCCACTGTCATTATGGCCGGGGCCGTACTCATGGGCAAGCAGATAGCTCTGGGGGACGGTGTACTGGTGGAAAGCGGGGCCTTGATCAAGTCACCAGCCATTATTGGCGACTATACCGAGATCCGTCAGGGGGCTTACCTGCGAGGTTATTGTCTGACCGGATCTCATTGTGTCATCGGCCATACCACCGAGGTGAAACATTCCATCTTTCTCGATCATGCCAAGGCCGGTCATTTTGCTTATCTTGGCGACTCTATTCTGGGGAGGGATGTTAATCTGGGGGCCGGCACCAAATTTGCCAATCTCAAATTTCTGGCAGGAAATGTTGCTGTTCGCACCAGTGAAGGGTCTATTGATACCGGCCGCAGAAAGTTTGGCGCCATCCTTGGGGATAAGGCCCAGACCGGATGTAATTCAGTAACCAGTCCCGGTACCCTGATCGGCAAAGAAGGCATCCTTATGCCCAATACCACAGCTCCATCCGGTTACCACCCGCCCCGAACCATCCTCCGTTAAACCACTACCAGTAAGAAAAATATGAAAAAAGTTTCTGTTGTCGGAAACTTTTTTCAGGGCAATCAATTTTATTTCTTGATTTTGTGTAATATCTCATTATGTTCTGTGCATAATCACGATATGGATGGGCGTGCTTGGGAAAGTTCTACCGAAATATTTTTAATAGAAATGGAGGGCATTATGAAAATTGTTGTTTCCGCCACAGGAATGAATCTGGATTCTCCTGTTGATCCTCGATTTGGCAGGGCAGCCTGTCTGCTCATTATTGACAGTGACACCGGAACACTCATAGAAGCCATAGACAACACCCAGGGCAGAGATGCTGCTCAGGGGGCCGGGATAAGTGCGGCAGCCCTGGTTGCTGATAAAGGTGTAGGGGCTATTCTCACCGGACGAGTTGGACCCAAGGCCATGCCGGTGATCGAAAAAGCAGGTATTCAGGTTGTCTCTGATGTGAGTGGAACGGTACGCGAGGCTGTGGAAAAATTCCGGAGCGGTTCACAAGCTCAGGTCAGCTCTTCTGCCGATCCTGTTACTTTCACATCGACCGCCACTTCTGGCAGCGGCATGGGTGGCGGGCAATGCCGGGGGTGCGGTAGTGGCCAGGGCCAAGGTGGTGGACAAGGAAGAGGTCGCGGGGCCGGTTGTGGTTCAGGTAAAGGTCGAAACAGGAAGGGATAGGATGAGCAGATGCAGATAGCAGTTGCCAGCGGTAAGGGCGGAACTGGTAAGACCATTGTCTCAACAAGTCTGGCCATGTGCGCCCCAGGCCGGGTCCAGTACCTTGATTGTGATGTGGAAGAGCCCAATGGCCATATTTTCCTCAAGCCGGATCTTGCCACCAGTGAACGGTGTACGGTTATCATTCCGCAGATTCTGGAAGAAAAATGTACCTATTGCGGGAAATGCCGCGATATCTGCCGCTTTAATGCCATAACCCTCTTTGCTAATACCATCATGACCTTTCCGGAGATGTGCCACTCCTGCCTTGGCTGTTTTCGGGTCTGTCCGGATGATGCCATTGTCCGGAGTGAGAGGGAAATCGGCATGCTTGAGTCCGGCATGGCAGGAGATATCAGCTTTGTCCATGGCAGAATGCGGGTGGGAGAGGCAATGGCGGTTCCTCTGTTGAAGGCGGTGAAGAAAAAGGCGGACAAGAATGTGCTGGTCATCATTGATGCACCTCCCGGCACCTCCTGTCCTTTTGTCGAGGCAATCTCCGATGCTGATTATGTCATCCTGGTCACCGAGCCCACTCCATTCGGGCTTCATGACCTGAAGCTTGCCGCCGTAGTCCTCCGGAACTTTTCCAAGCCCTGTGGGGTGATCATCAACAGGGCTGACCTGGGGGACGCACGGGTTGAACAGTGGTGTCAGCAGGAAAATATTCCGGTTCTGCTCAAGATTCCCTTTGACCGAAAGATTGCGGAAGGCTATGCCCGTGGCCAATGTCTGGTGGAGATCCGCCCGGATCTTCGCCCCTCTCTGCAGGCCCTGATAGAGGAGATCTTGGCATGAAAGAAATTGTTATCTTAAGCGGTAAGGGCGGGACCGGTAAGACCAGCCTGGTAGGGTCACTGGCCTATCTCGCGGAAAACAAGATTCTGGTGGACTGTGATGTGGATGCCGCTGATCTGCATCTGCTGCTTGATCCCAAACCTCGCAGCAGCCATGAATTCCGTTCCGGGGTCAAGGCAAAAGTTATCAGTGATCAGTGCAGTGGCTGTGGAATCTGTGTTGATCTGTGCCAGTTTGAGGCTATTACAATGGACTTTGCTGGCCCCACGGCCTTGATGAACCCTTTGAGTTGTGAAGGCTGTGGCGTCTGTGCCCATTTCTGCCCGGAACAGGCTATTGTGCTCGAAGAAAATTACTGTGGAGACTGGTTCATCTCCGATACTGACTATGGCCCTCTGGTTCATGCCCAGCTCTTTGCCGGCGAAGAAAATTCAGGTAAACTGGTCTCCTTGATCAAAAGGCAGGCCCGCGAGCTGGCAGAACAGACAGGGCTTGATCTGATTCTGATTGATGGCGCGCCAGGGATCGGTTGTCCGGTTATTGCCTCCCTTGCCAGTGTTGATACGGTATTGGCAGTGACCGAACCAAGTCAGTCCGGCTGGCATGATCTGGAACGAGTTCTTGACCTGGCCCTTCATTTCAGGCTACAATCTTTTGTCTGTATCAATAAATGGGATCTTCATCCGGAGATGGCCGCATCGATAGAGATAGCCTGTGTTGAACGTGGGATTGAGGTTTTAGGCCGCATTCCCTTTGATCCCACAGTGATTGAGTGCCAGATCCAGGGTATACCTGTGGTCTGCAATGAGCAAAGCCCTGCGGCTGGAGCTATCCGGGAGATCTGGCAGGCTCTGTCTAGCAGGCAAGTGAACAAAGAATAGGGAAGAGAGAGCAAAAGCAAGAGACTCCTCATTCTTTCACAGTGACCCGAAATTAAGAATAGAGGGAGAGTGAGTGTCTGAATCAGTAATGATTGCCTTTGCGGGTATAGGCCTGCTGGCCATTGCCAGCCAGTGGCTGGCCTGGTGGGTCAAGCTGCCGGCGATCCTGTTTCTCTTGCTCGCCGGCATTGTGGCGGGGCCCGTGACCGGCTGGCTGGATCCGGACCACATGTTTGGTGCCCTGTTGATGCCCGTTGTCTCTCTTGCCGTTGGTCTGATTCTCTTTGAAGGTGCCCTGTCGCTTAAATTTGCTGAGTTGAAGGGGATCGGCAAAGTGGTGCGCCGCTTGGTTTCCACCGGCATGTTGCTTACCTGGGGCATCATTGGTAGCGCGGCTCATTTCATGCTGGGCCTCAGCTGGGAAATGGCCCTGCTGTTCGGATCACTGGTGGTGGTTACCGGTCCGACGGTGATTGTCCCAATGCTGCGGACTGTCCGACCCAATACCGCGATTTCCAACATCCTGCGTTGGGAAGGTATTATCATTGATCCGATTGGCGCCCTGCTGGCGGTGCTGGTCTTTGAGTTCATTGTCTCAAGGGCGGCTGGCGGCGCCATTGCCCATACGCTGATCACCTTTACCAAAGTCGTTGGCGCAGGCACTCTTCTTGGTGCTGCCTTTGGCTATGGTATGGGTATGGTACTCCGGCATCACTGGATGCCCGAGTATCTGCATAATATGGGGACACTGTTGTTTGTCTTTGCCGCTTTCACTATTTCCAATGTCCTGGCTCATGAATCGGGCCTGTTGGCGGTAACCGTCATGGGCATATGGTTGGCGAATATGAAGCAGGTGCCGATTGAAGATATGCTGGAGTTCAAGGAATCGCTCTCCATCCTCTTCATTTCCGGTCTGTTCATTGTCCTGGCGGCGCGTATTGATCTGGCCGCGCTGCTGGATGTCGGTCTGGGGGCAGTGGGAGTACTGCTGGTGATCCAGTTTGTCGCCCGTCCTTTGAATATCTTTTTTTCCACGTTCGGTTCCGATCTGACAATCCGCGATAAGCTGTTGCTTTCCTGGATTGGGCCTCGCGGTATCGTGGCGGCAGCTGTTTCAGCCCTGTTTGCCATGAAACTGGCAAGTGCGGGTTATGCCGAAGCCAACCTGCTGGTCTCTCTGACCTTTCTTGTTATCCTCTTTACCGTAGTGCTGCAAAGCTTCACCGCTGGAACCCTTGCCCGTTGGCTTAGAGTTTCCGAGCCTGAGCCCAAAGGAGTGCTGTTTATCGGCGCCAACCCGGTAGCGCGCGAACTGGCGCATGAACTTGATCGGCATGGATTCCGTACGCTTTTGATCGATCACAGTGTCGATTATATCCGTAAGGCGCGCATGCTTGGTTTGCGCACCTATCTGGGGAATCCGGTATCGGCTCACGCTTCCCGCAATCTTGACCTGGCAGGTATCGGCTGCATGATGGCACTGTCGCAACGATCCGAGATGAATACGCTCTCCGCAATGCACTATCGCAATGAATTTGGCCGGAACAAGATTTATTCGCTGCAGACCATGAAAGAATCGATGGCCACGGAGCGCCATCTCGCCTCAGATGAACAGCGTGGCCAGATCCTCTTTAGTGAAGATGTTAATTTCGGCACGTTGGCTGATAGTCTTGCCAAGGAGGGGAGGTTCCGCAGGACTCGTATCACGGAAGCATTCTCCTATGAAAAATATCTTGAAACCCATGGGAACAGGGTCATTCCTCTTTTCGTGGTGACCGAAAAGAAGGATCTGGTACCGGTGGTGGCTGGGCGCAAGCTTCAGCCTGGTCAGGGATCGACAGTGATTGCCCTCTGCCGCCCTGCCGCCTCACTTCTGGGAAAAAAGGCATGATTCGATGGAAGGAAGCATTGTTGCGTATCATTTTTTTGTTGTTTTCTGGAGATGAGTGAGCAGGGAGGCCAATATGAATGAGGTTTTACAAGCCTTGAGCCAGATAATGAAATGGGTTGGAACACCTTTGTTTTCGGTTGGTGACGCCTCTTTTTCCTTCCTGGGGATAATTGGCCTTATGGCTATCCTGTTTGGTTCCTGGTGGGCATCCAGTCGCCTGGAAGATGGAATCCGGCGGCTGATGCTCAGCAGCAAACAAAGCCTCAGGATTGACGACTCGACCATTTATGCCTTGATGCGACTGGTTCGCTATGCGGTATGGTTTGGCGGTACCCTGATCGGCCTTTCCTGGCTTGGAATCAGCTTTGAAAGTCTGGCCTTGATCGGCGGTGCTATCGGGGTCGGCATCGGCTTTGGTTTACAGAACATCTTCAGCAACTTTATTTCGGGTATTATCCTTATTTTCGAAAAAACCTTGAAGGTTGGAGATTTTGTTGATTTGCAGACCGGTGTGACGGGCTCGGTCAGTGAAATTGCCCTGCGTTATACCCGTGTCACTACACGTGATAATGTGGATGTGATCGTACCGAACTCGGAATTTGTCAACGGCAGGGTTGTCAACTGGAGTTTCAACGAAAAGAACCGTCGTATTCATGTGCCATTCGGTGTGGCGTATGGCTGTGATAAGGATATGGTGCGGGAGGCGGTGATTGATGCAGCCAAACAGGTTGAAGGCACCGTGCTCAATGATCCCCATAGGCCGATTGAGGTCTGGCTTGTTGCCTTCGGTGACAGCAGCCTCAATTTTGAACTCGTTGTCTGGGTTGAATACTTTTTAATGACGAGGCCAGGCAAGGCTCAGGCCCAGTATCTTTGGGCCATAGAGACAAAGTTGCGGGAGCGGTCAATCGAAATTCCCTTTCCCCAGCGTGATCTTCATCTTCGATCCGGTGAGCTCAAGGTAAAACTTGAGCGAAGTACCCGAGCGAGTAACCCCGGGAATCTGGCGCAGGAGTAAAGGGCCTGGCTTACGTGTCATGCGAGCCCTCTGTTTCTGTTCACACTCTTCTCTTTGCACCTCAATATTTTTATTATGACTCTCATCAATCCAGAAGACTTTATCAGTTCCATTGCCGACAGCCTGCAGTCCATCTCTTATGCTCATCCCCGCGATTTTATCCAGGCCATGGCCCGTGCCTATGAAAAAGAGCAGAATCCGGCAGCCAAAGACGCTATAGCCCAGATTCTGATCAACTCCCGGATGGCAGCCATTGGCCGGCGTCCGATCTGTCAGGACACCGGCATTGTCACCGTTTTTCTGAAAGTTGGTATGCAGTGCCGCTTTGATACGGATCTGAGTATTCAGGAGCTGGTGGATGAAGGAGTGCGCCGGGCCTGGCTCAATCCTCAAAATCCCTTGCGCGCCTCAGTGCTTGCTGATCCGGCGGGAAAAAGGGAAAATACCGGAGACAATACCCCTGCAGTCATTTACACGGAACTTGTCTCAGGCAGCGTTGTCGATATCCGCATCGCGGCCAAAGGTGGCGGTTCTGAGAATAAGAGTAGGTTTGTGACCCTGAACCCCGGCGACTCCATCGTTGACTGGGTGGTGAAGACTCTGCCGACCATGGGCGCCGGCTGGTGCCCGCCGGGAATCCTGGGCATCGGCATTGGCGGGACGGTTGATAGGGCCATGGTGATGGCCAAGGAATCGCTGTTGGAACCCATTGATATTCAGGAACTGATCGAACGCGGGCCGGTGAGCCGTATAGAAGAGTTGCGCCTGGAAATTTATGAGGCAGTCAATAGCTTAGGTATCGGTGCTCAGGGCTTGGGAGGACTGACCACGGCGCTCGATGTCAAGATCAAGGATTGTCCCACCCACGCGGCCTCCCTGCCGGTGGCCATGATCCCCAACTGTGTTGCTACCCGTCACATCCACTTTGTGCTCGACGGCAGCGGCCCGGCACATTTTGAGCCGCCGCATCTGGAGGACTGGCCGCAGATTAAATGGGAAATGGGGCCAGGGGTGAAACGGGTTCAGCTTGATACTCTCAGCCGTGAAGAAATTGCCGACTGGCGGATTGGTGAGACCCTGCTCCTGAATGGAACCATCCTCACAGGTCGGGATGCTGCCCATGGCCGTATCCAGCAGTTGCTGGCCCAGGGTGAGCCCCTGCCTGAAGGCGTGGATTTTACAGGGAAATTTATCTACTACGTCGGTCCCGTTGATCCGGTCGGTGACGAGGTCGTCGGCCCTGCCGGTCCCACCACCGCCACCCGGATGGATAAATATACCGAGATGATGCTGTCCCAGACAGGTCTGCTGGGCATGATCGGCAAGTCAGAACGGGGGGATGTCGCCATAGCGTCCATTAAAAAACATGGTGCGGTCTATCTGATGGCCGTGGGCGGTGCTGCTTATCTGGTCTCCAAGGCGATCAAGAAATCACGGGTGGTGGCCTTTGCCGATCTGGGCATGGAGGCGATTTACGAGTTTGAGGTGGAAGATATGCCGGTGACCGTTGCCGTGGACAGCAGGGGTGAGTCAGTACATAAGAGTGGGCCGGCGCTGTGGCAGCAAAAAATAAGGGATTACAGAAAAAAATAGCCGGAAGTGCATCGTACAAAATCCGGAGCTTCGCTCATGGTGAAACTCCGGATTGACAGTTCTTTTCTGCCTCTTAAAAACTTTGGCTTTTTATCTCCTTAACGCTATTTATCGGTCAAGGTATTGAGAAAGGCGTAAATGTCGTCGATATCCTGTCCGCTTAATCCCATGTTGCCTGTCGCAAGGGTCACGTTCTGATCCACCTCTGGAACCAGATCTCGCCTGTCATTCATAAAGGAAATCATTTCCCTTAAGGTCGTGAAATAACCGTTATGGGAATAGGGGGCCGTCCTGGTGATATTTCTCATGGTAGGCACCTTGAATTTGCCATTTTGGGCCTCATCATTGACAACAGGTCCAAGTCCCAGATCATAACCGTCGTACACCGTACCCGGTACGGTCAGCAGCCTGGTATTTACCGGCACACCAACATTGACGTATCCATAGTTGGTGAACAGCGGGGCAGGCTCGTTGCCAACGACCTCATCGGTATGGCATGAAGAACAATTTGCCCTAAAGAGTTCCTGTCCCTTTGTTTCCTGGGCCGTCAAGGTTCCCGTGTCAAATTTTGAAGTGAACGCGGTGACCTCAGCCGACCTCTCATAGGCCGCTACCATCTTGGCAATCTCTGCGTAGGCTGCATCGGCCTTAGCATCAAGATAGCCATCAGGAGTGTCGTCATCTCCAAGAACAGCAAAGAAATCCGGTCCAAAATAACTGACAAAAAGATGCGCATACTGTGACTCGGAAACTCTGATTACCACATCTCCCGGCAACGCTAAACCCATCTCTACCGGATTTAATGGCGGTCCCTGAGCCTGCTCTGCCAGTGGATCGCCAAGGACTTCTCCTGTCTTACGACCATCCCAGAACATGCCGCCGAAATATTCACCGTTCACTTGATACAGTATCGGGCTGAAACCGCAATAGGCTGAAGTCGGGGCATTTCTGCCACCTTTTGATGTGCCGTCGTCCCCCAGAGAAACCATTATATTGTAAGGATCCCGGCTGTTAGTCGGATCTGCAAACCCGGCCGTGCGATGGTGACAGGTAGCGCATGATTGTGTTCTGTTTAATGAAAGCCCTTTGTCCATGTAAACGTGTCGGCCCATCTGTTCTTCTAGCGTAAGCTGAACAGCCGAAACTGTTCCCGCTCCAAAAATCAGAGTAAAGAATACTGTGTAAAGCATTGTTCTTTTCATTTTCCCTCCTGTTGAAAGTTATTATGGAAGCAATTCCCGCTGCCCATTCAAATTCAATATTGGCAAGGGGCCAGAAACAATGTTTTTGGAAACTTTTATGTCATGCAGCCAAAGTTTGCTGGAGAATCTTCGACAGCATGCCTGTTATCAGAACCTGTTGCAATCAACAACGTGATGCCGATTATTTTAGGCCCCAAGCAAGGAAAGGGAGCAAACAGTAAGTGAGCTTGTGAACACCCGTAAGGCGACAGAGATCTCTCTCTGCCGCCCAGCGAATCCCCTGAAAATTTTAGTGACTATTTTAAGAACTCAGATGGTTTTTAGTCATTCTCCACTTTAAGCAGGGTATCAACGGTAATCATTACCGGTCCTCCCCAGTCCTTGCCATCATTCCATTTATTGGTAGCGGAACTTTTAGAACTGAGACTCTCTGTTATGACTTCATCAGGGAAGGTTATGGTGACTGTCACGTCATCGTCAAGCAGGGAGAGGCCAGCGAGCAACCCGTCATCAATAAGATCTTCTGCGGCACTGACTGAATCGGTTGTGATTGTTGTCGTTCCCATGTCGTCATCAAATACCAGATCTGCATGGGGGGTATCGGACACCATTTCATCGATCATGGCGTAGATCTCTGGGTCCACGATATCTTCAGCAGGATGGTGGGCAAGAGCAGGACTGGCGGCCAGCGCTAGACAAAAACCAGAGATTATTATGTTCTTTTTCATGGTAAACCTCCTTTTGTTGATAAAAGCCCTCTTCCTCAGCTTTTATTTACCTTCTATTGTGGGCAGTAAAGATAGTGTGAACAGGTCAGGATCTTGATCAATAAAGGATCTTGCCTCGATCTCTCTTGGTGGTAAGATCAGTGCAGTGGGATTCGCCGCCTCCAAGTTCTTTTATTTTCGTTTTGTCTTGTATTTTGCTTTAGCTGTATCCATTTATCCCTCGGAATCCTGATAGTGTTTACGCTCCCTCCTATCCTGGCCCATGTCTTTGTCTTGCTCCATACAGCAATTCTGCTGTTCTATTCCGCTTGAGTTGTTCATGTTGTTGGACCTAGGCGTACCTGAACTTGACTCTCCAATGCTGTATCTGTGGTGTCCATCACCTCCTTTTCCACGAGCGAACGTCGTATTGTTAGAGATCAATGCTGCAAGGAAGAGAGCTATGCTATAAGGATCTTGTTCTTCATTATTGGTTCTTCTTTTGACTATCGGTCTGGATTCATAAAACGGAGAACTATTTTGTTTTCTGTCCATTCTCAACATATTGTTTTCCGTCCCGTAGTCAGGTGAACTTTCATTTACTCCTGAGCTTGCAAGGGCTACTGCTAAGAATTTCTTCCAGTTGACTGTCGGATTAACAACTTGAAAGCCTATCATCTGATACATCTCTTTTTTAGTTTCCGATCTCCACTTGGCTTTTAACATGAGCTTGAAATCCTGGAGAGGACCATGCACGATGCTAAAACATTTTCGGGAATGCTCATCAAAATGTGACGGAATCTGGCATATTCGAATTCCGGTGACTGAAACATCTTCAATAACGCCAATACAGGCAGATTTTCCATTCCACATGCTGGACATCAGCCCCATAGTAGCATGTCGTTCGCAGGCCCTACGATTCATAAGCATGTTGTCCTCCTTGCTTATTCTACTGTCAATCATGTCATTGAAACTGGAATAGTCTATTTCGCTTTTTCTGTCTGTGTTCTGGGATTGCTACATACATCTTGACAGAAAGTGAATACAATACCTCTTTGGTTCGCTTAACGGCCTCCGGAGCCACTGGAACCGCCACTGGAACCGCCACTGGAACTGCCACTGGAACCGCCACTGGAACCGCCATTGGAACCGCCACTGGAACCGCCACTTGATCCGCCACTGGAACCGCCACTTGATCCGCCACTGGAACCGCCACTTGATCCGCCAGAATCACTGGAACTACCAGATCTGGAGCCAGCGTCCATAGATCCGCTGGCATTTGATTGGCTACCGAGTTCTGATGCAGCGGCACCCTTATTAATATCAGCAGAAAACTCCCTGGCAACATCTTCGGCTGATCCATACCTGGCCTGCTCGATAAAAGAATTCTGTAGGGTGAGCATTTCACGGGTCTGATAAGAATTCTGGAGAGCATTGACAAGAACTGCAGAAGCAGTTGTGGAGTCAACACCCATACGTGCCATGATACGGGCCGTAGCCATGGTTTGAACCATGAGTTTTTGGGCTTCTTCCTGGTTTGTTGTTTTTGTTCTGGTTTGCAGTTGAGTCATTATCTGGGCACAATCTTGCTCCCTCAGGCCAGCTGTATAGGCATCGGCTATAATTTGTCCCAACTGCTTGGCTTGTTGCTTGTCCTTGGTAAGCGTACTTGCCTGCTGGTAAGCGTGTTCATATCTGCTTTGTACCGTTTTGACCGCCTGAACAATATTGTCCTCGTTCGCCTTTTTAGCGATTCCTTCATACACCTTACTCATCAAGGGGTAGGTAGGTAGGCCCTGCTGTTTTGCCTCCTGGATCATACTACGGACACGTATAGTGTTTTCATTTCTGAATTGGTATTGTTGCATGGCCTGAAGCATGGCAGGTGTACCATCAGGGTCGAGCCGGGCTTGGTAGTGTATTGTTGCCTCTTCCCGCGACTGGAGTTGAGTACTCTCATCGTTCGTTAGGTCGGCTGCAACAGCATGAGATGATGCCAGCAGAATACACGCTGTAAGAACAGTTATTTTTTTCATTACGGTTTCTCCTTCAATTAAAACATATTGGTGAATCTTTATTTTAGAAACGTAGGATTATGCAAATGGTTACAAGGCAGAGACATAAAGGCAATTTTTTGTTCCGAAATCGTCAAGCACGGTATTCGAACAATCCGGTATGGTAATCTCTCCATCAACGATATAAAAATAGGAAAATTCTTTGCTCAGTGGGATGGTCACTTTCCAACTGTCATCCACCCCCTTGATTGCAGGGTGAAAATTGAAATGGTCTGTGGCTGAGGCAAGAAAGACCTCTTTTGCCCTGGCATTATTATAATAAAATGACAGTGACTCACCATGGACCTGTACAGAATGTTGTGAATTCCCCCTGTTGGTTTGGTCAGCTGCAAAAGTGTGAGATGAAGCAAGCAGTAGACAAACAGTCAGGACAGTCATTTTTTTCATTATGATTTCTCCTAATGTATCGTTGAATATTTAATTATTAAACGCTGGGCTATACAAATGGTTACATGTCAAAGATATAAAGGCAATTTTTTGTTCCGAAGTCGTCAAGCACGGTGTGCGGACAATCCGGCACGGTAACCTTTCCATCAACGATATAAAAATAGGAAAATTCTTTGGTGAGGGGAATGGTCACCTGCCATACATCTCCAGACCCTTTGATCGTACGGTGATAGGTAAAATGATCCGCAGACGAGGAAAAAAAGATCTCTTTGGCCTTGGCATCATTGTAATAAAAGGACAGGGAGTCATCATGGACATGTACAGAATGTTGCTGGGCGCATCCCAAAGTTAAAATGATAAAACTCAGCAGGAGACCTTGCAGACTAAGAGAAAGGGTATTGTTCATGCTCGGTCTCCACTTTGAGAATAGAATTGGTTGAGCCGAAATCATCAGATTCCTGGGCGGCAACAGTTGGATCTGGAAGGGGTTTTGAGCCGTCGACAATAAATGTATAGTGATGTTCTCCTGCTGGCAGTTTCAATGATATTTCCCAGTAGCCGTTTGTGCCAGAGGGAACGAGAGGGACACTCTTCCAGTTTGTGAAGCTGCCGCTAATCTCGACCCGGTGGGCTTTCTGGTTATGAATTACGAACCTGTGCAGAACGACAGTTGGTTCTGCGGTTGGTTTTATTTGGGTGAGATCCTGCCTGGCCATAAAGGAAAATAGGACCAACAGGCAGGCTGCAACGGCCCAGCCCAGTGAGCGGTTAAAGTTAAACATAGGTAGAATTCTGGCGCGTTTGGTTTTCAGTTCAATGGCCGGGGCTGTTTTGTTGAGAGAGGTACTCAGCAGTTTTTCCTGCTCGAGCAAACCAACAGTATCGTCTTTATATGGTTTGTTGTCATAGACGTGTTCGACAAAGAGCATCTTCTCGTCTATGGAGAGCTCGTTATCAATATACATGCTGATTAAGTGATCCATTATTCCACCTCGTTTTTCATCATTTGACGTACCTTGGTTCTCGATCGATGAACCCTTACCTTAATGTTTTCTATACTTAATCCGAACGTTGCAGCTATTTCTTTATAAGCAACACCGCCAACGGCAAGAGTTAAAATATCTCTGTCCAGTTCTGGGAGCCTGCTCATTGTCTTGTGAATTTTGTCGATTGTTTCCTGGGTAATGAGCGAGTTTTCCTGGTCGGCAGCCATCTGTGAAGTAATATCTTCTGATACAGGGAATTTTTTCTGCTGTCGCCAATGATCAACAAGTGAATTCCGGGCAATAGTAAACAGAAGTGCCGGGGACAAAACTGCATCATGGCCGTAATGCTGAAAATGACGGGTGAAGCTTTCCTGCATAATGTCTTTGGAAGTCTCATGATCGCCACTTTTGTATATTAAATAACTGAAGAGCTTATTTTTGTACTCTTCATAGAAATTTTGATATTTTTCGGACATTACTAAGGCTCGTTAGGGGTATGTATGTTTATCTGCTTGTGGTGATGTCTGCTTGTAAAATAGATAACGATGGAAGCTGCAAAAGGTTACATTATTTTTGCACGACCATTAGGTTAGGACCTGCTTTCCCGTTAAAAAGTTCCTGCATATCCACGTCATATTCTGGAAAAATTTCCAGTGCCTCCACTCTCGCAGTTGGTATTCAAAAGGTATACGGAGAAAAAAGGTGCAAGCAGGATCAGGCTGTGGAGGAAAAACTGAGGCTCATGCAGGTGGTGTAATTGGCATAATTGATGTCTGGGCTTGAAAACATTGTAGCGATTTCGTCGCCATTATGGTGAGGAACTTGGAAAGTTATTGAATAACTCACCTTTCATCCCAAGCTGTCGATCTAAGAATCGATTACTTGTCATTTACGTCGTGTTGATTTCCAAAAAGAAGGCAACAACAGTTATTTTATGAACTGTTGTTGCCAAAAGACGCTGATTCTCAGGATGGCCAGGGACTGGTTAACTTCGGAGAATCTTAGTTTTTCTATTAAATATATACGCATAAACATTTAATAGAATATTTGGTCTAAACGTATTCAATGAATGGGAACCTTGAAAAATGGTTTGTCGTTTAATCTCTGCGTTGTTTTTAAAATTCTATCATAGGGATATTAACGGTATGCCTGTGATAAATTTTTTCGTATGCCTTGAGCTTAAACGAAAAACCGAGTTTTTCAAAGTTCCCTGATATCTATCGTCCAGGATCTCGTTAACTTCCTGATGGGTCAGGAATTGCGCCACATAGTTGCCATAGCCGATGATGGCTTCAATGCTTCTGACATAGGCCCGCAGATGATCTTTCGAACCGTCAAAGAGGCTGGTGCAGGCTTTGATCAGCGATGTTATACTTATCGAGTTCCTTCGCCATGGTATCGGTGTGCTTTTGCTCCGATACGACAATGTTGCTGAAAACTTCCAACCTCTGGATAGAGTGAGCCAAGGGTCAAATACACATCACGGGCAAGTTTTTCTTCCTCTCTCATAAATTTAAGGTGTTCTGTCTCGCCGGCATTAAGTGTTGCGGTTTTAGAAGCAAAGCTAATCCCGCACAATACGAGTGAAAAAAATGCAAAAAACAGCAGTCCAAAATTCGTTGTCTTATTCATGATCGGATCCTGCCCAAATTGTAGGGATCAATCATTGATATCTCATTATGAATGTTCGATTCTTACTTGGACACATAATGTTTACATTGCCCCCCCAGAATCTCGGACCGTCTCAGTAATCTGATCCCCTGGCCGTTCGTGAGGTGGAGCGGCCAGGGGAGAGGCTGCGGGTTGGAATGCGGTTACCGCAAGCCAGGGATCTGATAGGTATGGATATAATTAATAGTGTGCACGTCATCATCAGCCATGGTGGTAAAGCCGGAGATATTGGTGCCGGAATAATCTTCGCTGCCAAACACTGTCCCAAAGATCGGCATCGGTGTATCATCCCAGGTCCCTGGATTAAATTCTTCTTCCACAAGTACATTCACTAAACCATCATAGGTTGCCGGAAGGCCCCCACCCGGCTCGCTCAACACCCGCCCACGATTCATAAACGTGTTTCCTCTATCATAGACATACGGGTTGGTGGCGAAATTGAAATAGACCGGGTTTTTGCTGTAATCGATGGTTCCATCATCGCTGAGTCCGACTACCTGGTTGATCCTGAGGATGGAGTTGAGGTAAACAATCTCGTCCATGGTAATTGATCCGCTTTTATCGGCCGCCGAAGCCAAAAATGTGGCGCTGAAAGCAAGGTCATTCCCGCTGCAGACATCGGACGGCGCCCGTTCGATGATCCCGTCTGCTTGCTCGTAACCGGATTGAGGGATTAACGAAACAAGCACCTTACCGAGCGTCTTATCGTACTTTGCATAGTAGGTAGTCCTGTTAGCTGCATCGACCAGACTGCCGAGCCCCATATTCTTCATGAGCTCGATATTGATGGTCGGACGCAACGCTGTAGACGGGCCGTCCTCAATTATTATAGGGATGCCGCCGTTTTTCGACATCTGGATGGGTGCTCGCTCATACGCTGGAGTGATCAGGTTGCCGTCCTTCATCAGCTTGATGTAGATCGCCAGGTTTTCCCGCGGTGAGTCGATGGTCTTCGTCACTTCTTCTAACCAGACGGGAGAGCCGTCCGGGTTGGTAAGAAATTCATCATAAACATCGGTGGTCAACACCAGCCGGCCGGAAGCATCAAGGACGATTTTTTTTGCATTGTTCAGATTTGTGATCGCCTCATCAAAGGCCTTATCGTGTGTCGCCTCAGGGGACCGCGCCAGACTGAGGCGGCCGAATGAGACTTCCTGGATAAGCTGAGGATAGGAAATTTCCGTGTAATAGGTGACACTATTCCATACCTCGCCAGCTGCCAGGAAAACAGCATCCGTTACCGCGCAATCGGTTGTGGAGTGAGTGGCATCATAGATGTAATCCAGAGGAAGACGGTTCTCGATGAGCCCGGTTTTGGAGGATATATCGCCCCAACGCACTGAGTCAGCCACCGGTTGCACACACTGGCTGGGGTAAGGAGCGGCATAATAATCAGTTCCAGTCACCGGATTGGGTACAGGCACATCATAATCATCCAGTACTTGGTACGTGGCAAATATCTCGCTCAATTTCGGTTCACCACCGACGGCAGTTGCCGTGGTCCACGCCTGCTGCCATACTTGGCAGGGGGTGCTGCCACAGACCAGCGGATCACCAGCCACCTGGACCATGATGGGGTTACCACTCCCATCAAACGCCGGCACGTTTTTAGTTTCCCCTCCCATATAACGGGCAATGACATAGAGATCACCATAGAGCTGACCTTGTTCTGATGGTTGTCCTCCCCCCCCCCGCCACCTCCGCCGGCCTTCGAACCTCCAGGCTTGGCCATACTAACCGTCTGCCCATTTACATCCATGCCATTGAGAGTAAGGCCCAAAAACAAGAGACATGCTACAACATAAATTGAATTTTTCATGATTCCCCCTCCTTGAGTAAAAGAGAATGTTGTGGGAGCTTTTTATGCTCTCTCTCCTAAAACAATTAATTCTGGATAAGATGTTTCTGCCGATTCGGATAATGGGGATTGCAGGCGACACAATACCTATCCCTTTTTTTTAATAATGTAGCAGAAACAACGGGAAAACAATGGACTAAAAAGAGGTAGGGAATGGATAGAAAACCTATCCATTGTGGGAAGGATGACTACCCATACTCGAGATCAGGTTCCACACAGAGAAAGTACTTTCGATACTTCGATACCGCTGGGGAGTACCGGAGTATTTGTCTATGGGCAGGAGGTCAGGTGGTGGAAGACAGATACGCCTGGAGATTAGTCTTGTGCTGCGAAATGCCGAGTTTTTTCCTGATGTTCTTTCTATGAATACTTATCGTTCCCGCTGCAAGATTCATTAGCTCGGCGATTTCTTTGGTCGTTTTGCCATGTTTCACCAGGTTTGCAATCTGTAGCTCCGTGGGGGTAAGTTTTTTTAATTCTAAAGAAGCGGTGTGGGTAAAGGAGGATGTCAGTTCCTGCAGATTGGCTGTCAGCATGTCTACTATGATCCTGTGCTGGGCGTCCAGGTTGAGATGTTGCAGTTTTTTCAGGTAAGGGTCAACAAGCGTGGCGATGTTGTCTGCAATCTTCTGTTCCAGTTCGATCGTGTCCTTTTTCATTTTTTTCAGCAGCACTTTCAGAGCAACATTTACTTCCAGTATCTCATGGGTTCGTTCGATAACTTTCTTCTCCAGCAGGTCGTGCATGTTCTGCAGTTTGAACTCATTCTTTTTGTTTTTCGTAATATCGGTATTAGTCCCTATAAAGCGGAGGGGAGTACCGGTTTTACTTTTTTCCACCACTTTTCCACGGGATAGAAACCATTGCCATTCACCGTCCTTGTTCCGCATCCGGAATTCTGATTCATAGTGAGGAGTTAATCCGTTCAGGTGTTGCTGGATAGCTACCATGGTTTTAGATTTGTCGTCGGGGTGTAGTAACTTTTCCCAGGTCAGAGATTTTTCTTTAACATCAAGCTCAGTATATCCAAGTACCTTGTACCATTTTTCACCATGGTAGACTTCGTTGGAGATAAGATTTCTGTCCCAGACTCCGTCAGAAGAGGCATCGAGAGCCAGGCGTAATCGTTCTTCGCTCAGGTTTATTTGTTCCTCGTTGAGTTTCTGCTTGGTTATGTTGCGGTTGCTTGCCCGTCTGCCGAGAAATTGCCCTTGAGCGTTGTATACAGGCTGGCAGCTGTGGCCAATCCATCGCAGATCTCCGTTTTTGGTGATAATCCTGAATGTAATGTGTCTTGCCTCAGTTGATGTTTCACAGCAGCATTCTTGATGTTTATAGACGCTGTCCCGGTCGTCTGGATGAATAATAGATAAAAGGAGTTTCGGTTCGGCCATGAACTCCTCTGTGGAAAAGCCGGTCAATCCTTTACATGATGGAGAGTTGTAAAGAAATTCCTTCGTGGGACTCAACCAGTACTCCCAGTCATAGGTATAGTCGGCAATGGTTCTGAATTTTTCTTCGCTCAGGGTTATTTCTTCCTCAAGGAGTTTCTGTCTGGTGCAATCACTCATCACAATGCGGCATCCAGACGTGCCATCAGCTGTCTGGGCAGAGGTTGCCTGCAGATGTGCCCAGAATAAGGAACCGTCTGCATGCACCATTCTCAACTCACATCCCTGAGGCGGTTCTTCTGTGGCCGTCAGCTGTTTATGATGGAGGTAGTAGCAGTCCTGATCTTCGGTGAAGATAAAAAGGGAGAGTGGCTGATTGACAAGCGCATCCCTGTCTACGCCAAGTAAATTGGCACTGGTGAGATTTGCTTCCACAATTAATCCATGTTCATTGAGGGTCAAATAGCCTACCGGGGCCAGATCATAGAGCTGGAAGTACCACGCCCGGGAGACCTCCAGCTCATGCTGAGTGCGGCGCAATTCTTTATTCTGCATCTCCAGTTCGATTTGATGCACCTGTAGTTCGTGGAGCAGTTCTTTTACCGCCTCGGGAGAGACTGTTTCCTGGCCTGTTTTCTCGTTTTTCCGAAGCATCTTTTTTGCCCGTTTGCATAGCTCTTGGCCTGATTTCCAGCTGTATGCGTCATAATATGAACCACTCTTTTATCCGCATATTATCAGTAATGTCCGTTTAAGAAATTGCAAAATATCCAATAAAGCATCCATGTCCCACGTGTAAATGGGGGTTAGGGGGATCTGTTCTACGACTTGACAGTAAGTATCTTGCCCTGGATACAATTTCTGAATCGGACAATTATTCAGATGCTATATTATCATATACTTTTTACTCTGAAGAATTCAAATCGAATCCATTATTCTTTTCTGCCACGGATGTTTGTGGTGATTGAACACAAGTGACCTTTTTTTTAACTTAGTATTATTTTGTCTAAAGTTGATATACAAATCAACGAAAAATATGGGAGGAGAAATTTCTGTAGGGTTTTCTGGGTTATTATTTACAAATGACTCTTAAATTCCCCCTAAGGGATAAATCATGTTTGATTTGCTTTGTTTTTTATACTACAAGTTAAATGATCCTTTTGTGGTGCGTACATGTTGTGGTGAACAATACTTGAGTTGGAGGCTGTAAATGAAAATGACTTGTCCCCATTGCGGGGTGGTTGGTTCCTCGCAAGGCTCTGTGCTTGGAGAAAAGGTCCGATGTCCGCAATGTGATAAGGTTTTTAAGATCATGGAACAGAAGATATCCTGTCCCCATTGTGGAGTTGTTGGTTCGGCGGCGGATTCTTTGGTCGGCATGAAACTCAGGTGTCCGCGCTGTGAAAAGGTGTTTTTGCTGACGCAAAACAGGTTGATAGGGCCGCCAGTCAGCGAACTTGAGACTGCTGGCGAAGAAGACATATCGGCGGTGGAAGATGACGGTGTTGTGTCTCCTGCAGGGGAGGAAAAAATATTCCTTGAGCCTGTAACAGAAATGGAACTTGAAACTGCTACAAAACCGGAAGCAGAGCCGGAGATCGAAATTATTCCCGAGCCGGAAGCAGAGCCCGAGGTTGAAGTTGTTCCCGAACCGGAACCGGAGCCCGAGGCTGAAGTTATTCCCGAACCGGAACCGGAACCTGAGGTTGAAGTTGTTCCCGAACCGGAACCGGAGCCCGAGGTTGAAGTTGTTCCCGAGCCGGAACCGGAGCCCGAGGTTGAAGTTGTCCCCGAGCCGGAAGCAGAGCCCGAGGTTGAAGTTGTTCCCGAGCCGGAAACAGAGCCGGAGCCCGAGATCGAAGTTGTTTCAGAACCGGAACCCGAGCTGGAAACTATTCATGAGGTTGAGTCAGTATTGCCGGTTGAGGAAACCAAGGACAAAGGTCAGGAAGGAGAAGGGGTTGAATCAACGGCCATGCCCACCCATGTCTGTGACGGTTGTGGTGAGTCTTTTCATCCAGAGTTTATGCAGGAGGTTGATTCTAAATTTTATTGTGGAGTCTGTCAGCTTCGTTCTGCCGCCTTGGATGCCAAGGAAAAGGCACCAAAATTTGGTGGTGGGCAGTTGTGGGGTACCCTTGCTGCACTTTTACTTCTTGGGTTGCTTGTACTTCTTGTGCTGGTGTTGAAGAAGCTTGGTATTATCTGATATTATAAGGAGTTCCATGAGAAGAAGTCTTTTGATCCTCTAGTCATCAGCTCACTTTTGGGCAAAGTTTACTATAGGTAAAGTGTCGCTAATAGACTATAATGGCCATTCCGGATAAAGACTGCGTTGCATTTTTTATAAAATACTCACATAGCTAAGAATTGGAGAAAAAATGTTGAAAATACTTCCTAAGACAGTGAAGGCCAAATTACTTGTTATTATTGGGTTTGCTTTTTTCCTTCTGGTGGGTGGGCTTGTCTTTAGCACTGCCATTGAGAAAAAAAAGACCTTTCTTCAGGGAGAACAACTTCGGCTTCAGGCTAAATATGAGCAGGTGCAGAAACTGTTTGAGGACAGTGCGGCAGAGGCACTGGCCATGGCCTTCGTGGTGGCGGAAACCCCGGAGGTACAACGCCTTTTTGCAGAACGGAACCGGAGCGAACTTACTCGTATTACCTTGCCGATGTTCAATAATTTAAAGGAACAGCTGCAATTGGCCCAGTTTCAGTTTCTGACTCCTCCAGCCACTTCTTTTCTTCGTCTGCACAAATTGGAAAAATTTAATGATGATTTAACTTCAACACGGCAGACCGTGGTCCAGGCTAATCAACAAAAGCAGGCAGTGTCGGGTATTGAAATAGGTCTTGCTGGCCTTGGGCTTCGGGGAGTTGTGCCTGTTGTTTTTGAAGGTAAACATATTGGTGTCGTTGAGTTTGGTAAAGATCTCAATGATGCTCTGGTAATGCCCTTAAAAGAAAAATTAGGTGTTGATGTCTCTGTTATTGCCCCGGAAGGGAGTGGTTTCAAGTACCTGGCCAAAACACATTCGATGTCCATTCCTGAGACCCGTTATCCATTTCTACGCAAGGTCATGGAGCAAGGGGCCATTGTTTTTGATCAGGTTAACAAGGGTGGCAAGGATCTTCTCACCGTGTATGGGCCTTTGAAAGATTATGGTGGCAATATCATTGGTGTTTTGGCTGTTCCCAGTGATATCAGTGCCACCGTTGCTGCGATTTCCGTCAATTTGTACAAGATGATTGCCGCCGGCGCTGTTTTTCTCTTTCTGTTGCTACTGGTATTGAATTTTATCATTAATCGTTTGATCAACAATCCATTGCGGATGATCATCGGCAAGTTTGAGAAGGCTGGCCGTGGTGATCTGACCCAACATATAATCAGCAAGGGGCTGAAGTCGCTGAATTGTCCTGATGGATTGCAGGAGGCACATCTTGAATGTGGTTGCGACGATGAGAACTCTAACTGCTGGGAGACCTGTGGGTCTTTTTCATCTGAGATTAAATGCCCGCGGCTTCTTAAAAACCAGTACAAGAGTTGTCGGGAATGTCCTGATGGCTATCGGTCTGGCGTGCTCGATGAGTTTGCTGAACTGGGAACCTGCTTTAATGCCTTCCTGCGCAATGTTCGGAAGATAGTGATTGATCTTCAGGACAGTGTGCAATCGATGGCCTCTTCTTCGGGTGAGCTTTCTACTTTGGCCAGAGGTATGGAGGATGGGGCAAGAGAATCATCTGAGCGGACCAATAGTGTGGCTGCTGCTGCTGAGGAGATGAGTGCCAACATGAATTCTGTGGCGGCAGCTAGTGAGCAGGCTGCCACCAATGTAAATATGGTGGCCACTGCCACCGAGGAAATGAGTTCCACTATCGCCAGAATTGCCGACAATACTGAAAAAGCGAGTTCCATTACCCGTGCTGCTGTGGAACAGGCCCGTGAGGCCTCTGAGAAGGTCAATGTACTTGGCAAGGCGGCAAGTGAGATCAGCAAGGTGACTGAGGTTATCAGCGAGATCTCAGAGCAGACCAATCTGCTGGCCCTGAACGCGACCATTGAGGCGGCTCGGGCCGGTGAGGCCGGGAAAGGTTTTGCTGTAGTCGCCAACGAGATTAAGGTTCTGGCCAAGCAGACATCGGATGCCACTCAGCAGATCAAGCAGCAGATTGAAGGGATTCAGTCATCAACAGGTGATACCATTGAAGAAATTCGTGAAATCTCAGCGGTGATTGATCAGGTCAACGAAATCGTCACCATTATTGCTACGGCCATTGAAGAGCAGGCTGCCACCACTGGCGAGATAGGCGGTAATGTGGTGCAAGCGGCTCAGGGCATCAGCGAGGTAAATGAAAACGTGGCCCAAACATCAGCGGTATCCGGTGATATTGCTGGAGATATCACAGGGGTCAGCGGGGTAATTCAGGAGATGAGTCGCAGCGCCGGTGAGGTCAATGGCCGCGCCAATGATCTGGCCGCTCTTGCCGAAAAACTCAGGGAACTGATCAGCAGATTTAAGGTATGATTTCAGGAAGTTTGAAGTCGAAACCCAACCCCTGTTTTCATAGCCATCAGGGGTTGGTGGTACCGAGGAAGAGAAGTTTCAGAAGATGTTTTTTTTAAACCGGTCTTGGGAGTAAGGACGTTTATTGGTAAACGAATTTCCTTACTCCTTTGACACCCGGAATACCTCTTCAATGGTGGTGATGCCCTGCAGGACCTTCATGGCGCCGTCCTGGCGCAGAGTGATCATCCCGTTTTTGATAGCCTGTTCTTTTATTTCATCGGCGTTGGCGGTTGTCAGAATCATGTGTTTCATCTCGCGGTCCATGAGCAGCAGCTCAAAAATACCGCATCTTCCCTTATAGCCGGTATGGTGACATTTCGCACATCCCTTTCCTCTGTATGCCGGCTGGGTGGGTTCATCCGGCTGGATCCCCAGTTTAAGCAACGCTTCCTTCTCCGGTGTATACGCCTCTTTGCAGTGAGGGCAGATAATACGTACCAGGCGCTGAGCGAGGATGGCATTGATGGATGATGAAAGAAGAAAGGGTTCGACACCCATGTCGATGAGTCTTGTTATGGCACTGGCGGCATCATTGGTATGCAGGGTGGAAAAGACCAGATGGCCGGTAAGGGCTGACTGGATAGCAATCTCTGCCGTTTCTGTATCCCGGATCTCGCCTATCAGAATAACATCAGGATCCTGTCGGACAATAGAACGAAGGCCGGAGGCAAAGGTGAGGTCGATCTTGGGGTTAACCTGAACCTGCCCGATGCCGCTGATCCGGTATTCGATGGGGTCCTCTACGGTAATTATATTGATATCGGTGTTGTTGATGGAGGTCAGGGCCGCATAGAGTGTGGTGGTCTTGCCGCTGCCGGTAGGGCCGGTGACCAGGACGATACCGTTGGCCGCCTTGATCTGTTGGGAAAAAGGCACGAACCGGTCATCGGGCATACCGAGCTCGGTCAGGGTAATTAATACCGAAGATTTATCGAGGAGGCGGAGCACGACCCGTTCGCCAAAGGAGGTGGGCAGGGTGGAGACCCGGAGATCAACATCTTTATTGCCGACCTTCAACTCAATACGTCCATCCTGAGGCAGCCGCTTTTCAGCAATATTCAGATTGGCCATGATCTTGATCCTCGAGATCAGCGCCGACTGGACATGTTTGGGCGGACTGAGCATGTCATAGAGAATGCCGTCCAGGCGCTGACGGATCTTCAGGCTGTTCTGGTAAGGTTCGATGTGGATATCAGAGGCGTTGTCGCGCACGGCTTGGGAGAACATGAGGTTCACCAGGCGGATAACCGGGGCGTCACTGGTATCATCAAGCAGGTCGCCCGTCTCTTCAATTTCGGAAAAAAGGGCCTCTGGATCTTCGCTGTCTATGTCCTGCATGACCTCTTCCGCTGAATCCTGGGTCATGTCGAAGGCAAAATTGATGGCGGTGGTAATAGCGGTCAGTGGGCAGAGGACTGGCCGGATACCGTTCCATCCCAGGATGGCGCGGAGATCGTCAAGGGCCTGAAAGCTGAATGGATCATTGATGGCAATATAGGCATCATCCTGAGTTGCGACTGGCACCATAGTGTTTTTTTTCAGAAAGCCGATGGCGATACGGGCAGTGAAATCAGTCTGGATCTCAGGCGGAAGTGTACGTATGACTTCCATGTTCAACTGATTTCCGAGGATTTCCAGGAGATCAATCTCATCAAGGTCATTCTGTTTAATCAGGATACGGACTAATTGACCGCCTTTTTCCACCAAGGTCCCCATGGCCTGTTCCCAGGCCTCAGGCGGCAAGTTGAAGTGATCAGTCAAGATGTTTTGTAACTGGTTCATGGGTGTTTGTTGATACCGCTATGTCCAAGAGTACTTAATAATTCTGGTTGGTCGATTCAATAGGAGGTGGCTGTGTTTTCTGTAATCGCTTGAGGTTATCTCTGCAAGTTTCAAGAAGAGCACTTTCCACGTTGGGATTTTTGGAATTAACCAATGCCGCCTGCTTGCTGTTATTGTCCAAGATCATCTGGTACTGCTTGATCGCTTGCTGCGGGTTGCCTTCCCGTTCATTGATGGTTGCGAGGTTGAACTGGGCGTAAGGATTATACGGATCTATGCTCAGAGCCTGATTGAACTGTTCTTTGGCTTCCTCGTATTTTCCCTTTTGCATCTGTTCAAATCCCCGGTCAACCATGGACATAACATGGTTCTTGTCAGTCGGGTTGGCAAGGAGCTGCCTTGCTTCCGGGAGATCCTTTTCGATGGTGTCAGTTTTGATTGCGGTGACCCCGGCCATGTCGCCAGGATTTTTGATGATCCTGGGTGTGATAAATATGAACATATTGGTTTTTTTGCGTATAGTGCTTTTCTCTTTGAAGAGCCAGCCGAGCAGCGGAATGTCACCCAGCAGGGGAATTTTGTACTCGCCTGCGGTGTCGTCCTGGCCGATGATGCCGCCGATGACGATGGTGTTGTTATCTTTGACGAGAACGGTGGTGGTGGCTGTACGTTTGAAGGTTGTGGGCTTTAAAGGATCGTCACTTTGCTTGAGTTTACTGACCTCGGTGGTGATCTCCAGGCGCAGGATGTCGGCCTGGTTGATCTGCGGGGTGATGGTCAGTTTGGTGGCGATATCCTTGTACTCATAACTTTCATAGCCGGTGATGTTGGTGTCGCTGGAGGAGGAGCGACTGGTTTGATAAGGGACGTTTTCGCCAACGCTGATCTCTGCTTTTTTGTTATCGGTTGTCAGGATCTGGGGGGTGGCAATGACATTGATATGGCTATCTGTTTTATAGGCTTTTAATACGGCACCGATGTCTGGAAAGGTGATGCCACCGATCTTGATTCCCTGTTTTAAAATGCCCAGGCTGAATCCTGAACCAATGGCAGCAGTAGCGGGAGTAGCCGCAATGGCAGCAGTCGTAGCAGTAGCCGCAACAGCAGCAACGCCAGGTATATAGCCGACGGTGTCTGATAGTTTGTAACCAGCGCTGCCTCCAAATCCGGTGAGCATCTGTCCTGTCCCATCGGCAAACTCGCCACCCCCCATCCAGTTGACCCCCACATCAAAGGTTGCATCGGCATCTACCTCCATGATCAGTGCCTCCAGATAGACCATCCGTCTGGGGATATCCAGCTTTTTGATGACATTCTCCAGCTCTCTAAATTCGGTGCGGGAGGCAGTGATGATCAGGGAGTTGGTTTCCGTATCAGGCATGATTTTGACGTCTTTGGAGATAGTCGGTATCTCACCTTTCTTGGCCGGATCAGTACTCTGTTGACCGGGCAGAGCAGTTAATACTGTTGCCAGATCTTTCGCCGTTGCATGTTGAAGGTAGACCACTTGAATATTTCCCTCACTCTGTTTCATCTCGGTATCAAGCAGGGTTATCAGGTGTTTAATCCGGACGACATCGGTGGGCGACGCCACCAGAATAAGACTGTTGATGGGTTCGTACGCCACGATTTTAAGAGTAGAAAGAGACCTCCCCTTGGGGCCGGGAGCTTGTTGGAAAATAGTATTGATGGCAGTGGCCGCTACGGTTGATGACGCGTAATTGAGGGGGATTACCGCAATCTCTTCATCGGTGAGCGGGACATCAATGGCTTCAATAATGGTCAGGAGTTTCTGGATGTTGGAGAGGGTTTCAGTAATAATCAGCATCCCCGACTGGGTGTGGGCAATGACCACAGATGTTTTAGAAACTAAGGGCGTCAGCACCTTTTTCATTTCGTCAGGAGTGGAATAGCGCAAGGGGATAATCTGGGTGACAATCTTGTCTTCTGGACGGGAGGGGTCTCCATGGCTGAGGGTGTTTATGTTCTGGGAAAGCGCGCGCGAGGCTGGCATTATTTTGCTGATAGCCCCGGCTGGTACTGTTGTGAATCCGTTCACTTCCAGGACTGACTCAAAGAGCTGATATGCTTCATCTTCCGATATCTTGGTTGGAGAGATAATGGTGACATTGCCCTGTACCGCCTTGTCGACTACAAAATTTTTCCCAGTCAACTCACTGATATATTTTATGAAAAGGCGGATGTCAACATTGTCAAAATCAATGGTGATGAACCGCTCAGAACTTGTTTCCTGTGATTGTTTTGTTGCTGCCTCCTGAGCCGCGCAGAGGTATGTTGGAAACTGGAGTAACAGGGTGACAACCAGTGGCAGACAAAGTGCCTTGCAGTTGAAAGATATTTTTGAAAGATGAAGCAAACTCATGGCTTATCCTGATTATTGTTCTTGTTAGGTGGTAAAAAGCTCTAAGGAAGACGATTGCGCAGTGTTTTTATGGGGTCTCTGTCATTGGGTTCCACCGTGGTATTTATTATAGGTTCTGTGGGTTCTATCGGTTCCATGGGCTCAGGTTCTATTATAGCTTCTGGAGGCATTTCAGGGGAGGGCTCTGGTGTCATTTCCGGTGGTATCTGAGACTGGAAAGCAGGATTTGTCGGGGGAGTGGGATTTGTTTTCGGAGTTTCTGGGACAAGAATCTCATCTTTGCCGTTTCTGTTGAGGATGATTTTTCCGCGTTGGATCTCTTTGATAAGAGCTCCTTGTATCACATCACCCTGAAAATAGATATCCTGTGTCTTCTTTTTTTTGTCAAGGATAATGGCGCGCCGGTTCTTGGGTGATCCGGTAATAGTACCAAGAAGACCTAAGTCAAGTGAGGTGGCGGTAAGATCAACGGCAGTCTGTGTTGTCTCTTCTGGTTGATCCATTTTGGGGGGTGGACCAAAAAGATTACGTTTGAAAATTACCTGGTGATCTGGTCGTTTGTTCAGTCCGCCCGTGTTTGGCGCTGCAATGTTTGTCTTTGCGACTTGAACTTTTGCCTCAGGATTTGTGGCCATGAGCCTGATGAACGCAATTCTGTAGAATATTTCAACCCCAACTGCGGCCAGGATGGTTATGATGATAAATGGAAATATTTTTTTAAGGTACTTGGCCATTATATCAATGTGCTATGAGTCGAAAAGAAAGACGGGTTTAGCAATTGTCCCTTTCAGGTGAAAGGGAAGTGCTGCATGATTTTGTTGTAACTGGAGTAATAATGGCTGGGCCTGACCACTCTGTTTTACCAGGGCAGGCGAGGGTGTCAAGGCGCCTGTCAAGTTAAGCTGTATAGCAGCAAATGATGTGTTGATCGAAATCATCTGACCTGAGAATGTCCCGGAAAGCTCCTTGCCGTTAAATGTCCCCTTGGTTAGAAGCATCTTCTTATTTTCCAGTTTAAAGAACACCTCGCCTTTTTCGATATCTATGTTGTTCAGGGACAGGATTGGATAGAGCAATTCACAGGTTCCGTTTTCGATGTGGGCAGAACCCTGTCCGGTTCCCTGTGATATCTCCTGGCCTGTTTTACCAGAATAGCTTCCTTGTGCGGTGAGTAGACCAGTTATGGCGCGTCCAGTCTGAGTTTGCAGCAATGGTAGCTTTGCCAGATCAAGTCTATTAATCTCAATTGTCGGGAGAGTACAGGTGTTATGGGCCCGGTCGAGTACCAAGGCGATATGGTGCGTTCCCCCATAAGCGGTGATGGTTAGAGAGAAATTTTTTCCTGGTGCGGCGAGATCAGGTTTAATGGTGAGTTGTTCTATAGCAAAGACTTCTTTTACGGTTTTATCTTTACTTTGCAGTTGAATGTTTCTGGCCACAAGGCTGAGTGGAAATTGATAGTCTAAGGACGTGATGGAATTTTCATAGTTCGGAAGTTGCAGGGTGATGAGACGGGTGCAGAAGGTTTTGAACTTTTGTGCCGGAAAACGGAGGTACAAAAAGAGCATGACCAGAAGCAGGCCATAGATGGCATAGAGTGACCAACGCCAGAAAGTGTTTTTGGGAAAGGTCATGGTCAGGATTTTTGGGTAAATGTTATAATTTGCATCACCGCATCGAGTGCGCCTTCTACTTTGCTGTTTTCCTGAATTGAGATACGTTTGATTATCACAACATTGTCTGTTGATTCAATCTGCTGTAGGAAATCAACCAGTTGCTGCAGTGAGATCCGTTCAAGCTTGAGATCAACCCGAGACTCCTGCAGGGGACCTTCACCTGCTGAAGTTGAAGGGGTCATGGAGTTTATCTGTTGCTTGACCTTGGCTTTTGCGGCTCGCTCTTCAATGAATGCAAAGAGGGTGAACGAGGGACTCCTTTTGAGCAATCTATTCTGGATGTCCACCGCCTGAACCTGAAATTTACGGTACTCTTCCTGGAGCTGATGTATCTTTATGATATCTTTATTCTTTTGGATCAATGCTTTTTGTGTCTGCTGCCGGGCCTGGATCAGAGGAGAGACAGCAAATTGGAAAAGAGCAAAACAGACGAGAAAAAGGATTCCGACCAGAACTACACGTTTTTCCCGGTTTTCAAGTTTGTTCAGGCCGGTCTTGCCCAGAATCGTATGGATGGTGTGTTTAAGAGTTAAAAAGGTCATGCCTCAGGCACCTTTCATGGTCAGTTTCAGCTCAAAGCGAATTTTTGAGCTCTTGGGATCAAGACTTGCCGAACTGATCTCCACATTGTTGAATGCAGGAGATTGCTCCAGGCCTTTTTTGATTGCATCCACGGTGTTGAACGTGTCGGTGGTGCCTCTGAGGCGCAGCCCGTTGTCATCCACCACAAAGCGAGCCAAACGGATATCAATGGATTCAGGGATGTTTGCAGATACCTCGGCAAGGATATCGAGCATGGTGATTGTGGGCAGGGTTCCATCCTTGTCCATGGAACTTTCTCTGGTCTCACGGATCTTGACCTGGAGCTGCTGGATAGGGTCAACAACTCTGGTGACTTCCGGCAGGGTTTCAGTAAATACCGCACGGATCTGAGTGTTGAGGCTGTTTTGTTCTTTGAGCAGCTTGGTGTAATCAACCCATAGATATATAATTGAAAACAGGACTGCTGATATTAGAGGCAGAGCGATGGCGATTGTCAGTGTTCTGTTGTCGGTAAATGATTTTTTGGTGGCAAAGGCTTCTTTGCGGAAGTTGAAGCCCTTCCAGCCTTTGATGATCTGCCAGCCCAGGTTTACAGAATCTTCCATGATGTTGGGCTGCCATTTTTTATCAACTGGATGTACGAATTGCGTCACGAACTGCAGTGAAGGGTCACCATCGGCCCGGGTGCAGCTTCGGCAAAGGCTACCTAGTCCCGCTTGTATCCGGTCTGTTGTTCCTTCCATGCATCCGACAGGCCCGCTCAGGTACACGGTAAGCTCCTGTATTTGGAATACCGATTGCAGTGTTTGTTGAATGGCGGTACACAATGCATGGAAGGTGCCATCAATATTTTCGGGACGAAAAACCTTGAGAGTATTGCTGTCTTGATCGGCATGGAATCCAGACTGGAGACCTGGATCAAAGACAAGTGGACGGATCAGAGTGATCTGACCAGAACGGACAAGGATGAGTGTTGCCCGCTGCAGGCTGATATTCAGGAGAAGGAAATCTGCAGGAAGCTCAGGGGTATGAACAAGACGAAGGGTGGTCGGAATTCCGGAAATGGTCACTGTTTGCGGATCAATTCCCAGTGTCTGTAGGCTTGCAAGCTGATTGGCCAGTAATTCCCGGTCAATCATGGCGGCAATGACCTGACTTTTATGCTTATCTTCCTGGGAAATCATGGAATCAATGAGCAGTTGCTCTATTTTGACGGGAGCATTCTCGTTCAGTTCCAGAGGCAGAATTTTGTCAATGGTTTTACGGTCTGTAAAGGGCAAAGAGAGGTTGCGATAAAAAAAAGAGTCGGCCGCAAGAGCGATATGGCATGAAGCTTCGTGGCAATCAATCTTCTTGCTCAGTTCTGTCAATACCTCTTCCATGGGCCTGTCGGCAACTGACACCACCGCATGACCGGCGATTTGCATGGCTTTGGCTTCAACAGTGAAAACGATTGCAGAGATTAAATCGCTTTTAATGTCAAGGGCAAGAAATTTGCTGCTCATTGCTTATTCAATTTTCCAGCTCTGGAGAGAGGTCTTCTGATTATCGCGTTGCACAATTGCCACAATGTCTTTTCCTGTGGAATTCAGTTGGGCATGCGAGGAAATGGTAAAAGAATTACTTTTTACTATTATATTCTTTAACGTATTTTTCCCGGTAAAGGAAGGGAGGACCTCGGAAACCCATGTTGTTGAGGCCATTTTGTCCGTATTATTTTCATCGTCCCTGTATGTTTGCATATCCTCCGCCATTTCTTTGGTCATATCTTCATGCAGGGCCTGGAGCAGAAGTGGGTCGGCGGTGTTGACATTTATCTGCCCGCTATTCCCTTGGGTGGTCAGCAGCGGGGCCAGTCCAGAATGTTTTTCCGTGCCAAAGAGAAGTTCAGGGGTGATTCCTTTTACCAGCAGTAATTCCTCGATGAATTCTACAGGACCGTTTTTGCAGGGGTATGGTGTGTCCAGAGATTGATAATAACTGGTTTCGGCGCCAAACTCCTGCTCCCAGTCTCCATCTTCGACATCAATCCAGTCGATGAGTGAGTCAATGATCGTCCTGGCAGCATTGTCTTCCAAGTGGAAGGGCTCCTGGCGGAGTAATCTCCACAGGATATTGCGGGCATCCTGTTCTTGCTCGTTTGCCTGTTGCGCATTTTGTTGTCCATTGGTCGTCTGTTGCTGGGTTTTACTCTGGACAATACTGTTGATCTGGAATTTTCCACTGTTGTCGGTGATTTTTAGAGTCAAAGCGCCTTCATCAAAGAGCTGGGACAGGTCTTCATCTGCCAGGAGCGCCCATGAATCGTGGAAGGAATCATATTCATTGTCCTGTGCATCTTTATTCAGGACGGCCATGGCCAGATTGATTCCTGATCTGGCCATGGCCTCCAGTCTGATTCTGTTACTTTGGGTTCCCGAAGTCTGAAGGCTCTGGCGCATGTTTTTATTGAATTGGATGGTGAGGGCCACAATCAGGCTGATAACGGTCAAGGCAATCAGCAAGGCCATACCACGGTTGTTCTTTAGGAGCCGTTGCGAAATAACTATTCCATTTCTGATCATTTCGTTACGGCTCCTTGTGCCGGTTTGGAGGTACATGTAGCATGTTATTTTAATTTGTAACGGCTTAAAGAAGAAAACATCTTATGGCGTTTCTCTTGTGGGAACTGTGCCGGGAAAAGTGACAGCGGTTGTAAACCGAATGGGCTGGGCCTCCTCGTCTGAACTCTTAAAGAGAAGGCTGATCTCGATCCTGTCCGGGAGTTTTTTCGCATTGCTATCGGACTTCTCGATTTCCTTGCTGTCCCAGCTGTCCTGTTGCTCCCCTTGATTATAGTGGTAAATAAATTGCACCTCTTCTAAACCCTCACAGAGGAGCAAGCCTTTCTTTACGTCTGGCTCTTCGGTCTCTACGGGTCGAAAAGACTTGTCCAGGCGAAAGAGGCGCAAGCTCTTGGTCTCGGGATCTTCCTCGACGGTATAGCTTATTGTTGCGTATCCGGCAGCTTGTTCATTTTTGTTCAAGACAAGATGGGCTGTGGATGTGAACTGCATCGTGTCTGCCTCTCTGGTGCCAATATTTTGTAGTTTCCCTTGTAGAAAACCACTTGTTCCCAGATAAAGGGAGCCAAGGTCGCTGCTGATACGATCCATGGCAATACTAGCTTTGTTGTATATCTCAGTCTGTGATTCCGTGGTGTCAATAATGAGAAAGGTGGCCCGGTATGAACCGTAGGCCAGAGAGATGACAATGGCAAAAATAGAAATCGCCATCAGGATTTCAAGAAGGGTGAATCCGCCGCTCCTGTGTGTTCTTTTCTTCATCAGGGTATTGTAAAATTATATGATATCATCTGGATGGTAAATCCCAGGAATGGCAAGGAACATAATGTTTTCTCCAGATGTTAAAATGCCCTGTTTTTGGGAAGATAGCTTTGAACCTGGTAGACATAGTGGTCGTCGCCCCAGGAGACGGTCAGGGTAAGCCGTTGGAGCGTATCTGTAAGCTTGCTTAGTATCTCTGATGTCTCCAGATTTGCGTCTTCTGCCTCTATTCTCCATTGATATCCTGGGAATTGATCACCAAAATCGCCACTGTCAGAGGAAGGATTTTCAGCACTGGTGGAAATTTCAGCCAGTTTCAGTTGGGCCAGAAGTGGTGCCTGGGTGTTAAACTTGACCGTTCCGCCCAGGGAAACACTTTGGGATTGTGAGCCAAACAGGGTGGTCAGGGCAATCGCGAGCAGGGAGATGGCAATCATCACCTCAAGAAGGGTGAATCCGTCCTTCCCTGATAGCCGATGTCTTGATGCAAACCATGGAAAGAAAGAAAGGTGGTTTTTATTCCAGATTGATATAGGTATCATAAGCTTTTATGGTACTGAAAAAGGGAGAAAGTACAAGGCTTATGATGTTGTCCTGATCATCGGCCAGATGAAGTATGGTCTGGTCCATATATCCCTGTTTGTTGATCCAGAGGGATACTTTCCCAGAAGTTTTCTTGTCCGCAGTTCCGGTCTGGATATCCTGGAGACGAACGGATGGGGGCACCTGGATTCCTGGGGGAGGACTCACTTGCTCTATTTCTTCTTTGGAGTTGGCAAGGTCCTGCTGATACCATATCCTTTTCTGGTCAAGATCAAAGTGTATCAGATAGGGGCGTTGCTCCTGTGTTGCCAGGGCTCGTACTTCTCTGATCAAGGCTATGACCTTTCTGGAACTGGCTGCAAGCTGGTCAACGACCAGGGCCTGACGGAGATTGGGAACGCTGAATGCCAGGCTGACAGAGATCAGCAGGCAGACGATGATCAGTTCCAACAGGGTGAATCCATGCTGGTTTTTGAATCGGCCATAGAAAACAGGGGGAGATGAAATCTGGAACATGTCTTGAGGTTATGGCTTCCAATAGGGTTCTTTATGTTTAAATCAGCCGCTTGTAAAGGGCCATTCCTGTTCGTCACCCTGTCGAAGATTTGTAGTAAGCTCGCGGGGGGGCCGGTCGAAATGAGAGCGCTGAGAGTTTTTAAGACCTTTGCAAGGTCCTCACTGTTTCAAATAATTCCTTAAGCCGTTGTCAAAAAATAACTGCAACATGGCAAGACCCTGACGGTACAAAGGCCCGTAAAGAAATAGATGAAAATGTAATGGTTATTTCTTAACGGTCCCTACTCAATTGTCCAGTTAGTGATATCGACGTCGTCGCCTTCTCCTCCTGCCTGGCCATCACCACCGTAGGAGATAATGTCAAAGTCACTGTGGCTTCCCGGACTGAGATAGATGTAGTCGTTTCCCCAAGGGTCTTTAGGGACTTTACCTTTGGCAAGATAGCCACCAGTGCGCCATTTTTGAGGAAGTCTGCCGCTCGCGGGGGCCTCAACCAAGGCTTGCAGGCCTTGTTCTGTGGAGGGGTAAATGCCGTTGTCAAGTTTATAGGATTGAACGGCTGTTTCCAGACTGGTGATTTGAACGGCAGCCATGGTGCGTTTGGCCTCTTCCGGGTGTCCCATGATCTTGGGGCCGACATATCCAGCCAGAATGCCAATGATGATAAGAACTACCAGTAGTTCAATAAGGGTGAAGCCGCCCTCTGAATGAATTCGGTGAACAGGGTTTGGGAAGGGGTTGTGTTTTTTATGCATTGATGAGAAGTTCATAATGATGACGTAAATGAAATGAAAGATAAAAGGACGAAAAAGTATGTATTTCTATTAAAATAATAAAATACACACTTTTAAGAGATTTTGGTATCTGAAAAAGTCATTTGTCTGTTATTTTTATTAATATAGTTCGTTATGACTGGATCATATGAACAATATTAGATGAGCGTGGAGGAGTGATAGTATTGGTATAATTTTGTTGGAGTGGTGTTGTTTTCCAGATTGAAAATGAGATTGTTGGTGATGTGATACTTGAGAACATTGCCAAGACAGTATATATAATAAGGAAACTGTTTATTGGTAGTCGTGTCGTTTAAATGGAACCTGGCAAGACTTGTCGGTTGGATATGCCGATTTTTTGATATAATCCCGTTTAAGGAGTGGAATAATTATGAGTATTAGAGAGGACGCGCGTAATGGTGTCGTCACCCCCCTATTTGAAGCATGTGCGCGCTATGAGTCTCTTCCCGTTGACCAGTTGATGGCGGGTGTGGCGCTGGGAACCATTGCCATAACCAAAAATCGGCATCATGATTTTGAGAAAATTATTGGCATAGGAAAAAATACCTTTACCAAGGTCAATGCCAATATCGGTTCTTCAAGGGATATTGCCAGTCTTGAGGAGGAGCTGGAAAAATTGCGGGTTGCGGTCAAGGCCGGTGCGGATACGGTCATGGATCTCTCCATGGGCGGTGATCTGGATGCGGTGCGTCGAGGTATCCTGGCCAACTGTCCTGTGCCTCTGGGCACCGTGCCGATTTACCAGGCCGTGGCCGAGGCAGTGGAGCGGGATAAAAAAGAGATCGTGGATGTGACCGTTGATCAGATGTTCAAGGTTATTGAAAAACAGGCAATGGATGGGGTTGATTTCATGACCATTCATTGCGGCATCAATCGTGATCTGCAGAAACGATTGAGCAAGCAGAAAAGGATCATGGGGGTTGTCAGTCGTGGTGGTTCCTTTACCCTGGAGTGGATGAGCCATCATAATAAGGAAAATCCCATGTTTGAGTATTTTGATGATCTGCTTGCCATCCTCAAGGAGCATGAAGTAACCCTGAGCCTTGGTGATGGAATCCGTCCCGGCTGTCTGGCCGATGCTACGGATCGGAATCAGGTCCAGGAGCTGATCAATCTGGGCGAATTGACTGAGCGGGCCTGGGATGCGGGGGTGCAGGTGATTATCGAGGGGCCGGGTCATATGCCCATGGATCAAATTACTGCCAATGTTCTGCTTCAGAAAAAAATGTGTAAAAACGCGCCGTTTTATGTCCTGGGACCGCTTGTTACCGATATCGCGCCTGGCTATGATCATATTACCGGGGCCATTGGCGGAGCTATTGCTGCGGCTGCCGGTGCTGATTATCTTTGTTATGTGACCCCGGCTGAGCATCTGAAGCTGCCTAACGTTGAAGATGTGCATGAAGGGGTTATCGCCTCCAAGATTGCGGCCCATGCCGCAGATCTGGTGAAAGGAGTTCCCGGAGCCATGGAACGTGACCGGATGATGGCAGAGCGTCGGAATAAATTGGACTGGAAGGGGCAGATTGAGTTGTCGCTGGACCCAGAAAAGGCCGCCCGTTTTCGGCACGAGGGTGGAAGTGACAAGACCCCTGCCTGCTCCATGTGCGGTTCCTATTGTGCCATTCAGGTCTTCAACCGCTCCCAGGTAAATCTGGAGAAGACAGAACAGGAGAAGAAGGGGTGTAGATCAAATGAGTGATTTTTTGAATGGCATCCTGGCCTGGGTTGAGTCTACCCATCTCCAGCAACAGATCAAGGACGTGGATTATGTGGGGTTGTTTACCAACCCCTGGTTTCTGGTTCCTTTTGTCGCCTTGGTTTTGTATCTTTTGTATAAGCAGGCATTTCGGGATCTGATCTTAGTCTCTCTCTTCGTCGCGGTGTGGTGGGTCAGTGGTCTCGATTATATGCAGGGTTTGGTTGTGGGTGACCAACTGCAGATGAACAAGATACTGCCGGTGCTCTTTGGGGGCGCTGCCGTGTTAGGTTTTGTCATTTATTTGTTGTTTGGCCGTTCTGACTAGAAGCCGTTGCGAAATCATATTGCCATTTTACCAATTTTGTTACGGCTCCTTATGCCGCTTTGGTAAGTCATGTGGCCATGTTATTTCTTTGCAGCGGCTTAGTGATGGTGTAGCCATTTCCTGGCTGATTGTGACTCTTTCTATTTGGAGTAAAATGCAATTTCGTAACGGGGTTTTTGCTATTATAGAAGAACAACATTGCCCACTCTATAATGTGGGAGAGGAAATCACTGTCGACGGTGGGGTGATGCGCTTACCGGCTGGTAAGTCAACCTGCTTGACTCTGGCTCAGGATATCTTGAATCTGGTATGTGAAGATGTGGCTTATGAGCACTATCTTCAGGGAACGAGAAAGAAGAACAGGTTCCAGTGTGGTGGGTGTGGTGGACGTATCAGTTTTGAATATAAACAGGAAAAAGAATTTGCCACCGTTCAGATGAAGATGCTGGCGGCAGCTCAGCGAAAAGAAAAATTAAAAGATATATCGCAGTTTGCCGGCCTGCTCCGGGGAATTCAAATTTTTCAGCCGCTCAGTGATGAAGATCTGCTTGATCTGGCCACTCTGCTGAACATGGAAAAATGCCCCTGGGGTTTTCCGGTTCTGCAGAAAGGTGACCCGGGTGATCATCTCTATATCATTCTTTCCGGACGGGTAGAGGTCATGGACGAAGATGGAGTGACGCTCGCTGAGATGGGCAAGGGTGATGTTTTTGGGGAAATGAGCCTGCTGTCTGGAGAAACGGTGACCACAACCATTATGGCGGTGGAACCCACAGAGCTTGCGACTTTAAGTAAGAAGAACTTTCGTCATATGCAGGTGAGATTTCCTGATTTGCAGGTCTTTTTTTATAAGTTGCTGGTGAGTAGGATTACGACGATTAATCGGCAGCGAGCAGAAGAGCTTTCTTCCGGAATGGTGGGACAGCTAGTTGATATTCCCCCGGTTGAGTTGGTGCAGATGATTAATTCAAACCAGAAAACCGGCTATTTGAAGATAGAGGCAGGCCAAACCAAGGGTCAGTTACTGTTTAATGAGGGTGAACTGGTTTATGCCATCTTCGATGGCAAGGATGCCCAGGAGGCCTTTTATACGGTGCTTTCCCTCAAGGAAGGTCGCTTCAGCTTTGTGCAGGGACTGGCTCCTCAGGATATGCACTATGAACCTATCGGTGGCTTTATGGGGATGTTGATGGAGGGGATGAAGCGGTTGGATGATCTGGAGGAGTAATCACAGTAGAACATTTGCTCTATCATCAGCCTCTCAATATAAAATTTTCTGTTCCAGATCCATCCAGAGAGAAAGTCCATCCCTTGCCTCTTGAGGCATGAGTTGTTTCATCTGTAGGCTTCTTTTGTCCTTGTCGACTGCCAGTTCTGCGTAAATAAAAGCGTCGGCAAAACCGATAGCTGCGGCGTCGTTGTGATCCGCGCCGTAAATGATCCGCTCCAATCTGGCCCAGTAGGCAGCCGCCAGGCACATGGGGCAGGGCTCACAGTTGACAAAGAGTTCATAGCCGCTCAGATCAAAGCTTTGCAGGGCGGCACAGGCGTTACGGATGCAGACTATTTCCGCATGGGCTGTGGGGTCATTGCTGGAGGTGACCTGATTCCAGCCCTGGGCGATAATAATACCGTCACGGGCAATGATCGCCCCAAAAGGGCCGCCTTCACCAGCAAGCATTTTCTCTTTTGCCAGACGGATTGCTTCCGCCATTATTTCCTGGTCTGTCATTTTTTTCTTTTTCCCGTGCGTTGCCATTGGCTGAACCGGTATTATTTTGTGATCAATACGTTGAGGGACTTTGAATATGCCCCCACTTAACAAGAAACTATCATATTTTTCAAGGAGACTAAACGATGAAAAAGGAAATGGAAAAAGCTTTTAACAAGCAGGTGAATGCAGAGATGTATTCCAGTTATCTGTATCTGGCCATGGAGTCCTATTTCCAATCCATCAGTCTGTCTGGCTTTGCAGCCTGGATGCGAGCCCAGGTCCAGGAAGAGTTGTTTCATGGGATGAAGATATATGATTATATTCATGAGCGTGGGGGGAAGGCAAAGCTTGAGGCCATTGCCAAGCCGGAAGAGAAATGGGAGACACCCTTGATGGCCTTTGAACATATCCTGGCCCATGAACAGCATGTGACCGGGTTGATTAGTAATCTCATCGATGTGGCCCTTGAAGCCCGGGATCATGCAGCAAAGGCCTTCCTCGACTGGTTTATAACTGAACAGGTTGAGGAAGAGTCAACAGTAGGGCAGATTGTTGATCGTCTCCGTCTCATCGGCAAGGACTCCAGTGGTCTGTTTTTTCTGGATGCCGAACTTGCTAAGCGGGTTTTTGTCGCACCGGTAAAAAAGTAACGGTTTCCTGCAGGTATGAGCAGCAGAAGAATCAAACAGGATGTGCTTGCTCTTCTGGCCTTGACGGATCTTGATCGTATTAGTAGCGAGATGAGACAGTATGCGGAAAAAGATTTGGTGAATCCTCTCTTTTCCGCCCTCTCTCGTCCGGAAGAGATGATACGGTGGCATGCCGTCAGCATTTTTGGGCAAGTCGTGCCGCGTCTGGCTGATCAGAATATGGAAGCGGCAAGGATCGTGATGCGCCGTTTTCTCTGGAGTCTTAATGACGAGTCTGGAGGGATTGGCTGGGGGGCGCCCGAGGCGATGGCCGAGATCATGCTCCATCATGATCAATTGGCCGAAGAATACCTTCATATGCTTCTGTCCTATCTCCATCCAGATGGTCCTCTTGAACATCAGGATGGAAATTTTCTTGAATTGCCGGCGCTGCAGTGCGGTCTGCTGTGGGGAATTGGCAGATTGGCCTCAAGGTTGGCGCCAAAATTTGTTTCGCTGGGTGTGGTGGCTGATCTGCTTCCCTATCTGCAATCAGAGGATGGGGGTGTGCGCGGCCTGAGTGTATGGTCACTCGGAGTGTTGCTTTCAGCTCACGTACCGGGGCGTCTGCGGGTTGCGGATGCTCTTCAACCAGATAAGCGAAGCGAAGCGGATACTCCAGCCATGGAGGGTGCGCCTTTGAACCATTCATGGACTGCGACTGTCCTAGACTCCCTGCTGCCACTGGCAACTGATAGCAGCCAGCTTCGCTTGTACCAGCAGGGTCAGGTCCGGGTTGTTACCGTGGCAGAGCTTGTGGAAGACGCCCTGGATCAGATCAACCCTGCCGCCTAAATTTTGAGGAATATCCCTTGATTTCTGAATTTCCCTCCTTTGTTTCTGCTGGTTATTTTCAGTTTGCAATCACTCCTGGTGCGCCGGCTGTGAACTTTGACCGGCTGCGGGCCGCTTTGCAGAAAGATTCGCCAGTGCCGGGAACCCTTCTGATCCTGCCTGAACTCTGGGCAACGGGCTTTGTCTACCCGCAACTGGCTGAACTCAGTCTCCAGACCCCCTGGCTTCTTGAGCAGTTAAGCGAACTCGCATCCCTGTATCATATTGTGCTGGCTGGGTCACTGGTGGAAAGGGTTGACGGTGAAGATGGACCTCTTCTTTATAATACCCTGTTTTTCAGCGGTAGCGACGGTCTGGCAGGTAAGATACGGAAACAGCATCTTTTTTCTTTTTGGCGCGAAGACGATTGGTTGACCGCAGGAGTGTCGCCGCGACCTGTGGAAACCGCATCAGGCTGGGTGGGCGGACTGGTTTGTTATGACCTTCGCTTTCCGGAGACAGCCAAGATTCAGTGTCAGCAAGGTGCATCTCTGCTGTTGGTCTCGGCACAATGGCCCCTGGCGCGAATTGACCAGTGGCGAACGCTGCTCCAGGCGCGGGCCATAGAGAATCAGGTCTTTATTGTTGCCGGTAACGGCTGTGGTCTATCCAACGATATCGAGCTGGGCGGTCATTCACTGATCATTGACCCTGGCGGAGAAATCCTGCTGGAAGCAGGGGAGGAAGAGCAGTTGGCAACGATAGCCCTTGACTGGCAGAGACAGCAGCAACTGCGGCAACGTTTTAATACTGTGGCCCCGGCCCCCTATCCTTTTGATGATCAGGAGAAGATTCTTGGCCTTGCCGAGTGTGTCCGTATTGTGGGGCTGAGAAAACAGCAGGGGCAGCGGATTGTCTTTACCAATGGCTGTTTTGATATCCTCCATGCGGGGCATGTGGAGTATCTGCAACAGGCGAGAAAACAAGGGGATTTTCTGGTGGTTGGCTTGAACAGTGATCGATCTATTCAGGCAATCAAGGGGAGCAACCGGCCGATCAATGAGGAGTCGCGGCGGGCTCGGGTTTTGGCGGGCTTAGGCTGCGTGGATGCTATTGTCCTCTTCAGCGACGATACTCCGCTGGAGTTGATCACAGCCCTTCTTCCCCATGTTATGGTGAAAGGGGCAGATTGGCAGGAGGATGCGATTGTGGGAGCCTTGGAGGTCAAGGCGAATGGCGGCAAGGTGGTGAGGATTCCCTTCACAACCGAGACCTCTACCACCAAAATAATTGAAAAAATAAGGGAATAGGGTTGTGCCCTATTCCCTTATTTTTTATACCCTTCTATTCCTTAAATTTTGTAACGTCCTACCAGCTCTTTCAGGGTCACTGCAAGATGAGACAGATCCTCAGCGCTGCTGTTGACCCTGTTGCCATTGGCGGATATTTCTTCGGATATTCGGCTGACTTCAGCGATATCCCGTGCTGTCTCACCAGCCACAACAGAGCTCTGGGAAACGTTCTCATTGACCTCTGCCATCCCGACTGAGGCCTGAGAGATGTTGCCGGCGACTTCCTGAGTCGTTGCCTTTTGCTCATCCATGGCGGTGGCAATGGAGGTGACTATGACATCCACTTCACCGATGATAGATGCAACCTCTTTGATCTCGAGGACTGTCTCGCCGGTGGATTTCTGAATTGTTTCGATGCGTTGTTTAATCTCGTTGGTGGCGGCAGAGGTCTGTTTGGCCAGCTCTTTGATCTCATTGGCCACCACCGCAAATCCCTTCCCTGCCTCTCCTGCCCTGGCCGCTTCAATAGTAGCGTTTAAGGCCAACAGATTGGTCTGTTCGGAGATGTCGTTAATGGCCTCTGTTACCTTGCTGATTTCCAGGGTGTCACGTCCCAGTTGATCGATTTTATCAGAGGCCATGGCGGCTCGTTTGGATGCATTGTGGGCGATACTTTGGCCTCTTGTGGTATTCTCGGAGATCCCCTGGGCGGTCGCATTCATCTCTTCCACCGCAGCTGCCATCATGTTGACATTTTCAGTGGCAGCCTCACTGGCCATGGTCACAGAGGCCATGTTGGAGCTCATCTCCTCGGCGGCGGCCGCGACACTGACTGCTTTCTGGGAGGAAAGGTCGGCCCCATGCGACATCTCACCGGCAATGGCGGTGAGATCGGCCGATGAAGAGGAAAGTTGAATGATGTCATCGGCCAGTTGCTGAAACATGGTACGAATTTCAGTGCCCATGGTATTCAGGGATTGGCTCAAGGTCCCGATTTCATCCTGGCGGTCGATTTCAAGGGCGGTGGTGAGATCGCCCCTGGCCATGGTCTCGGCAAACTGGACCCCTTTGTTTAAGGCGCTGACAATGGAACGGACGGTAAAGAAGGAAAGGAGCCAGCTGCAGAAAACCACGATCACGCCAATGGAGATGGCCAGCATCCCCATTTTTTTCGCCGTCTGAATAGTGTTTTCAATCCCGCTTGTCTGGCGTTGCGCAGCCTGATCTGTGATCTGTTTAACCAGGGGTTCAACCTTGTGGGCCGCTGTACCCATGACTTCCAGGCCTTTCTCAATCTGCTTGTCTGTCTCCACCAGTTTGGTAAAAATAGTGCTGTAGGCCTGCAGGTCCTTGCTGATGACTTCCGTGTATTTGGGGTCGACATTGGAGTCGGCAAAACGCGTTGGAATCTCTTGAGCCACCTCCAGGGTAGCATCGGCATATTTTTCCAGCCGGGTGAGGATGTAGTTCTTCTCGATCAGGCGCAGGGTTAACAGCCGGGCGTGAATGTTTGGTACGTAGAGTTCGCTGAGGGCCGTCTCAACCTGAAAGGCCTGCTTCTGCATCTCTGCCAGGTTGTTGTCATCGGGACTGCTGGCATATCTCTGGATGGAATTTTTGTAGGCGGCAAGGGCGGCAAGTTGATGCTGGTAGACATCTCCCTGATCTTCGAGGATGCTCAGGCTTGCCTCGTATTTTTTGAGCGCATTTGCCATTTTTTCTCTGTGTTCCGGCGCTTTTGTCCGCACAAATTCCTTTTCAAAGCGGCGGACCTGAAGCAGGGCCAAGTAGGCGTCTCCCAACTGGTGTTTCTTCAGGTTTTCGGCAACACGCAGGGCAACGGCCTTGAATTCACCCTGCAGGCCGGAGCTGCTGTCGAGGCCATTAAGCTGTTCTGCGGCGACAACATCCTTGAAGGTCTTTTCGTAGATGGCGGTCTCGTCAATGATTGAGGCTGCCAGCGCCGCTGTCTCCTTGTTGCTGTCTCCAGCAAGTCTGGTTATTTCGTTGGCATTCTCTTTTAAATCCTGGATCGCTTTCTCTACTTTAGCCTGGTAGGAGATGTCCTTGCGCATGAGAAAATCTTTTTCCGAGCGCCTGGCTTGCAGCAGGCTGATGTTGACCAGCAGTGCGTGCTCATTAATAGCAAGCTCGGTATCGACGAGATGCTTGAACGAGCTGCTTGTGTTGGAAACTGTCCATTGATAGAGGCTGAGTACCAGAATAAAGGAAACAAAGGTGACCGCAAAAATCACACCAAATTTGGTTGATAGCTTAAGATGAGACCATTTTAAATTACTCATTAAACACTCGCTCCTTGAGTTGTTTTTAATGAAAACTAATGAATCGTTATTTGTCCGTCGCGGGCAGGATTACTTTTTGTTCCTGTCCTTCTATATTCTGAATAATTTCCGAAGGAAGGCCATACCCCATTCTGACTTTCTTGTCAATATCGGCAAACATCTCCGGGTGATCGGCAAGGAATTTCTTCGCATTCTCCCTCCCTTGGCCAATCCGTTCATCCTGGTAAGAATACCATGAGCCGCTTTTGTTGACAATGTCATTCTCAACTGCCAGGTCCAGGAGATCGCCGGTCTTGGAGATCCCTTCCCCATAGATAATGTCAAATTCTGCGGTCTTGAAGGGAGGGGCAACCTTGTTTTTTACCACTTTTACCTTGGTTCGATTGCCGATGACATTGTCTGCCCCTTCTTTGATGGCGGCAATTCTTCTGATATCAAGACGAAGAGTAGAGTAGAATTTCAGGGCGTTGCCGCCGGTGGTGGTCTCAGGACTGCCGAACATGACCCCGATTTTCATCCTGATCTGATTGATGAAGATAAGAATGGTGTTGCTGCGACTGATCACAGCGGTAAATTTTCGCATGGCCTGAGACATGAGCCGCGCCTGCAGGCCCATATGAGAATCGCCCACATTACCGTCAATTTCGGCCTTGGGCACCAGGGCGGCCACGGAGTCAATGACAATGACGTCAATACCGCCGGAGCGGATCAGGATCTCGGCAATCTCCAGGGCCTGTTCTCCAAAATCCGGCTGGGATACCAGCAGATTATCAATATCGACTCCCAGACGGGCGGCGTAAGCCGTGTCAAGTGCGTGCTCCGCGTCAATGAACGCGGCGTTTCCCCCACGTTTCTGGGCCTCGGCTACAACATGCAGGGCCAGAGTTGTTTTGCCGGACGATTCAGGGCCATAGATCTCAGAGATTCTTCCCTTGGGGAAGCCACCGACCCCAAGGGCAATGTCGAGGCTCAAGACACCGGTGGGGATAACAGGGATGGGTTCGGTCTCATGGCTTCCAAGCCGCATGATAGAGCCTTTGCCGAACTGTCGTTGAATCTGGCTGATGGCATTGTCTACGCTGTCTGCTCTGTTTTTTGTTACATCTGGTGCCGCCATAAAGGTTCTCCTGGAGTCTATTTTATTGGAACAATGTGAGAAGTGGAGTTTGCTAAATACTGTCCTGTTGTAGCAGGTAATGCCTGACAAGGTCAAGAGCTGTTTTGGCTGTGATCTCCTGAATTTGTTGTCGGTTGCCCGCAAAGAGAAAGTGATGGGTCCCAATATTATTTTTCGTGGCCAGGCTGATATAGACGGTGCCAACAGGTTTTTCTGTTGTCCCGCCATCAGGGCCGGCAATGCCGGTGACCGCAATGGTTATATCGGCCTTACTTTTGCTCTGGATGCCGACGGCCATAGCCTCTGCCACTTCCTTGCTGACGGCGCCATGGCTTGCCAGCAATTGCTCGTTCACATTCAGATATTCCGTTTTCATGCTGTTGGCGTAGGCGACCACCCCCCCCAGAAAATAGAGGGAGCTGCCGGCGACACGGGTCAACAGATGAGCAATCAGCCCCCCTGTACATGATTCCGCTGTGGCCAGACACAGGTCTGCCTTATGGAGAAGCTGGCCGGTGACGGAGGCCATGCTGTCATTGTCGCTGCCGTAGATTGCCTGGCCAAGGTTCTTTTCTATTGTCTGGCATGCGGCCTCAAAGAGGGGTACAGGATCGCGTCCCTTGTGGGTGCGTACGGTAAGGCTCAGATGCACCTCAGGAAAAACCGGGTAGTAGCCGATATGGATGTTGTGGTCCAGGGCCAGTTTGACGATCCGCCGGTTGATTTCCGCCTCTGCCATGCCAAAGATCTTGTACATCCGCTGACAGGTTGCAAGTTGCCGCCCATGATTCAAGGTGGCAAGCCGGGGGATGACCTGTTCCAAAAGCAGGGTCTGCATCTGGTAAGGCACGCCGGGGAGGAAGAAGATCGGCTTGTTGTCGTGGATCAGTTGGTAGCCGGACATCTGTGAATGGAGAGTCAGGGCCTCTGCCCCTTGCGGCAGCCAGGCTAATTTCTCCAGGGGGTTTATGGGAGAGGCGGAGATGGTATCAAGGTGATTGCGGATCTGGGAGAGAAGTTCCAGATTGGGGATGGTGGGTCTGTCCAGTGCCTTGGCGGCAGCCTCGGTAGTAAGGTCGTCGTCAGTTGAGCCTAAGCCTCCTGTGACCAGAACAAAATCAACCCGGCTGATGGCACGTTTCAGGGCCTCGCCAATCAGGGCCGCAGAGTCTCCTATGGTATGCATGGCATAGATTTCATATCCTGCCTCATAGAGATGTCGGGCCGCAAAACCGCTGGTGGTATTGGAGATGCGGCCTGAAGTCAGTTCGTTGCCAATGGCTATTATTTCACCCTGCATGGTCATCCTCTCGGTTCCTGCCACTCACCTGGGTCCCGGAGACGCTTTCAAGTGTTATCGCCGCGATGGTGTTCATGAGTGATTTGGGGCCTGGGAAGCTGACCGGGATGTAATTGTCGGTAAAGCCCCTGAGATTGCCGTCGGGGTCACGTTTGTGTTCAACCAGTACCGGCCGTGTGGCGCCCAGATATCTCTTGTAAAAGTGTTCTTTCTTCTCTGCGTCCAGTTGTCTCAGCCGTGCCACCCGTTTATCTTTGACTGCCTGTGGGAGCTGCTGATCAAAGGTGGCAGCCAGGGTCCCCGGCCTCTGGGAATAGGGAAAAACATGGAGGTAGGTACAGTCAAGTTCCTGGAGCAGGGCACAGGTGCCCGTAAAGTGCTGCTCCGTCTCCCCTGGAAAGCCGACCAGGACATCAATGCCGATGGCCGCATCCGGCAGTTTTTTTCTGCATAAGAGGAGAGTTTCTTTGAATTCCTGAGTGGTATAGCCACGGTTCATGCGGGCGAGGATGGTATCATCTCCGCTTTGCAGCGGGATATGGAGATGGGGCATGAAATTGTTCTGTTCGGCCATGAGCGCGAGCAGTTCCTCGCTGATCTCCATGGGCTCGATGGAGCTGAGGCGAAAGCGGATTTCCGGGTGGGAAAAACAGAGCCTGCGCATCAGTTCCACACAGTTGGTTCCTTCATGCAGATCTTTGCCATATTGTCCCACATGGATGCCGGTGACCACCATCTCCTTATGTCCCTCTTCGGCAAAGATGGCAGCCTGATCCATGACTTCTTCCAGGGGCAGGCTGCGGCTGGGGCCGCGGGTATAGGGGACAATGCAGTAGGTGCAGAAATTGTGACAGCCATCCTGGACGCGGAGGCAGGCGCGGGTACGATTGCCAAAATGGCGGACCGGCAGCCGGCAGATCTCTTTTTTCTGGGAGATTTTCCCCATCAGCATGGTCAGGTCGCAGGGGGTGTCACAGAGCGCGGCCTGTACCAGGCGATCCTTGTTGCCATTGCCCACGATGCAGAGGGGCTTGTTGATACTATTCACCAGTTCCTGAGCGTCCATCTGGGCGTAGCAGCCGGTGATCACGATTTTGGCATTCGGATGCTTCCGCATGAGTTGACGTACCGCCTGCCGGGATTGGGTTCCAGCCTTGGCAGTCACAGCGCAGGTGTTGATGACGATAATGTCTGCTACCTCTTTGGCTCGGGCCATAACACAGCCGGCGGCCTCAAAACCGGTTTGGAAGGCAGCAGACTCATATTGGTTTACCTTGCAACCAAGGGTGGTTATTGCTATTTTTTTCATTGCTTATTGATGTTTAAGTGAGTGACTGAATTCATTCTATCTCGCCGCAGCCAAAAACCCTGTCCTGTTTGTAGATGACGGCAAACTGGCCGGGGGTAATGGCCCGTTGCGGGGTTTCAAAGTGGATTTTCCAGTGTCGGTCATCGATTCTTTTGATCCTGGCATCTGCACCCTGGTGCCGGTAACGGATTTTGATCTGGTATGTCTGTTCTTCATCCGGTGCTTGGAGCCAATGAGGCTGGTGAATCAGCAGTGTGTCACGGTAGAGGTCTTCCTCTTTGCCGATAATCACGGTATTGGTTTCTGGCTCAAGGGCTGTGACGTACCAGGGGCTGATGTCGGCAATGCCCAATCCCCGGCGCTGGCCAATGGTATAATGGAAAAGACCTTGATGTATGCCCAGATCCTGCCCTTCTCTGGTGACAATTCTTCCTGTTTTCTCAGCCTGAGGGATACGTTCGCTGAGGAACTGCCCAACCGGCGTTGATCCCAGAAAACAGATATCCTGACTTTCCTGACCCCGGAAATCGGTAAACCCGTGCTCTTCAACAAGTTGATAGGCCTCTTCTTTTTGACTCTCACCCAAAGGGAAGAGGGCTCGGCTCAGTTGCTGCTGATCAAGACGGGCGAGGAAATAGGATTGATCTTTGGCTTTATCGCTTCCCTTGCAAAGCTGATAGGTGTCACCATCCTTTTCAATTCGCGCATAATGTCCGGTTGCCATGGCGTCCATGCCGCATGCCAGAATAGCATCCATGAAGAGTCCGAATTTGATGGTATGATTACAGACCATGCAGGGATTGGGGGTCAGCCCTTGCTGATAGGTTGTCGTGAAGTAGTGAAGGATGCTGGTGGTAAACTCTGGACTGAGGTCGATCACCTGCAGGTCGATCCCCAGCTGATCGGCAACGGAACGGGCCCGTTGTTCCTGTCCGTCCGGATCAGGCCCGGTCAGGCGCATGAAAAAACCATGGACGTCATAGTGCTGCTGAAGAAGCAGGGCACAGGCGGTGGAATCTACCCCTCCGCTCATGGCGATGCCAATCTTTTTTTTGTTCACCGAACTCCTTGCATCCTTCTAATGCTTACTTGGTAATCCAGGAATCATATGGTATGATTCCTTTTTGTGCGTGCGCTTGATTATCCTGCGACACAAGGCCATGGATGGCGCTTTGTTGTGCGCTCTATGGATGAATCAAGCGCGACCTCTTTTCCCTGATATTCTGACCTTTAATATATACCTTACCATGGATAAAAAAGAAAGCGGCAATGGGGCTGGCCCTGCCTTGCCGGAGTTGTTGGCCCCGGCTGGAACCTTTGAAAAACTGGTGACCGCCATCCATTATGGTGCCGATGCCGTCTATCTTGGCGGCAGGCAGTTCAGTTTGCGGGCTAAGGCTGGAAACTTTACTCCCGAGGCCATGGCAGATGCCGTCAGTTACGCCCATGCCCGGGGCGTCAAAGTTTATGTGACCATCAATATCCTGGCCCATAATCAGGACCTTACTGACCTTGACCCTTATCTTCTCTCGTTGCAGCAGATTGCAGTTGATGGTCTGATCATTGCCGACCCCGGCATTCTCATGCGGGCTCGCACGGTGGTACCGCATCTACCCATTCATCTTTCCACTCAGGCCAATGTGACCAATTACGCGGCTGCTGCCTTTTGGCTCTCCCAAGGGGTGTCCCGATTGAATCTTGCCCGTGAGCTGTCACTGATTGAGATCGGTGAGATCAGGAAAGAGGTGCAGGGTGAGCTGGAGATCTTTGTCCATGGCGCCCTCTGCATCTCCTATTCCGGCCGCTGCATGTTGTCCAATTATATGACCGGACGTGATGCCAATCAGGGCAACTGCGCCCATCCTTGTCGTTACAGCTATGCGCTCACGGAAGAGAAACGTCCCGGCCAGTATTTTCCGGTGGAAGAAGATGAGCGGGGTACTTATATCTTCAACTCCAAGGACCTCTGTCTTTTAGAGCGGCTGCCCGAGCTGGTGGCGGCCGGTGTCAACTCCCTAAAGATTGAAGGTCGGATGAAGTCCATCTTTTATGTGGGTGGAGTTGTCCGCATCTACCGGGCGGCCCTTGATTATCTGGCCACCCTCCCGGCTGAGGCCTGGCAGCATCCTGAGGCCATTGTGCTGCCGGAGATCTTCAGGAATGAGATTGCCAAGACCGGCACCCGCGGCACCACCGAGAACTTTATTGATCAGCGTCCAGGCAGCGACGAGATGGTCTATCATGCCTCGCGTGAGGTGCAGACCGTCCATCCGGTGGCGGTAATCAGAGAGGAAGGTGAACATCCCCTGGTTGAAGCCAGAAACGTTCTGGAGACGGGGAATGTGATAGAGTATATGTTGCCGGGAATTGAGGTGATGCAGCTTAAGGTGATGGCCATGCGCACCGAAAAAGGGGAGCAGATCAGTCGGGCCAATCCTGGAAACATACTTTTCTTGACCACTGAACCGTTATTGTCTTGCGGGGTAAAAAATGGAATTCTGCGTCGGCAAGATGTGGCGGGCCGTGAAGGCTAAATGGAGAGTGGGGCATTACCTACGAGTGATTATTCTCTTTATTGCCTTGTTTCCAGAAATTGCCCATGCTGAAGTGATGGACAAGGAGTTTTCGTTAGTTATCATGTCAGTATGGGGTGTCCTCAATGTACTGTTAGTATACCTGGCTGCGCGCAACAAGCCTTGGCTTTTGTTTGTGTTGCTGCCCATTACGGGGTTGTTCTTTGTGGGTCATCTCACGGAAGTAATAGGCCCCTCTATTGGTTCTGCCATAGCTGAAGAGGCGGGCGATTTATATATTTATATTTCCTGGGTTACCCCTGTGTTAGTTGTGGCAGGCGGTTGCTTTGGATTAATATTGCGGTACCGTAATGTTAAAGACCATGTCTAATAACAGCCTGTTACTTAAATATTGCCCCTGAACAATATCCATTGCCATTATTAAAGGAAGGGTAGCGTTATGTCCGTACTTTTGAATAAATTGCGTGCCCCCGGGGATTTATGGGGCGGACTGGCGTCCATGCTCGTGGCCTTGCCGGCGGCGGTGGCTTTTGGAGTTACTGTCTATGCGGCGATTGGTCCGCACTATGTGGCACTTGGTGCTGTGGCAGGGATGCTGGGAGCTGCTGCCCTCGGCCTGATTGCCCCTGTTTTTGGTGGTTCAGATCGCTTAATCAGTGCGCCTTGCGCACCGGCGGCGGCGGTGTTGTCAGCCTTTGCCATTGAACTGGTGAAACAGGGTGTTGCTCCTGAGAGCATTGTCCTGTTATTGACTGTGCTTGCTGGATTAACGGGTCTGGTGCAGATCCTTTTTGGCTTTCTCGGGATTGGCCGTGTCATTAAATACATCCCTTATACGGTGGTAAGTGGCTATTTAAGCGGAGTCGGCATTATCATCATCACCAGTCAGATCCATAGTTTTATGGGGGTCGGCGCTGATACCCCGTGGTGGCAGGTTGTGATGAACCCAGGGCTCTGGGATCTGCGCAGTATTGCTGTTGGTGCGGCAACGGTGCTTGTTGCCCTGCTGGGACCAAAGGTGACTAAGGCGATTCCTGGCACGATCCTTGGCATCTGTGCCGGCTTGTTGACGTATTTTGGGCTGGCCGTAACCGATCCGTCGATGATGACGCTTACAGATAACAGCTTGGTGCTTGGCACCCTTGGTGCGGTGGAAGAGGGGTATTTCAGCACCTTTGTCGCTCGCTGGCATGATCTGGGTGAATTGAAGGTTTCTCAGATCGGAGCCCTTGTCGGCAGCGCCCTGACCCTGGCAGCCCTGCTTTCCATTGATACCTTGAAAACCTGTGTGGTGATCGATCAGAAGACGCGAACCCGTCATGAACCCAATCGGGAATTGTGCGCCCAGGGTCTGGCCAATATCACCTCGTCGATGATTGGTGGTCTTCCCGGTTCCGGCACCATGGGACCATCCATGGTAAACCTCAACAGCGGCGCACAGACACGTGTCTCCGGCATCATGGAAGGGGTTTTCGTACTGGTGGCGGCGCTGGCATTGAGTACGGTTATTGCCTGGATTCCCCTTGCCACCCTGGCTGGTATCCTGATCGTTATCGGTCTGCGGATGATTGATACAGAACCCCTGCGCTTCCTTGAATCGCGGGGGACGGTGCTGGATTTTGCGGTGGTGCTGGCGGTGGTCACCATTGCCCTGACAGTGGGTCTGATTGCCGCCTCCGCCTCCGGAGTCGCCATGTCTATCCTTCTTTTTGTCCGTGAGCAGGTTGGGGGCTCGGTGGTCCGGCATAAGTCTTTTGTCCATCAGCGCTCATCCACCTGGGCCCGTTCGGAGGCCGAGAGACGCATGATCGAGCAGAAGGGTGAAAAGGCTGTTATCTTTGAATTGCAGGGCAGTCTTTTTTTCGGCACTACCTACGAGCTCTATTCTACTCTGGAACCGGAGGTCAAGAGTCGGGATTATGTCATCCTTGATCTGCGTTTGGTTCAGTCGGTGGATATTACGGCGGTCCACATGCTAATTCAGGTGCGGGACATGCTCGCGGAACGCGGCGCTTTTCTGCTGCTCAGCAATGTGCATGAGCAGCTCCCCAATGGCCATAATCTACGGGAATTTTTTGAGCAGACTGGTCTGACGGGTGAAAGTGGAGATACTGTGCATATATTTCCGATTCTGGAGTCCGCCATTGAATGGGTGGAGGAACGTCTTATCGGGGAGGTTAAGGCGCTTGTGGATGAGGAGGTGCTTTTACGATTACAGGAGATGGAACTCTTTCATGGGCGCAAGGACGAAACCTTGGCCGATCTTGAGGAACGCCTGGAACAGCGATCTTGCAAGTCAGGAGAAACCATTTACTCCATAGGAGACCAGGGGCATGCTATTTATCTGATTCGGCGCGGTGAAATCAGAATTACTGCGCCCATCGGTGGCAGCAGGCAATTGCATCATGTGGCAACCATTGGCCGTGGCGATTTTTTCGGCGGCCTGGCCTTTCTCGATGGCCGTCCCCGCAGTGATAATGCCATCGCTCATACCGATACTGATCTCTATATGCTGACCCTGGAAAATTTTAATCAACTGGCCGAGGAGCATAAACGGCTGGCGTTGGTATTGATCTCGGCAATCTCCCGTACCCTGGCCCATCGTCTGCGCCATGCCAATGGTGAACGAACATTGCTGCACACTTAAACGGTGAACAAAATTAAGGAGTAACCTAATATGAACGACCATGCAAAACGATTTAAACTGACCCTGGAGTTTGACGGCCGCCGCTACAGCGGATGGCAGCAGCAGGATGACGCCAGAACCATTCAAGGCACTCTGCTCGCGGCAGCGGCAGAACTCTTTGGAGCCCAGGTGGACGTGCAGGGCAGCGGCCGTACCGATGCCGGAGTGCATGGACTGCATTTTGTGGCCCATCTTGAGGCCAGGACTGATTTGAGTCCCCAGGAGATCAGGGAGCGGTTGAATGCATCATTGCCTGGGGATATCTCCATCCTTGAATGCAAGCGGGCCGGGGCTCGTTTTCACGCTCGCCATAACTGTATTGGCCGGAGTTATTGCTATCAGATCGCCAGACGTAAGACGGCCCTGGGGCGGGGCCATGTCTGGCAGGTTGACGATCTGCTGGACGGGGAACGGATGCAGGAGGCGGCTGCAGCACTGGTGGGGATGCATGATTTTACCTCATTCACCGATCGGCAGGTGGTGAAGAAAAAATCTCCTATGGTCATGGTCAATCAATGTCAGGTTGTGGTAACCGGGGATCTGATCTTTTTCCGGATTGTGGGGTCGCATTTTCTGTGGAAGATGGTGCGCCGGATTGTCGGGGTGCTGGTTGCAGTGGGCAAGGGGAAACTGGCAGTGGCGGATGTGCAGCGTTTTCTGGAGGGACCGGTGGACCTGAAACAGCATACCGCACCGGCCCAGGGGCTTTTCTTTGAGCGGGCCTTTTATGACCAGGAAGAGCTGGATGGTTTCCTGGTTGCCGACGAATTGCGGCCAGAATTTTTCTGATAGGCCCGGCTAAGAGCAAAAGATGTTTCTTGATAAAACTCTGAAAACTGGTAAGGATGTTTTTTTGTCCAAGAACGCCCTTTTTCTTTCCCGGACCACTCCTTCCAGCCTGGAGCATTGTAGATGACCAAAGAGCCTGAAGTACTTTTAAACAGTGGGCGGAAGAATAGAGCTATCCAATGGCGTATCCTGATCCTGGCCCTGGCAATTATTGCCAGCGTTATTGTTTACCATAGCGTCGCCACCCATCGTGATATTACCATCCAGGAACAACAGCAACTGCTGACCCAATCCCGTGTCATCAGCAGCAATATGAATCGCTCGCTGGAATCGGCTGATCTTGTTCTGCAAGGCCTGGTGAGCGATCTGCCCAATTTCACCGCCACTAAAAACAGCACGGGGGTTATCCGTCGCCTTAAGGCGCTGACCAATGCCATGCCTGGTATTCGTACCCTGTTGACCCTTGATGAAAAAGGGATAGTTCTTGCTTCGAGCCGTGAAGAGTTCATCGGCAAAGATTTCAGCAGCCGCAACTATTACCAGGTGCCGCGCGAGCAGGCTGAGATGGCGGCACTCTATGTCTCTCCGCCTTTCAAGTCGATCCTCGGGCCGATCATTCTGAATCTCAGCAGGATTATCCCGGCACCTGATGGCAGCTTTGGTGGCGTGGTCGTTGCCGCCCTTGATCCGAGCTATCTGAGCGTTCTGCTTTCATCGGTACGGTATGCGTCGGATCTGGTCTGCACCATCACCCATGGTGATGGCCTGCGTTTCATGGTGGTGCCGGAGCGGCCGGAATTGGTGGGGAAAAAACAGGATGAGGAAGATTCATTTTTTTCCCGTCACAAGGCCAGTAGCAAAGTGGAGAACATCTATATCGGAAAATCCGTGTCAAGCGGCGAAGATACCATGGTGGCAATCCAGACCGTCAGGCCGGACGTCCTTAAAATGAATAAACCGCTCTATGTCTTTGTCAGTCGCAGGCTTGATGCCATTTATGCTCCTTGGCAGCAGCAACTTCCAGGCACTGCACTCTTCTTCTTCCTGCTCTGCTTTATCTCAACGCTGGGTCTGAAATTTCTCCAACGACGGCAGAGGCAGCTGGAACAGCAGGCCCAACAAAGTCAGGATTTGGTAAATATGCGGCTGGGCCTGTTGGAGTACGCGGCAACGCATGACATGCAAGACCTGCTCCAGCAGACATTGGACGAAGTGTGCAGGCAAAGTAAGAGCCCGATTGGTTTTTATCATTTTGTCGAGGCCGATCAGCAGACCCTCTCCCTGCAAGCCTGGTCGACCCGTACGCTCAAGGAATATTGCACCGCCGAGGGGGGCGGACTCCATTATCCGATTAAAGAAGCCGGTGTCTGGGCAGATTGTATACGCCAGCGGCAACCGATTCTCCACAACAATTACGCCGAACTGCCCAACAAAAAAGGGCTGCCGGAGGGGCATGCGCCGCTGATCCGGGAAATGGTCGTGCCTATCTTCCGTGGTGAGCAGGTGGTGGCAATCCTGGGCATCGGTAACAAACCTGCCGACTACACCGAGCAAGATGTCGAATTGGTCTCCTATCTGGCAGATGTTGCCTGGGAGATTACGGAACGCAAGCGGGGTGAAGAAGAGCGGCACAAGCTCGGTGTCCGCTATCAAACACTGCAGTCAGTGTCCCGTGACGGTATCCATATCCTTGATGAGGAAGGTAATCTGGTGGAGTCGAATGGTTCTTTCCGCCAGATGCTGGGGTATGACCCTGCAGAGAATCTGCAGCTTAATGTCGCTGAATGGGATGCCACTATCCCAGGGGAGGAACTGACGGCAAAGATTCATGAATTGATTCACGCCCCGGCCATTTTCGAGTCCAGACATCGCCGTCGTGACGGACGCATCTTCGATGTTGAGATCAGTGCCAGCGGCGTCCAGTTGGATGGAAAATGGTATATCTACGCCTCCTCCCGTGATATCTCCAAACGCAAGGAAATGGAGGCCACGCTGCGTGAATCCCGTCAGCGTCTGGCCGACATCTTTGATTTTTTACCCGACCCAACCTTTGTTGTGGATCAGGAAAAGAAAGTTGTCGCCTGGAACAGGGCGATGGAGGAGATGAGCGGCGTCTCTCAGCAGGAGATGCTGGGACAGGGTGATAATGCCTACTCCATCCCGTTCTATGGAGAACGCCGGAATCTGTTAATTGACCTTCTTGATGCCGATGATGGTGACCTCGAAGGCAAATATCAGCATATTACCCGCCAGGGAGAGCGTCTCTATGCTGAGGCCTTCTGCCCTGCGCTTTCTAACGGCAAAGGCGCCCATGTCTGGGCCGTTGGATCCCCCTTGTATGACAGTGACGGCAAGAGAATCGGCGCCATTGAGACGATCCGGGATATCACCGCCATCAAGGAGATAGAGATCAACCTGGCCCGTTCCAATCGCGAGCTGGAACAGTTTGCCTATATTGCCTCGCATGATCTGCAGGAACCACTGCGCAAGATTGCCGGTTTCACAGAATTGCTGGCAAGCCGTTACAAGGGAAGCTTTGATGAAAAAGGCGAATCCTACATGGCCTATATTATTGACGGTGCCACGCGAATGCGCACTCTGATCAATGACATGCTGAGCTATTCCCGGGTCATCCACAACACCAAGGAGCTTGCGGAGACAGATTGCTCAAAGGTGGTATTCAAGGTGCTCCAGGACATGGAGCTTACCATCAAGGAAAACAGCGCTGAAATCGTCTGTGGCCCCCTGCCGGTCATTGAGGCTGACCAGACCCAGCTTGGGCAGTTGTTCCAGAACCTGATTGCTAACGCCATCAGATACCATGGAGCGGAACCTCCCCGGATAACCATCAATGCAACCTGTCAGGGCAATGAATGGTTTTTCACTGTTAGCGATAACGGCATTGGTATCGCCCCGGAATTCTACCAACGGATTTTTGCCATTTTTCAGCGTTTGCATACCCGGGCCGAGTATCCCGGCACCGGTATCGGCCTGGCGATCTGCCAGAAGATCGTTGAACGTCACGGCGGGAAAATCTGGGTAGAGTCCACGGAAGGAAGCGGTTCGACCTTCTTTTTCACCCTGCCCATAATACCGAATAGTTAGGAGAAAGCATGATATGAGCGATAAATTTCTGCATACTGTCCTTTTGATTGAAGACGATCCCGGCGATGTGTTGCTGCTTCAAGAGATGCTGGAGCAAGAGGGATGCAAGGCCCGCCTGGTCACTGTCGAACGACTTTCTGAAGGGATAAGCTATCTGCAACAGAATCAGTGTGATGTTATTTTTTTGGATATGAATCTGCCGGACAGCAGCGGACTTCCAACCGTGACCCGCTTGTTGGAAGCTGTGCCCACCACGCCGATCATTGTTCTGACCGGGCTCTCTGATGGATCCTTTGGTACTGAAGCGGTTAAGTTAGGGGCTCAGGATTATCTGCTGAAGGGAGATATTGACGCTAGGCTTCTGAAGCGTGCCATGTTTTATGCCGTTGAACGCAAAAAACTGGAGGTAGCCCTGAAACAGACCAGGGACCTCTTTGAACGCGAGGCCCGTATTGACTATCTGACCGGTATTTATAACCGGATGATGTTCAATGAACTGCTGGAGGCTGAACTACAGCGTGCCAGAAGATATACCACTGATTTATCCATCATCATGTTTGATCTGGATCACTTTAAAAAGATCAATGACACCTGGGGCCATGCCATAGGTGATCATGTTCTCAAAGAGGTGGCTCAACTTGTATCCGACAATATTAGGGCGCATGATGTCTTTGCCCGCTGGGGCGGGGAGGAATTCATGGTGCTTACTCCCAAAAGTGTGCAAAGCCAGGCTGCTGCCTTGGCTGAAAAGTTGCGCTCTTTATGCGCAGCTCATGACTTCGGCAATGGCCTGCATGTTACTGCCAGCTTTGGCGTGACCCAGTATAAATCCGATGACACTCTGCAATCATTTATTACCCGGACAGATGAAGCTCTCTATCTGGCAAAGAAAAATGGCAGGAACCGTGTTGAATCGCTCTAGTCCAATGAATCTCCTTTAAATAATACTTTGACCAAAGGCAAATGAACTATGAATGGACAAAAAATAATAGACATACTGCTGGTGGAAGATGATCCTGGTGATGTTGAGTTAACCCGTGAAGGACTCGCTGCAGGAAAGCTTTTCGTCAATCTGCACACCGTTGATGATGGGATCAAAGCCTTACGCTATTTGAGAAACGAGGAGCCGTATGGTGATGCCGTTCGGCCTGATATCATTCTGCTTGATCTCAACTTGCCGCGTATGGACGGCAGAGAGACCCTGAAAGAGATCAAGGCCGATGCACGGTTGAGACGTATTCCGGTGATCGTGCTCACTACCTCGGAAGCAGACATCGATATCCTCAAATGTTACGATCTGGGTGCAAGTTGCTATATCGCAAAACCGGTAGGTTTTGAGGCGTTCCTGAAGGTTGTACGGTCGTTGGAAGATTTCTGGTTCACCGTAGTCAAAATGCCGCCCAAGGACTAAACAGCAGGACTATGGTTCTGAGAGAGTGAGGTCGAGAGTGGCTTTTTTGCCAATCACCATGGTAGAAAGCCGCTCTCTGTTTTTGTTGGCCTCAGTTGATGACGATCAATGCGTAGTTCTTGTTCTGGTAGCCAATTAACGAATGAAAGACATTGGCCACCGGTTTGACCTCGGGGATAAGTCCTGCCGGGCTGACCTTGAATATCCGCATGGCCACACCACATGCTTCAAATCGCACACCTTTCTTTTTTAACAACTTGAACAGATAGAGTGCTTCTTCATCGAGTTCGGCGGACGTTAAAAGTTTGACCGTTGGGCCACGGAAAGCAACAATCATCTCCGGTTTCACGTTTTGTGCGGCGATTCCCTTCCAGGTCTCATCCAAGAGTTTCAGATTGAATATCAGCGAGTCAAGATCAGCCAATCGGACATCGAAAATGACTTTAGCCGTTTCCAACTCGGCCAGGGCTTCGTTAGCGGCCGGTTTCTGGGCGGCGTGCAGGGGCGAAGAACAGATGAGCATGAACAGCAGTGCCGGCATCAAGTATCGAACAAGCATGGCGTCGCCTCCTTCTTTGTCAGGTTGATAATGAACAATAAATCCATCCCTTTCACTTCTTTTATTCCACTCTGTTACGAAAGGTCCCCAGTGATCCTGGATGGTGCAGTTCTTCTTCCATCTCCACAGTATGGCAAACGGCGCAGCCCCGGTCGGCCCCGAGGGGGTAGGGGTTGTTCTGGTATTGGAGCGGTTGCAGATTTCCTACCTCTTTACTGTACGCATTGTCCGCCGGGTAGAGGGAGTGCTGTGAACCATGACAAGAGGTGCAGAGCAGAGCACCTTCCTCTCCATGCCGGTGAACAAACAATCCCTTCTTGTCCGCGCTCCAGGTATTAAAGGCGGTGCTGGAGTCAGGAGGTTGAAATCCCACATGGCAGGTAAGGCAGTCGGGCTCCATGCTCCACGGCATCCGGCCTTGGATTTTTTCTTGCGCCATTTCTCCCTTGTCAGCAAGCAAGGCCACAAGCTTGGCGCTTCCTGGCTTTTGTGCCTGTTGTTCTTCGATGAGCAGGCTCATGGCGTGATCAGTGAGAGAACCGTGGCAGTTTGCGCATTCAAGGCCAATGGTGCTGTGAAGATCCTCCATGTTGCCGGTGGCCCCTTGAGCACTATTGGCGTGACAGAAGGTGCAACTGTTGTTCTCTTTATAAAGATAGGCGGCATGAAAACCATGTATGGCTGCTGAGAGATTGAGTGGCCCGGGTTGGCCGGCGGCCCCTCGGCTGCTGTCGGCATGACAGTCTGCGCAGACCACGATCTTGCCGGAATGAAAGTCCTGGCTGAGCTTCGTGCTGCTGCGTTTGTCGTGAATGGCCAGGATATCTGCGGCAGTCTGCCGGGAGAGACCGGTGCGGCCCTGTTGTCGCCATGGTCCACCATGACAGTTTCGGCAGCCGATCTCGTTTGAGAGACCAATTTTCAGACGGGTGGCGGCAATCACCTTGCCCCCCTTAACCGCCTCGATCTCGGCCAGGAGGTAGGGGCGGAAGTCTTTGGCGATGGGAGGGATCTTTGCCAGAGTTGCTGCAAATGTGCCTTCTGCAGCAATCATATTGCCGAGAAGAGGTCCTTGATCGGTGTCAATCCGGTAGCTCACCTGGATATCGTCGGTCAGGACGCTGGGGGCTTCTCCCCGCAGGATGACCTGGGCCTGCAGGGTTGGTGGCGCAAAGGAGAAATCAATCCCGGACAGCTCCGGTTCGGAAGAGAGAATCATGCCCTTGTCACTGCTGGCGAGGATCAGGTATTCTCCAGTTTCTTTGTCAAAGGGAGCTGGTTTGATACTTTCTTTGTTGATTTTCACAACTTTGTTCACTATTCCGGGAACAAGACGGGTAGTGAGATAATCGGCAAGCACACTCTGTTCTTCCTCGTTTCCGGCAAAGGGCGGCATGTAAGGATTGGCTGTGCCCATTGTTGCCAGAAAGGAGCGCATGCCGGCAGGAGAAAAACGTCTGGCCAGGGGCAGAATATCGTTTAAGGGGCCACCGGCTGAGTGGCAGGGCATGCAAAGCAGAGTGAAGAGCTCCTTACCGGCATCCATCCGGTTTTCAGCTGTTATGGTTTTATTTTTTACCCAGCGAGCGGAGGCGAGGACACCTGTTTTCTGGATCTGCCCCATGTCTGCCTTTTTGATGGATGTGGAATACATGTAATCGTGAATGATATAAGGTCTGCGTCCGCCTTCGCGAATAAATTCGAAACTGCCCAGATAGAGGAAGCCAAGGAGCAGGAGCAACCAGGCCAGTGGTCTGCGCACGGCTTGTGGTCGAAGGATGGCCATGGTCAGGCCGCCGGCAAAGATCAGCGGGGAGAGCCAGATGAAGAGGGTCAGGAAGGGTTTCATCTCTGGTGCTCTGCTGAAAATCATCTCCTGTTGCGGGAGTGGCAGCGCAATCTTGTACCACAGGGCTGATCCCAGAAGCAGGATCAGAGGAGGCAGGAGCCACATCCCGCAGTAACGGACCATGGTGTGGCGCAGTCCAGCCTCTTTGATATTCACACTGGTCAGGAAACCAAAAAGTCCGGCAAGCATCAAGGCCATGAAGGTACGGAAGAAGAGGGCAGGCCAGAAGGTGGGGTTGAAAAATCCCGACCAGAAATTGTTGTCAGCCAGCCAGGCACCCGGGGTGAGCATGAAGTCAATGATGCCGTTGATAAAAAAGAGGGAGAGCCAGGCGCAGCCAAAATAAATCCAGCCCAGGATCAGGTGTTTTCTCGGTTCCAGCCGGTCAAAGGTGTAGTAATAGAAAAGCAGGGAGACAATCTCGGCCAGAAAAAAGACCCACTCAATGGCCCAGGCAAAGACAAAGAGATGGATCAGGAAGGATGTGGCGGCTGGATTGAGCAGGGCAATGGTAAACCAGATACCAACGCCGGTTGTGGCACCGAGGACCATGGTCAGCAACAGGAAAAACCTGGTGTGTCTGCGGGTGTAGGCAATGATCTCGGATGAGCCTTCGCGCAGCCCTTTCATCTCGGTCAGGACCAGGAACAGCCCGCCACCGACGGCAAAATGGGAGACATAGACGTGGACAATGGCGATGAGGGCGATAAAAAATCCGCCGCCAAAGGCGTCCAGCTGCCAGGCAGGATAGTTCATGATTGGACCTCCTTCTTCGCAGGCAGGACAAGCTTGATCATCCACCAGACTAGATAGAGCCCGCCAGCAAAGAGCAGCAGAAACAGAATCATGGGTGAATATTGGGGGACAACTTCAAGATCAGAAGTGGAAAACCAGGGAGCCAGGGTCTGCCTGCGCACAAGTTCCCGAACTGTAACCATGCAGATAATGGCCCCAAGGACGGCGCCTGCAGCATGGCGTACGCGATGTTGCAGGCCATAGATCAGAGAAAGGATGGCAGCAGTAATGCCTGCCAGCAGAAAGCAGAGTAAAAATGCGCCGGTAACTCCTGTTACGGTACGTATGGATGCCGGTAGGCTGCCGAAGTACCAGGTACCGAAGCCAAAATTGGCGATGGTGGCATAGGAAAACCAGTTCATGGCCGAGGGAATACGGTCAGCCGCTGTAGTGTCACCGCGTCGCCGTTGCCAGTCATAGTAGAGACCAAGGGCTAGTCCGCCCACGGCCACCGAGGCTAAGACTGAGTGCAGATAGCGGGGCATCAGAGTTGAATCTTCAAAGTTCAGCAGCATCCCATCTGGATGATCAAAATAGTGGACCCAGCTCTCAGGGCTGACCATCAGGCTCATGTTATTGGTGAAGAGAAAGGCAATTGCCAGCAGGAAGAGAGCAATAATTCCGCTGAGCAAGGTGTGCAGCCCGGACATTTTGGAGAATTGCAAATTATAGAGATAGGTCGCATAGTAAGCAAGAAGAAGAATGGCCACGATGGAGAGCCAGAACACGGCCATGAGCACTGAGCTCGTGTACATGAAGTGGCCATAGAGAACCTGAAGAAAAAGCAGGGGGGCAACGCCGAAGTTGATGGTAAAGGCAATCGTAAAGGGGAGATTTTTGGAGATCAGTTGGTTGTCATCCGCTATTGTATCCCTAAATGCATGATTGCAAAAGGCGATGATAGCCCATCCCAGCATGATATTCATTACCAGCAGGTGGAGGAGAAAGGTGGTTGAAAGCAGGATCTGAAACCAACCCCAAGGGACTTGTAAGGGGTCTGGGGTTGGGATAAGGTGGGTCGGAATCATGGTTCCTCCATGGTTTTTTGCTGGAAATGGATCATCTCTCCTGCTATCTGTTATAGGAGATATGGGGAAAAAAAGCAAAAAACAAAGAGAACTGAGAAAGATTCTTGTTGACTTGATTGAATAAGTTTTTTATAGGATTATTAAAGTCTCATTAGTCGTGTTTGAAAGGGGGTTGGTTGGTATGAGATTAACACGAGCAGGTGAATATGCCATCAGGTGTATGGTTTATCTGGCATTTAAGGGGAAGGGTGTTCTGGTGGTCAAGCAAGAGATAGCCGTCCAGACGGATATCCCTAGTCCTTTTCTGGCCAAGATTGCTCAGGATCTGGCTCGTGCTCATCTGATCGAGATCCGACAGGGGCCGAAAGGTGGCTATGTCCTGATGAAGGATCCTGCGCAGATTACCCTCCTTGAGGTAGTTGAGGTGATGATTGGCAAGATTCAATTGAATGATTGCGTCGGCAGACCCGCGACCTGCGCGGCCAGTGCCCGATGCCGGGTACATAAGGTCTGGGAAGATGCCAGCTCTCAATTGCGGCAGCATCTTGCCGGCATTACCTTTGCTGAGTTATGTAGGGATGAGTCTTGTCTTCCTGTTTTTTCTGTGCATAATAAAAAGATCTGAAGTCATTTTTTTTTCGACTGATGAACGTACGTTTACGTTGTTGGGGAGGAGGCATTATGTCGCAGCCATTGACAAGGGTTTATACCTTTTATCGGAACGGATTCAGGGCCATGACTGTGGGGAAAACCCTGTGGAAGATTATCCTGATCAAGCTCATTATTATGTTTGCTGTCCTGAAGTTATTTTTCTTCCCCAATTATCTTAAAACGAATTTTCAAACTGATGAACAACGGGCCGATCATGTCCTGGAGCAGCTTTCCAGGCCGGTGGTCCAAAATAATTAATAGAAAGGAGGAATAGTCAATGGTTGATGTAGATCTGAGTTTGGTGAACTGGTCTAGGGCGCAGTTTGCCTTAACGGCCATGTATCACTGGATTTTTGTGCCCCTGACGCTGGGCTTATCTGTTTTGTGCGCCATGTTTGAGTCCATTTATGTTCGTACCGGTGATGAGAAATGGAAGTCGCTTACCAAATTCTGGATGACTCTGTTTGGCATCAACTTTGCCATTGGGGTGGCCACCGGCATTATTCTTGAGTTTCAGTTCGGTACAAACTGGTCAAACTATTCCTGGATGGTAGGCGATATTTTCGGGGCGCCTTTGGCCGTTGAAGGAATCTTTGCCTTCTTCCTCGAGGCGACCTTTTTCGCAGTCATGTTTTTCGGCTGGAACCGGGTATCCAAGGGCTTCCATCTCTTTTCTACTTGGATGGTGGCTGTCGGTTCCAATTTGTCGGCCCTGTGGATTCTGGTGGCCAATGCCTGGATGCAGAATCCTGTTGGCATGGCCTTCAACCCGGAGACGGCCCGTTTTGAGATGGAGAATTTCTGGGCAGTGCTCTTTTCCCCGGTGGCCATGTCCAAATTTACCCATGCGACCAGTTCCGGTTTTCTTCTGGGTTCCCTGTTTGTGGTAACTATTTCTTCCTGGTATCTGATTAAAGGGAGACATGTGGAGATGGCCAAGAAATCCATCATCGTGGCCTCGGTTTTTGGTCTGCTGGCCTCAGCGTATGTCGGATTTACCGGTGATGAGGCGGCCTTTGAGGATGCGCAGAAACAGCCCATGAAACTGGCAGCCTTTGAAGGCTTGTATAAAGGTGAAGAGGGCGCAGGTCTTGTCGCCGCAGGGATTATCAATAGTTCCAAGAAACCTGGGGACTCCCAGAAGCCCTTTCTCTTTGAGGTAAAAATTCCGGGCCTTCTTTCACTGCTGGCCAATCGCACACTTGGCTCATTTGTGCCGGGGATTGATGACCTGGTCTATGGGAATAGTGAGCAGAAGGTGATGGGAGTGGCCGAGAAGATGAAACTGGGACAGTTGGCCGTAGCTGATCTTGCCGCCTTTAAACAGGCCAGGCAGGAAAAGAATGAGGGCGCGGCAAGTGAGGCGCTGACCCGGTTTACTGCCAATAAAGAGTTTCTGGGCTATGGTTATCTGGACACCCCGGAAGAGGCGGTTCCGCCGGTGAGTACGCTCTTTTATTCCTTCCATATTATGGTGATCCTGGGCTCTCTCTTTCCTGTTCTGTTTCTCGCATTTCTCTTTTATACGGTCAAAGGGAAGATTACAGAGACGCGATGGCTGCTGCCCCTTGGTGTTCTTTCTTATTTTCTTGGTCTGGTGGCCCAGCAGACTGGCTGGATTGTGGCCGAAGTTGGCCGTCAACCTTGGGCCATTCAGGGTTTGCTGCCGGTAAAAATGGCCACCACCAATCTGGCTGTTGGGCATGTGCAGGCGACATTTTTCATGTTTTTGGGGCTTTTTACCCTGCTGCTTATTGCTGAGATAAAAATTATGTTGAAGCAGATTTCCATCGGACCGGAGGGCCTTTAAAATGATAGCAAATCTTGATTACGGAACCTTACAACAGATATGGTGGATCCTCTGCAGCGTTGTCGGTTCACTTTTTTTGTTCCTGACTTTTGTCCAGGGCGGCAATACACTGCTCTGGCAGGTGGCCAAAAATGATGTGGAGAGCGCCCTGGTCATGAACTCGCTGGGACGTAAATGGGAAATAACCTTTACCACCCTGGTTCTTTTTGGCGGCGCACTCTTTGCCGCGTTCCCTAAGTTCTATGCCACCAGTTTCGGTGGAGCTTACTGGGTGTGGATGCTGATCCTCTTCACCTTTATCATCCAGGCTGTCAGTTACGAATACCGGAAAAAACCCAATAACTTTTTTGGTGCCAAGGTCTATGAATTTTTTCTGCTTATTAACGGCACTGTGGGCGTGTTGTTGATCGGCGCTGCAGTCGGGACCTTTTTTACCGGTTCCAACTTTACCCTGAATGTCTATAATCAGGTAAGCTGGACCCATCCTCTGCGTGGACTTGAGGCGGCATTCTCGCTCTTTAACCTTTCCCTCGGGCTCTTCCTGGTCTTTAATGCCAGGGTGTTGGGAGCCATGTATCTGCTGAATAATATTAATTTTTCAGCCATGGATGCCTTTAAAGAACGACTTCGTAAGGCGGTGTGGATTAACTTCCTCTGTGCCCTTCCCTTCCTCCTCTATGTGCTGGTGTCACTGCTGTTAATGCAGGGATTTGGCGTTGATGAAGCTGGTGTTGTCTCGATGGTTGCCAGTAAATATCTCTTAAATCTGCTGGCAATGCCACTGGTTCTTGGCCTTCTACTTGTAGGTCTGGTGCTGGTGATTCTTGCTGTGCTGGCCACTGCCTTTAAGGGAAATGACAAAGGGATATGGTTTGCCGGATTGGGTACCGTGCTTGTTGGTTTGGCGGTCTTTTTCACTGCCGGATTTAACAATACGGCCTTTTACCCTTCGAAGGTGGATCTTCAGTCCAGTCTGACTATTTTTAATGCCTCATCAAGTCCCTATACCTTGATGGTTATGACCTATGTTGCCCTGGGAATTCCTTTTGTTCTGGCCTATGTGGCCTATGTCTGGAGGCAGATGGATTCTCAGAAACTGGCCGCCCATGAAGTGGTTGATCACGAGGCGTACTAGTCAGATAACAGAGATCCCGAGTAGATTTGTTGTTCCTGATTTTTAGGAGCCGTTACGAAATAACATGGCCATGTTAATTTTTTACAGCGGCCTAGAAGAAAATGGTTTTGAGGAGGTAGTGTAATGACGTATGTACTTATTTTTTCGTGGATCGCTCTGATTTTTGTTTCCTATAAAGGGGCGGTTGTAGTCCTGGATAAGGCCGGGCTGTTGTAGAATAAAGGTTGATGAACAACGAAAAAGGAAGGCCTTGCCCTTCCTTTTTCGTTTAATGGTACGTTGATGAATGGAAAGACTCATTGAGGTTATTATGGACGGACAATCACAAAAAATCACCCTGCTCGGTTCCAATGTCAAGATCCGCAATCTTCCCATCAAACAGGTCAGTCTTATGGAAGAGGGAAGTCTGCCTGCCTATGGGTATAATCCTGGTGATCATATTGAGCTGATGGCAGGCGATGTCTCTATTGAGTATGGCCGTCTGGAACAGTGTCTGACCTGGCTTGCCGCCTATATCGCCGAGTCTGATCTGAATCCTCGAATCCATTCGGTCTCCTACGGGGAGCAGAAGGATATCTTCCAGATATTCCGTAAACAGAGCGGCGCGGAAATGGAGCGTGAGGATCATGGCTGGTTTATGGTCAATCAGTATCTGCCGGCAGGAGCTCGGGCCAAGAGTGCGGAGCCGTTTCGAATTGACGATAGCAACCGAGAGATTTTCAGCAATAATAACGGACTGGTGGTGATCGACGATTCCGGCTGTCCTCCTCATCTGACCCAGGAAGATTTTGCCCGCAACCCACATGCCTGGGTGATTGCTATGGGCATCAGTGTGGCGCACTGGCGGAGGTGGGCAGAGATGTGTGGGGAAAGGATAACCCTGTTCTGTCGGCTGGCAGATCTTGAGACGACCCGCATGGAGATGGACTGCTCAGTCAACTGGGAGACCATCGTTGCCATGTGTATTCGGGCTTTACGTACTGAGGAGGTGGGGCTCTGGGATGGTGTGTCCAGAAAGTTTCGTTGTCATATTATCGTGGAGATGTTTCCCCACGGTATCCTTTATATTGGCCCGGATTCCATTTTCTTTCGTCACCGTAAAGGGTGTCTGCCCGAGAAGAGTTCGCCGCGGCAACGGGGATCAGTTCCTTGTTATGATACCTTGATTATTGCTATGCTTGCCATGGATGCCCTCCGCTTTGGGAGTTTTGGCTTCAGCCGTAATTACTTTTATGATTTTTCGCAGCGGGTGATGCATAACTGGGACAGTCTGTATCAACGTGGCTATTATTTCAAGGATACTCTGGAATTTCCTAACCTCGATTTTGTCAAGAGTTATCCCGGCGGTTACGCCTGTTCCTATGTTGATAACGGGCCGGATCCCTCTTTTTTTGAGCTTCCTGCCCTCTCAACAGATTTTGAGACCGTGCTTGATCTGGTCTCCAGCCAGATCTGGTCTGCTCAGAAAAAAGCGGCCCTTCGTAAATTTTTCTATCTGGGTAAAAAATCTCCTATGGCCCAGCATACACCCCTTGCCGGTGCACATGGCTATCTGGATGAAATCGTTTCTGTGCTCCATGATCTCAAAGAAGAGGTGAATCGGAAGACTGGATTTCATAACCTGCCGATTTTCAATGTCGGCCATCTGCGTACCACAGATCCGGCGGAGATTGATCCGGTTATCACCCTGCAGAATGTTATGGATTCCTATGTTTCCAAAGAGAGTGTACAACGGCCTCTCTGTATCGGTGTCTTTGGGCCTCCTGGATCAGGAAAATCCTTTGCCGTCAGGCAGGTGGCTCAGGTTATTGCTAAAAAATTTCAAGGGAACCCCTTTGATCTGTTTGAATTTAATATGACCCAGTTTTCTTCACCCGATGAGATTAATTCGGCCATAGAACCGGTGCGGGCGGCAGTAGCCAGGGGCAAGGTGCCTATTGTCTTCTGGGATGAATTTGATTGCCGCTATGAAGGCAATGAATTTGGCTATCTCCGTTATTTCCTGCCTTCCATGCAGGATGGCGTGACCTATGTCAACGGGATTCCCCATTATATCGGCCGAGCTATCTTTGTATTTGCGGGGGGGGTGAAGGCCAGTTGGGAAGGGATGGAAAAACTGCTCGATGCGGATCAGCCGGAGATGCTTGAAAAGATGAAGACCCTGAAGATTCCTGATTTCATGAGTCGTTTGCGGGTAGTGCTTGATATCGACGGGATTGAGATATCTGATAACCTGCTGCGGGATTCAGCCAGTGCCGATGAGTTGGACGAGTTGCGGCGGGTATTGCTCAAGCGGGCCTTTATTATTGCCCATCAGATGGATACCCATTGGAAGAAGGCAGCGCGTAAGACCTCCGGTCTGCTGCTCCGTTTGCTGCTCGGTCAATACAAGTTCGGTGCCCGTTCCATTGAGGCGGTGATTGAGGCCAGTCGGGCCTCAGATCGTATTGTTTATGGCTTGCCTGAGCTCATTGCCCCTTCTGCTGCGAGAATTCATGCTGAGTGGCGGGTGGAGCTTGAACGTCGTATTGATCATCTCAGGAAGAACAAGGGCTTACGGGCGGTGTGGTAGAAAAAGGTCGGGGAGTGGGAATGGAAGAACTTTGTTTGTTCTATTCCCTTGCCCCTGATTTTTTTACTGGCACCGCAGGAAAACTGTCTGGATCATGAGGCTGAAATCATAGCGGCTCTCCTGATCATCCCAGTTATTGAGACCGAAACCGATCAGGGGACCGGCTTTTTCCCATTCCTGAATGCCAAATTTCCAGCCCATCCATCCCTGAGGATACGGGTAGGGATATTCGGGGCCAAAGTAGTCAAAGCGGAATACGTCCTGTTTGTTGCCGACTTCTTCGCGTGCCATGCCAATCAGCACGTGGTTCGCTCCTTTTTCCCTCGCCTCTTTGATGATAGCTGCCTGAATCTCCTTGCCGGATATTGGTGCCGCAGTGGATGCAATGAGGTGGGCGAATCCCTGACAGGATTTTGGCACCGCATTTTCCTGAAAACTGACCTCAACACTCTGTGTCGGTGGAAAATGGAGGCCCGGATAGGATGTTGTTTTGGAGAAGCAGCCCGTAAGAGATAAGGGTAGGAGAAAACAGAAAACTCCGGACAGAAATCTGGTTGATTGAGGTGTCATTAGCGTTCACCGGGAAGTTGGCAATGGGTTCTGGATAGAAGTGTCTACCTCTTTTTATGTTCTGTTTTTTCTGTATCTTTTTCAAGGGAGACAAAAATTCGTAGAGATTTTTTGTCTCCTTCTCAGGATTTTTTCACTTTTTCACGAAAGCAATCGTTCATTGTCACAGATGAATAAAGTGAATAGTTACTTTTTTACCGCATTGTGCCCCAGAAGGCAAAATCTTTATGTCGTTTTATTTTTGGCGGTTATTATTACCAGACGCCTGCAAAGAAACAGCCGTTAAGGAGTTGAGTAAAAAAGCCTACTTATTTCATGATATGGCCTTGTGGGTTTCTGTCAGGCGCCACTCAAAGAAACAGCTGGAAAAGATGCTGTTTCTTTGTAGTGGCATAAGGTGCCGTAAAAGGAGTTGAGCAAAAAAAGACTTGCTCAACTCCTTAACGGCATCTAAAAAATGAGTTCATCAAAGGTGACAATGGAGGGAAATTCCTCGGAGTAGCGTGTCGGCAGGCGTGAGCTGGGTCGGGCCACAAAAATGAGAAAGCCCATCTCATAAGCTTTTGCAGAGCGCAGGACTTTGGCGGTGTCATCGGCCAGCAGAGTTCGTTTCCGGTCATAATTCAACATTCCTTCCAGTTTGTCCCAGAAGGCAGGCTGTTCTTTTGCCTCTCCCACCTCTTCCGCACAGACAATCCGGTCAAACCATTCACCGAGCGCGGTCTTGCGCATCTTGATCTCGAGGGTCTTGGAGTGGGCATTGGTGACGAGATGGACTTTCTTGCCGATTATTTTGATAAATTGCAGGAAGTCAATGACGAAAGGATGTACCTGGATCAGATGATCTACCTTGCATTTCAGCTCCGGGATATCAAGCTGAAGTTGTTCCGACCAGTAGTCAAGGTCAGTCCATTGCAGGGTACTCTCAACCCGTTGATATCTTTTCAACAGTTCCTTCCGGGCCTGCTCGCTGCTCATCTGGTTCTGTTCGGCAAATATTTTGGGGACATATTCTTCCCAGAAAAAATCATCGAAGTATTTGTCGAGGAGGGTACCGTCCATATCAAGGAGGACCGTGTCTATCTCGGACCAGGAAAACTCAGGCTGGATCTGGGTTATGGTGTTCATCAGGAGTTCTCCTCGGGTGCTGGAATGAGTCGCCCCAGGTCAACCAAGGTGCTGCGGATTGCGGCAAACAGGCTGTCCGGAGATGTGACGCTGGGGACTGGCACTATCAGTCGGCCATCAGGGGTGAGCTTAGGCGGCTCTGTCTTTCTATGTTTACTGCGGATATTGCCACAGGTTTGCAGGTATTGCAACAGCAGGACGGGGTCTATGGGTGTTGTCTTGAGAAAGGAGAAGACCAGGTTGTCCCTGCCCTTTTCCAGTTTACTTATCTTGAGTATGGCCATTTCTTTTTTCAGGCTGACCACCTGCAGAAGATTACTGGTTTCAGGAGGTAAAACGCCATAGCGGTCAAGCAGCTCATCTTGCAGATCGGCGTGCTGGGTATCATCGGCATATGCCAGGGAAGAGATCCTGCGGTAGGCAATATAGCGTTGGCTGACATCAGGGATGTAGGACTCGGGGATATAGGCCGAGATCTGGAGGTTGATTTCGGGGTCTAGTTCGTCAACCGCCTCACTGCTCAGCGTGTCTGAGTGTACAGCCCTGGCCTTCAGGTCGGCTACTGTTTTTTGCAGCAGTTCAAGGTAGAGTTCATAGCCGATGGCTGCGATATGGCCGCTCTGGGAGACACCGAGAAGGTTGCCGCCACCCCGGATCTGCAGGTCGCTCATGGCCAGCTTGAAACCGCCGCCCAGCTCATTGCAGTCTATTAGGGCTCTCAGGCGATCTTTGGAGTCGCGACTCAGATCATCCAGTGAGGGAACCAGCAGGTAGGCATAGGATTGGGTACTCGATCTGCCGACCCGACCGCGCAGCTGGTATATCTCTGCCAGACCAAGAGTGTCGGCCCGGTTGATGATAATCGTATTGGCAGAGGGGATATCAAGGCCGGATTCGATGATGGTGGTGCAGATCAGCACGTCGATCTTGCCACTCACAAAGTCCACCATGATCGCCTCAAGATCTTTGCCGACCATCTGGCCATGGGCTACAGCGATGCGGGCCTCGGGAACCAGCTCCTGGACGGTTGCAGCCATGCGGTGAATCGATTTTACCCTGTTGTGGACGAAAAAGACCTGACCCTGGCGGAGCATCTCTTTGCTCACAGCTTCTTTGATGACCAGCTCGTCGTAGCGGGCAACAAAGGTCTTGACCGGTCGCCGGTGTTCCGGCGGACTGGAGATGACCGACAGGTCACGGATTCCGAGCAGTGACATCTCCAGAGTTCTGGGAATGGGGGTGGCGGTCAGGGTGAGGATATCCACTTCGGCCTTGATCTGTTTGATCTTCTCCTTATGGCTGACCCCGAAACGATGTTCTTCATCAACGATGAGCAGTCCGAGGTTGTTATAGACCACATCCTTGGAGAGCAGACGATGGGTGCCGATAATGATATCAATCCTGCCCTCGGCCAGATCTCTGATGATCCGCTTCTGGTCTGCACTGCTGCGAAAGCGATTGATGCAGTCAATGGTCACGGGAAAGCCTGACATCCGCTCCTTAAAGGTCTTGGCATGCTGTTCGGCAAGGACCGTGGTCGGCACCAGGATGGCCACCTGACACCCATCTTCTACCACCTTGAAGGCGGCCCGCACAGCTACCTCGGTCTTGCCGTAGCCCACGTCACCGCAGACCAGTCGGTCCATGGGCTGATCCGAGGTGAGATCGTCAATGGTCTCGGTAATGGCCTTGTCCTGACCTGTAGTTTCATCAAAAGGAAAAGACTCTTCCAGCTCGTGATATAGTTCACCGGGCGGGGAGAAGCGTCTGCCCTGGCGCATTTCACGGCGGGCATAGATTTTCAGGAGTTCTTGAGCAACCCTCCACACTTCTTCTTTGACCTTGGACTTGGCGCTCTGCCAGGACTGGGTGCCAAGTTTATCAATCCTGGGCTCACGATCAGAGAGGCCTTCATAGCGGCTGATCAGGTTGAGCCGGTCTACCGGTAGATAGAGTCGGTCGCCACCTTTATACTCAAGAAGCATGAAGTCGTTTTTGATCCCCTGGATCTCCATGGTGACCAGCCCGTGGTAGATCCCAAGGCCATGGTCACGGTGGACCACTACATCCAGCATCTTGAGATCAGCAAAACGAACAGGATCGCCTGTTTGCTGCCTGGCAGATTTTTTCTTGCCTTTCCCGCCAATTCTCATCTCGCCGAATAATTCACTTTCAGAGAGCAGGTGCACCTTGTGTTCAACCAGGCTGAACCCTTCATTCAACGGATGCTCACAGATAAAAATGGATTTTCCTGGGTTGGGAGGGGGAGGTTCCAGAGGAGTAAGCGGAGCTGGTAAAAAATGAATACTATGCTGGTGCTTTTCCAGAAGTTCTGCCAGGGTTCTGGCGTGACGACTTGACCGACAGCAGAGAATTACCTGATCATCTTGTTCCTGCCAACTGCGAATCTGGTCATTGAGTGGTGCCAGCAGGCCCCTTTTTTTTCGCTGGAGCCCGATATCCTGTTTGAGCAGTTGATGGTTCGTTGTAGTGAAGGCAAGGATTTCTTCTCCTTTGCTGTTGAAGTCGGAGCAGAAAAGTTGAGCGAAGCCTATCATTGCCTCGTCCAGCTGCTCAGGATCCAGGAAGAGTTGTGCAGGCAACAAGGCAGGGGTGTGTTTTTGCTGGGCACTGGTAAAGTTTGCCAGGATCCGTTCGTGGACAAGTCCTGTTGACTTTCGACCTGCTTCAGGATCCATGAAAATGAGTCGGGTGTCAGAGGGGAGAAACTCCAGAACTGTTGAGCTTGCTTGCTGTAAGTGCCGGTAAAAAATAGGGATGAAAAATTCTATCCCGGAAAAATGATGTCTTCGTTCAATCTGTTCGCTAAGTTGAGCCGTTTGTTCGTTGTCCCATTGCAGATTTGCTGCAGTATCAGCAAGCTCGTGCAGAATTTTGTTCTCAGCGTCATCAGCGGTACGGGGAAAGAGAATATCGCTGACCGGGAGCAAAATGGCCTCTTGCAGCTCCTGTTGAGAACGTTGGGTGACGGGATCAAAGACCCGCAAGGATTCGACAGTGTCGCCAAAAAAATCCAGACGGATGGGGCCTTCCTGGAGCATTTTACCGGTCGCTCTGTCACCGTCATTGAGGCTTGCGACATTTTGCCATCCCTGATCTGCCTTTATTGTAAAAGGAGGAGGGTAGATGTCAATGATCCCGCCACGCACTGAAAAATTTCCCACTGTCTGTACCAGGGACACCTGCTCATATCCTAGATGAATCAGGTTGGCGATCAGTTCGTCCTGGGCGTAGTCTTCACCTGCCATGATCAGTTCTGCAGATCCCGTCAGTATCTCTTTGGGCATGATCCGCCGCATTAGGGCCTCAGCAGAGACAATCAGGACAAAACGGGTTCCTGGATCAAGCAACTGGTAGAGGGTTGAGAGACGGGCTGCGATGGTTGGTTGATCTGGAGACAGAGGGGTGTAGGGAGGAATTTCATAGCCGGGATAGGTGAGGATCTGAACACTACTGAAGAGTCTCAGGTCATCTTCCAGGGCGCCAACCTGATGTTCATCGGCGACGATACAACAGCAGTTATCGGTGCTGGCGAGTATGCTGATTAGCAAGGCAGGGCTGCTGCCGCGTAATCCGGAAACGGTGAGCCTGCTTTTGCTCTCTACGGTTAGTTTCAGGTGATCTGCAAGTTGGGTTGACATCTTGTGGTGCTATAAGCCGTTGTTCAAAGTATCTGTAACATTGAAATGCCGTGACCGGTATGAGGAGCCATAACGAAATAGTTTGAAATATTGCTGCGTCAACGGTGATGTTTATTTCGTGACGGATTCTAAAAAAAAGAGCCGGCTGCACAGGTGCAGCCGGCAAAAGAACTGTCAAATCAATGATTGTCGGGAAGAGAAAAGAAGAAGCTTAAAATCCACCGCCAATGGAGAAATCCCAGACTGAGGTGTCTTCATCATTCTTTGGATCCAGATTGTATCCCCAAACTAGTCGTAATGGCCCCATTGGGGAAATCCAGCGGACCTCAAAGCCTGTGGCGCTGCTGTAGTCTTCAATGGTCCAGTCAATATCCTCGGCCATGTTCTTACCGATGTCAAAGAAGACGACACCATTGAGTCCAGCCTCTTTCATGAGCGGAAAGATATATTCAATATTGCCGTACCACATCTTGTCACCGCCGATTCGTTCACCTGTCAAAGGATCAATGGGGCTGGCCTTGCCATATTCAAATCCGCGAATCGAGTTCATGCCGCCCAGATAGAAGCGCTCATAAACGGGAAGTTTGTTGGTCTCATTTTCCCAAACCTGGCCGACAGAACCTTTCATATGAAAGACAGTCTCCCATGGCAGAGGGAAGAACCAGCCTGAGGATGCTTCAACTTTTGTGAACTCGGCATCTCCAGCAAATGGGCCACCAGCATATTTAACACTGACTTGATTTTGCGATCCCCTGCTGGGTGAGCTTATCCTATCCCTGGTGTCTCGAACCAACGCAAACTTTACGGCACTGGTGACATTGATATCCATGGATTGAAGGATAATGGAAGAGGCAAATTCAGACACATTGGAAAGCGTGGTGTCCTCATAGCTGTAGGCGCCAAAGGCCTTCCATTTTTCCCAGACAGGATAGCCAAGACGGAGGGCACCGCCGGTTGAATCCTTGTCATAATCATCATATTCGCGGGTCATATTGTAGAGATCCGCACCCCAAGACAGTTTTGAATCACGAAGGTGAGGGTCGGTGTAACTCAGATTAAATTGGGTACTCGTACCACTGACATTTCCTGAGAGTGATACCCGGTCACCACGACCGAGGAAATTGTTTTCGGCAATCTCCGCCATGAACATCAGGCTGTCAACAGAACTGTAGCCCATCCCTACTGAGAACTGTCCGGTGTTTTTTTCCTTCACATCCACGAGCACTGTCATCTTGGTGGGATCAAGAGATGGCTCAGGGTGGATGTTTACTTCTTCAAAGAATTCAAGACGCTGCAGTTGCTCACTGCTTTCGCGCAGGGCCTTGGAATTAAAAACTCCACCTTCCTGGACCTCAATTTCTCTGCGGATGACATTGTCACGGGTACGGGTGTTGCCGCTGATGGTAATCCGGTCAATATAGACCAGCTCGCCTTTGTCGATATTGATTGAGATATCAACCCGGGCACCGGTTTTTGATTTGTTCATGTTGGGCCGGACATCGGCAAAGGCATAGCCATGCTCGGCATAATAATCGGTTATCTTGAGGACATCGTCGCGTAATACCTTTCTGTTGATGAATTTTTCGTTCTGGATGGTGAGCAGATTACGCAACTCTTGCTTGTCAGTGATCAGGTCGCCATTAATGTCAATGGTTCCTACTAAATAGCGGGGACCCTCTTCCACGTTAAAGGTGATGTAAAGCCACTCACCATCTTGTCTGACCACTGGATCGCTTACTTTGACTTCGAGAAAACCATGATTGTTGTAGAAAGAACCAATGGAGGCGGCATCCTGATTCAACTGTTCTGTTTTCACGAGGCCTGAATCGGTAAGCCAGGACAGAAAACCTTTTTCTGAGGTTTTTATGACATCAAGGAGTTCGTCACTGTCAAAGCTCTTATTGCCGACAAAGGTGATTTCCTTGATGTAGATCTTTGCCCCTTCCTCAACGACGTATCTGACCACTGCCTGGTCTTTGTCGGGATAGCTGATCTGAGTCGTTACTTTGGTGTCATAGTATCCCTTGGATTTGTACAGGGTCTTGATGGCCTCACCGCTTTTGTTGATGTTAGCGGGGTTGACGATGGTGTTGACGTTGACGTTGGCCGCCTCTTTCACCTCGGTTTCATCGATTTCACTGATCCCTGAGAACTCTACCTTGCTGATCAGGGGTTTCTCGGTGATCGCAAAGATGATTTTCTTGCCGTCAGCGCTCTCTTCGACCTTGACGTTGACATCATCAAAATAGCCCATGGCAAAGATAGCTTTGAGATCCTTACGTAGGGAGGATGGAGAATAAAGATCTCCGACCTTGGTCTGGATCTTGCGGGCGATGGCCCCTGAGTCAATACGTTTGTTTCCTTCTGGCCCGATAGAGGCGATAACCTGCTCCCGGTTGGTGAAGCGAATAATGTCTTTGCTTATCTCCTCCATGATGGAACCGAGATTCTTCAGAGATTCTCCATGCCGGTAATAGGACTGGGGTGCGGATGATTCAAGCAGGTCGTAGACCTTGTAATCCACACTGACTTGATCACCAATGGCTGTTACGCTGCCGACGGCCACATAGTCCTGACCTGTCTTCTGAGCGATATCCTGAATGTTTTTGATTGCGGGGGGCCAGGCGCCGGTGTAATCAAGCATATTTTGTGCCTGGTCGCGTTCGATCATGGTAAAACCCTGGGTGGCCAGGGCTGCGACAAGGTTCTTGTCTGCCTCACTCGTCAGGGCATCGGTGTTACCGGAGCTGTTTATTTTAGCGGGCAGGAAGGTGGTGTTCTGTTCAACTGCCCTGGCAGGTGTAACCACAACGGCACATAGTATGAGCTGCAGGAGGAGCAGGGACAGCCTGGAGATGGCAGAAAAGGATGGACGGGCCGGAGGCACTGATCTTCGTGGGCAGTTCATATGGTTGGTCCTTTCTGAGAATCGGAATGCTTGAGACTATTAGCGAATTAAATGGTTGTTTTATGATTCTTCTGAGAAGCACGAATAAATCCTTTATACCCGTATCTTTTTTTCGTCAATCTCCTTTTATGGCGATCGACCCCGGCGTAAAATCCGGTGTTACTTTGATAAGGCTAATGGTCGGATGTATTCTCAGTCGTTATTATCTACGTTGTCAACTTATTAATATAGTACGCATTACACTTGAACGGCATGGGAATCAAGCGAAAAAATGTAAAAAACTCATTCTTGAAAAAAATAATCTAATTATTATGCCATGTTTGAAAATTTTTGCAAAGAGGGCAAATGGTTCTCTTGAAAAAAATAATTTCAACAGGATTGTCCCAGGAGTTCAGCAATCTTATCATGGATAACAACGGCTAGCTCTTGTTTGTTTTTATTGCTGTAGTCGGTAACCACCACAGGGTCGCCGACCCTGATTGTGATTGTGCCGGGACGGGTCAACAAGGCCCCTTTCGGTAGGACAGAATATGAACCTATAAAGGCAACTGGAACGATGGGGACTCCTGCCTTGACGGCAAGGAGCATGGCGCCACCCTTGAAGGGCTGAAGTGTCCCGTCGATTGATCTGGTTCCTTCCGGAAAGATCAGTATAGAGGTGCCGGTCTTTATCCGTTCTGCGGCCTGTTGTAGACTTTTCAAGGCTTCTCTGCCATGACTGCGATTGATGGAGATGGCCCCGGAATTGGTCATGGCGCGGCCAAGAAAGGGAACTTTAAACAGTTCTTCTTTGGCCAGCCAGCGGAAGCTGAGCGGGAAGTAGCCTTGGAAGCTGAAGATGTCAAACTGACTGAGGTGGTTGGCGCAGTAAATATATCCGGTCTGAGACTGGAGCTTGTCCGCCCCTTCTATGATCACTTTTACTCCGGCAAGCCGGCAGAACCACTTGGCCCATTCCCTGGAATACCGTTGTAGTTTATCTTCAGGAAGACGAAAGAGAAAGATCGCAATGAGAATGGTCAGGCTGTAGTAAATGGTTACAAAGGGGGCGAGGAGCAGGAGCGTTCCGCCACGGATGAGGGAGGAGGCTGTCATGACGAGAGGTCGCGCAGTTCGGCAAATGGGCTGATGGAGTCTTGATGGATGCTGTCCAGAAGCGCCTGAGGCGTCTGCTGGAAATCGGTATCCATGAGAGTTGTCTGGATCATCGAATCGCTGAAGGTGGAGATAAGATTTTGATGGCTCCAGCGAGTCAGGTAATAGATGACCAGGGCCGGCAGTTTGGTGTAGATGGTTTCCTCGGGCGTGGGGTCATGGAAGCTTGATTGCTGCAGCTTTTTCGATGACAGCGTCTGGGTCTTGTAGAAACTTTCAAGAAACATCAATTCGGCGGGCAGGCTTGCCTTCATGCCGATCTTGGAGAAGACCTTGAGGAGGACCTCCAAGGTTTTTTTGCCGATGGTTGCCACAGAATAAGGAATATAGATCTCGCGCGGTGTCTTCAGTTCAAGGTAGGACTTGATGGTGAGAATGAGGTTGGCCAGTTCCACGGGATCTTTGTCCACAAAATGATAGGTCTCCCCAGAGAATTCCTGACGATTGAGGAGGGCGTGGTGGACAAAATAGGGCAATTTGTTGGCATTGGAATACGAATGCATCACCTTTTTTTTGGTGAAAAGGGCCGGCATGGCCTCATCGGCAATGGAAAAGAACAGGCGATGGAAGCCCTGAATCTTATGATCGTGTTCACCATACACGACTGCCAGACGGATAGAGGTGTAGTCAAGTCCGACTGTCTGATGCATATGGCGCAGGGTCTCTTCGGCCATCAGCTTTGATTTTGCATAATTGCTCAGGTTCGCCGTCAGGGGAAGATGATCTTCTTCTTTGAGGTCTTCACCGTTTGGCAGGGTGGCGGCCGAGCTGATATGAATATAGGGGATGTGCAGGGCTGCTGCGGCCCGAGCCAGGTTCAGAGTGCCAAGATAGTTGACCTCAAAGGCAAGTTGTGAGTCGGAACCAATGTTGGCGATAGCGGTATTGATGATAAAATCAGGACGTACCCGTTTAAGGTAGTCGCGGATATCACCAGCATTTCTGATGGAGAGCTTTTTACTGCTTGGGGCTCGGAGGTCTATAGCGTCGGGGGTTGCCGTCTTGAAATAGTTGGCAATAGTACCGCCGATGAGCCCGGATCCGCCGATGAGAATACCTAGCATTTTGTTAGGGGGTGAAGATGTTTGCACGACAGCTTACTCCACAATTTATGGACAGATCATGATGATGGAACACTCAAGAAAATGTCTTCTTGCCCAGTGGGATGGTCAAATCGGCCCACGAGCGATAATCCTGATTTTGCAAGATACTCTTATGATAAATAGAGATTACGCTATCATGAATTTACAGAAAAAACACCTTTTATGAACTCTTTTCACATTTTTCATTTTCAATCAGAAGTCGATTATTGGGCAAGTATCTGATCGATCCGCTTGCGAAATCACCAGAGATGAAATAATGGGTGGTGATTATTCTTGGCTCTTTCAGCTTGGTGATGAGTGCCGGACTATTGGTCATGCATTTGGTTGAGATTTGTTCGCCTTGAGGTGCCCGTAAAAAAGGTGCGGATGGTGTCGCTGTCGTGGTTTCCTCACGGTAGGGGAGGCCGAAGGTCATAATGTTCAGCTTTGAGATCGATAGAAGGTAGGAGGAGTATCTCGTTCTTGATATGGGCCCTGATGATGTGGGTTATCTTATCGTTGCTCGTTTCAATGAGTGGATGTCCTCTTGATTTTAGTCATTAAAAAAACTCCATTTCTTCAAAGAAATATGTAATATACAAAGAGTGAAGGTGTCTGCTTATTCACTGAGCAAAAGGAGTATTCTATTGCGTCTTATTATGTTGTATCTTTCCTGCTTTTTCTAATGATTCCGTGGAGAGAGTGGAGCAGGGGGTGTGTGGAGCTGATTTATCCATCCCGCTGCTATTGCTGCCGGATTGGTCTTACCCGCAAGGGGCAGGTGATCTGCGCCGACTGCCTTTCAAAGGCGCATTATCTGCAATCGCCCCTTTGTTCGTGCTGCGGTCGAGAGTTTCCTGACAGCAGTGGCACTGATCACCTCTGCGGTTTCTGTCTGCGGCAGCCCCCGGTGTATGGCAGGGCGCGGTCAGTCGTCCGTTATGAGGACCCTGTCAGTCATCTGCTCCATCGTCTGAAGTACGCGGCAGACACCTCGACCCTGCCGGTCCTTGCGCAAGTCATTGAACCCTTCGTTCATGGCCTTGCTCAAGAGTTTCAGTCAGCACATGATCGGATTATTCCGGTTCCTCTCTTTCCTGCCCGTTTGAAAAAACGAGGTCTCAATCAATCATTGTTGCTGGCCAGGATTTTTTTTCCGAAAGCGGGAGATACACTTCTTGTGGATGCCATGACCCGGACGCGCGATACCCCGCCGCAGACCACACTCAATGGCGATGCCCGAAGAAAGAACCTGAAGGGTGCCTTTGCGGTCAGGGATCCGGATACTGTTCAAGGACGGCGGATTTTTCTGGTCGATGACGTTTATACTACTGGCACTACGGTTACCGAGTGTGGCAGAGCCCTTTTTGCCGCTGGTGCCGTCGATGTCTACGTGGTAACAGTTGCCCGGGTGGCCGGGTAAAATTGCAGGTATGATCCTCTCTTGGTCATTTGTTTATAAAAGAATTTGAAAAACAAAGAGGTTCATGCCGGGAATGAAAAAAGAGAAAAGTGGGCAGTAGAAAAGAAGGTTCAAGACTGAGAATTCTTCTCTTTTTCCTTCTCTTGGTAGTAGGCCCCAAAGGCCAGGTCCAGCCCCAGGACATGGTTTTTTATCCAGGCACTCAGCTCATTCTGGATAGCGTGAACAATGTTTGGGCTCAGTCCTTTTTGGGTGAACTCTTCCTGGATCTCGGTAAAGCGTTGTGTAAAAGAGCGATGGGCTTCAATCTGTTCAGGAAGGCCGGGGTAGAATGATTGCTCCATGTATTGCTCTTCCATGGCAAAATGTCTGGTAACATAGAATCCCATTTGGGTCAGGAACTTGTCAATGGCCGAAGGTCTCAGGCCTTGGCTGAGGGCTTCGCTGAGTTCGTTTTCGCAGAGGAAGAGTTGCTTATGTTGGGTGTCAATTATGGGGATGCCAATCTTGAATTCATCTTTCCATTGCATAACTATAATCTTTACTCTTGAGAGTTGTTTAAAGGAGAGGAGCATCTGTATCTGGCCAACTCCTCCAGAAGATCAAGAGCCAGGGCTGCACCGGAGAGATTGACTCCCAAATCCTGCTGCAGGCGCAGGGTGATCTGGATCCGTTTGATCTCAATGGCTCCAAAACGCCAGCTTTGTGGGTTGTCGCCTGTGGGAGAGATGAGTCCTTCGTCTATCATCTCGTGGATTATCTGGGCGCTGACCCTGCACAGAGAACAGCACTGGCGCAGGGAAAAAAAGGTGCTTTCGTCAAGGGTTATGCAGGTCACTTTGGTATCGGTCATGGTTATACTCCTAACCCTTTGCGTGGGTTTGTCGGCATGAGTCGGGCCATCTCTTCGTAGACTTTTTTCTGGGCCTCAGTCACGGGTTCCGGGGTGACGATGGTCAGGGTGACATACTGATGGCCGCTGTGCGAGGTGGACGAGAGGCCGCGCCCTTTCAGACGCAGTTTCTTTCCAGACTGGGAGCCGGGTGGAATTTTCAGCTCCACGGTTCCACCCAGGGTCGGCACGGAAACTGTCGCGCCAAGCGCCGCCTCCCATGGGGTAACCGGCAGGGAGAGGTGGACATCTCGTTTCTCCATGGTGAAGATTCTGTGCGGGGCCAAGGCGATTTCCAGGAAAAGATCGCCAGCGCCTGCTTGACCAGTTCCGTGACCACCCTGACCTTCAAGCCTGACCTGTTGTCCTTCTGTGATCCCTTTGGGGATGGAGAGGGTTATGGTATGAGGAGAGGTGGAGACATGACCCGTTTGATCCATAACCGGACGGCTCAAGGTGATGGTTTTCTGGGCGCCCTGATAGCTGTCTTCCAGGTTGATCACGATCTTGGCATGGACATCCTGGCCTCGGGCATGAAAGGTTCCTTGGGAACGAAAGTCAGGTCGGGCATGGGAGGAACCGGTTTGTCTGCCAAAAAGTGATTCGAAAAAGTCACTGAACTGTGAGGCGTCAGCCTGGGTAAAGCCTCCCCCGCTGAATTCAAAACCGGCATCCCAGTTGGGTGGTGGTTTAAAGTCCTGACCCGCCTGCCAGTCGCTGCCAAATTTGTCATAGGCCGCTCGTTTTTCTGGGTCCTGGAGGACTTCATAGGCCTCGCCAAGTTCCTTGAACTTCTCTTCGGCCTCCGGGGTTTTATTGACGTCGGGGTGGAGCTTTCTGGCCAGTTTGCGATATGCCCGTTTGATCTCGTCCTGGGAGGCATCTTTTTTCAGATCCAGGGTCTGGTAATAATCCTTGAATTTCATTATGCTGATCCTTGCCTGATCTCGAAGGGGGGGTGAAAAGAGGGTGGAGTTCTATTCCCTCTCAATTGTATCTTCACTTGACACAACTTTATGTTACCGCATACTATACTTTAAATTAAAGGGAAAAAAACAGTATGAAAGAGATAATTTTTCTCATTGGTTTTCGGGCCGTGGGGAAAACAACGATTGGCAGGGCATTGGCGGATCGTCTCGGTTTTGCTTTTATGGATACGGATCTCCTTATCTGTGAAAAGAAAGGGGCCACGGTGAAGGCCATCGTGCAAGCTGAGGGCTGGGACGGGTTTCGCCGCTGTGAGCAGGAGGTCTTACGGGGGCTTGTTGATCAGAGGCGATGCGTGATTGCAACGGGCGGCGGCGCGGTCCTCCATCAGCTTCTTTGGCCGCTTTTAAAGGAACATGGCTATGTGGTCTGGCTGACTGCGGAACCTGATATCCTTTGTCAGCGGATACAGGCGGACACTGTCAGTGATACCCTGCGTCCCTCACTGTCCGGAAAAGCGGTGTGTGCGGAAGTGCGGGAAATACTTGCCCTGAGGGAGCCTTTGTACCGTGAGGCCGCCGATATTATTGTCGATACGGGTAAGTTAAGTGTACCGGAAGTCATGGATAAAATAATTACGAACTATGAATTCGTAATGAATCCTGCTTTTTAATTCGTAATTCGTAATTGTTATAAGTTGAGAGGCAAAGAGAATGGCAGGAAATACTTTTGGTAAATTGTTCCGCGTGACCACCTGGGGGGAGTCGCATGGCACGGCAGTGGGTGCGGTGATAGATGGATGTCCGCCAGGAATCATTCTGGACCCCAGGGAGTTGCAGCTGGAGCTGGATCGAAGGCGGCCGGGACAGGGCGGGGCCTCCAGTCCACGCCAAGAGCCGGACAGGGTAGAAATCCTCTCCGGGGTTTTTATCCCTGAAGGCGAGGAGCTGCCGCGAACGACCGGTACTCCCATCTCTCTTGCCATATATAATAAGGATGCTCATTCAAAATCCTATGACGGGCTGCGGGATATCTTCAGACCGGGCCATGGCGATGTGACCTATCTTGCCAAATATGGCATTCGGGATCATCGTGGCGGCGGTCGGGCCTCGGCTCGGGAGACGGCGGCCCGCGTGGCAGCAGGTGCAGTTGCCAAGCAGCTCCTGCTCCAATATAAGATCGAGGTCTGCGCCTATACCGTGGCCTTGGGTGGAATCCATGTTCAGCAGCGTGATCTTTCCCTGATCCAGAACAACAGTTACTACTGTCCGGATGCAGAGGCGGCGGTGAAGATGGAGCAGCGGGTCCAGGAGGTTCGCAGTCAGGGGGATACCGTGGGCGGGATCGTTGAGATCGTGGCCTTCTGCCCGGCAGGACTGGGTGAACCTGTTTTTGACAAGCTTGAGGCCGAGCTGGCACATGGGCTCATGTCCATTGGTGCGGTCAAGGGGGTGGAGATTGGCGCCGGTTTTACTGTGGCTGATATGCTTGGTTCGGAGAATAATGATCCCATTTGTCCCTCTGGTTTTCTTTCCAATAATGCCGGCGGGATTCTGGCAGGGATTTCCAGCGGGGCCCCTCTGGTGATCAGGGTGGCGGTCAAGCCGATTCCTTCCATTTCCAAGGAGCAGCAGACTGTTAATTTGGCCAATGAACCGGTGACGATCAAGGTCGGGGGGCGTCATGATATCTCCGCCATTCCCAGGATCATTCCGGTCTGTGAGGCCATGGTTCGTCTTACCCTGGCTGATCATCTGTTGCGACAGATGGCTGTGGATTGTCAGGAGGGTTGAGAGTTCATGATCCAAAAACGTGAAGTTGCTCCTGCGGCAGGACGTGAAGCCATCCGTACCATCTGGATGCTGACCCGGGAGTATGGCAATCTGGCCGGGGCCGGCGGAGTCAGGGATGTAGCCCAACAATTGGCCAAGTCCCTGGCCGGCTGGTCCGGCCGTTCAGTAAGTGTGGTCATGCCGCGTTATGGATTTATGGATCCGGCCTCTCTTGGTTTTATTCCTCTTGCTGATCCCAAGTTCCCTGAACGTTCGCTGCAGTATGAGGTGGATCTGAATTACGCCCATGTGGAGCGTCGGGAAACGATGCGGGTCTGGACCGCCAGGATAGACCGGGTGACCCTGTATCTTCTGGAAGCCGACCGGTTTGCTGAAAAAACTGCGGTGTATGCCTATACGGCCGCAGACGAGGCCGTAAATCCTGTCCATAAGGCGGGGGAGGGCCATGATGATTATTTTGCCATGAATATCCTGCTTCAGAAGGGGGCGCTGGATCTCATGCTGCTGCTTGGTATCTGTCCCGATATCATCCACTGCCATGATGGTCATACTGCGGTGTTGCCTGCGATGATCCGTGAAAACAGCGGAATGCGTCATTTCTTTCGGGGAACGGGCACGGTGGTGACCATCCACAATGCGGGAAAGGGCTATCACCAGGAGGTGGCGGATCTCTCTTTTGCCCGTGCCATCACCGGTTTGCCCTGGAAGGTCATTATGGGCAACCGTCTGGCCGATTGTTTCGATCCATTTTTAGTGGCCGCCCACTATGCAGTGATGAATACGGTTAGTGAACAGTATGCTCGTGAGCTGCAGGAGACGGATGATGACCGCTTGACCGGCTGGCTTGGTCATACTCTGCTGGAGCGAGGGGTGACATTGAAAGGCGTGACCAATGGTATAGACCCTGCAGAGTTTGATCCGGCAGATCCAGGACAGAGCGGGATTGATGCCCCTTTCAATCCTATGGCAGACGGAGTGTTGCAGGGAAAGCGGGCCTGTAAGGAAGCTCTGTTGCTGGAACTCTCCCGCGACCGGACCATTGGGGGCATTCCCCTTGTCGGTTCCCTTGCTTTCCGGCCTGACCTTCCCCTTTTTACCTTTATTGGCCGTCTCAATGAGCAAAAGGGAGTTGCTGTTCTGCTCGCCTCGTTGCGGATGGTTTTAAAAAAGAATACAGCATTTCAGTTTCTGCTGTTGGGCAGTGGCGGCCATGATGAAGAATGGGAGTTGGCCCGTCTGGCTGAAAAGGAGGAAAATCGGGGCCGGGTCTGTATTCTGAAGGGTTTTCATCCAGCCTTGGCCAATCGGATCTATGCAGCGGGTGATTTCTTTCTGATTCCATCCCGCTATGAACCTTGCGGCTTGACTGATTTTATCGCCCAGATTTTTGGTAATCTGCCCATTGTCCATCATGTGGGTGGTCTGGTCAAGGTCCAGGATGGGGAAACCGGTTTTTCCTATATCCAGCATACCCCGGCTGCATTGACTGAGGCGATGCAGCGGGCTATGGCCCTCTATCATGAGGATCTCACCAAGATCAGGGCGATGCAGCGACAGGCGGTGATGCGGATTCATGAGAGGCATACCTGGAAGATGGTGATGAAACAGTATCTGCAACTGTACAAAGAGGCGAAAAAAGACAATGAGCAATTGCTCATCAATAACTGAAAGTTGAGTTGAGAAGGAGGCTGGATATGACCGTGAAAATAGGTATTAATGGTTTTGGGCGTATTGGTAGAAACATCTTTCGGGCCATCAGCAAAGATCCTGAATTTGCCGAAATTGAGGTGGTGGCCATTAATGATCTCACCGATAATGCCACCCTTGCTCATCTGCTTCAGTATGATTCGATTATGGGAATCTATGAAAAGAAGGTGGAGAGTGATGAAAATGGAATCATTGTTGATGGTCGTCACATTGCTGTCTCCAGTCACCGCAATCCGATTGATATCCCCTGGGGGAAAATGGGAGTGGAATACGTTGCTGAATGTACAGGGATCTTTCGTGACAGCGATTCGCTTAAACGCCATATTGATGCCGGTGCCAAAAAGGTGATCCTCTCCGCTCCTGCCAAGGGTGATGTCAAGACCTTTGTCATGGGGGTCAATGAGGATGAATATGATCCGACCCTGCATCATGTGGTGTCCAATGCCTCCTGTACAACTAATTGTCTGGCGCCTCTGGCCCAGGTCATCCTTGATAACTTTGGCATTAAACGGGGCTTGATGACCACGATTCATGCCTATACGGGTGATCAGCGCCTCCTTGATTTCCCGCATTCGGACCTGCGCCGAGCCCGAGCCGCTGGCCTGTCAATGATCCCCACCAAGACCGGGGCCGCTGCCGCCGTGGCTCTGGTTATCCCAGCGCTTAAGGGTAAATTTGACGGTCTGGCAGTACGGGTGCCCACCCCAAATGTATCGCTTGTCGATGTGGTGATGGAGGTGGAAAGGGAGACCACGGTTGAGGAGGTGAATCAGGCCTTGAAACAGGCGGCCAATAAATATCTTGGATATACTGAACTGCCGCTGGTCTCCATCGATTTTCAGGGCGACTCCCATTCGTCCATCATTGATGCGCAGTCAACCAAAGTGATCGGGACTACGGTCAAGGTGATGAGCTGGTATGACAATGAGTGGGGCTATTCCAACCGGATGCTTGACCTGATCCTCCATATGGAGGCCAATAAGCCTTTGTAGGCTGGAGCTCTTCAGTATGGAGGACTGAACTTGCGCACTCTGCACGTTGTACGCCCAGTGGGTTACCCCAACCAGCGTAGGTGAATAATGATTTTTTTCTGTATCTTCGGCGGAGAGAAGAAGGTAACCAAGGCGGCAACGAAAAGGACAAAGAAGTATGAGCAAAATTCCAACAGCAGCAGAGATTGAATCCGATGCCCTCAAGGCCAATCTGGCGGAGACAGCCACCGCAGCCGGTGAGGTGGTCATCGATCCTGAGCTCAGACTGCTGCTCGATATTGTTTCCGGCTATAAGGGGATTCATTCCACCCTTGAACACCTGCTCTATGAGATCTGCCATCCCTATCGAAACTGGTCCCTCCTCATCCCCCAACTCCGCAGCTTTTGTCTGAAAAACAGCACGTATTATCAACGTCACGCTCAGGGGCCGGAGGCCTTTACTTTGTTTACGGGGATTTTTCTCCAGGCTATGGCTGATTCGGTGAAAAAGGGAACCCTGCTCATCCAGATCATCGAGGCGCAACTGGCCTGGGTGGAGAAGCTGCTCTCGCTCTTTTCGGCTTCTGACCTGCAACGATTCGGGCCAGCCCTGAATGAGTATTTCCAGCGTCTGGCCACCTTTGATCAAAGTGATCCTGTGATCATGATGTATATCACGCAGGGGCAGCATCCCATGAAAAAACTGGCCCTGCGCCTCCTTGCCTTTTCCCGGGATGAAAAGCTGATACCGGCGGGAGCGGTGACGGCCTTTGATTATAGACCTGCCTCCAAACTCATGCGTATTATTCTGAACCGGAATTATGACTACTGGCTGCAGGAAGATGACCCGCTTCCCTGGTTTCTTGGTCGTTGTGGAGTCCTCTGCGAAGACTTCCATTCAGGCCAGCTCTTTGGTGCGATCTCCCATGACACCATGAACCAACATAAGGAGAGGCTTGCGGCCATCGATATTGAAACCGATCCCTGTAAGGGGTTGGAGGAAATTCTCAGTCTGCCGGCCCATGTCGATATTGTCCGGCTCTACAAGGAAATTCCTGCCCGTCTGGCCAGGGTCGATGAGGGTGGAGAGGAGCTTGGTTCTGATTCTGCCCTGCCCTTGAACCGTTTTACCGAGAACCAGAAGTTACTCTTTTTGTTCCGGATCATGGATACCAAGGGGCTCTATCTGATCCATGAGGAGACCCTGCGCGAGATCAATCGCAGTCTGGTGCAGCTGATCCGTCAGCAGAGCTTCGAAGAGATCGAACAGTTTCTGCTCACCACCTTTCAGTTGCTGCGGGCCAATGTCCGTAAATATCCTCACACCTCGCTGCAGTGCATTCAGGTGCTGGGTGGAGAGGTTTTTGATCGGGGCAAGAGCAAGATGGTGGAGGCTTTCTTGTGGGAGGTGGTACGTTTTGGTTTTCAGTATGCCAACGTCATGGGCGTGGATGAAGATTGGCAGCCCCTGACCAATCCGGCCCATCTGGCCAATATCCGGGTCTGGCTCAACCTTATCATGCAGGAGCCGAAATGGTGCTCCACTCTTTTTTCGGCGCTGATTATTAATCTGAAACTGACCGGCACCTGTGTCAAGGACACGGATCTCTTTCAGCGGGATATCACTCAGCTCCTTAATCACCCCATCGAACCCATTTATAATCTGGCCAAACAGTTTACCAAGCTGATGCCCGTCTTTTTTAATGAGATAGGAGCGGAAGGGGAACTGCGCGATGTCTCCACCGAACTTGACGAGATCCATAAGCGCCATGATGTGCTCATTCATTTTTTACGTAAACAGAGTCATGTAGAGAGCTCAAATCTCATCGTCGGATTTATTCAGGCGATCTTTCTCTTTTGGAAGACTAAGGATAAGGAGCCACTGCTCCCATTCCTGCCCGAAGAAGTCTATACGGAAGTTTCCGTCTCCGGCCCCTTCATTGATGACCAGCATAGTCTCTCTCAGCGCATCTGTCAGCAGCTTCAGTTCCAGTCCATGAATGACCTCCTCTCTTGGGCGCGCGAGGAGCGGCAGCAGTACCTTGAGGCGCAGACCGATCTGCCGGTGGCCGAAAGGCGGCGCTTTGATCTGTTGGTGCAGATGTTCAAGCTGCTGCACCAGAAATATAATCTTGGTTTTCAGGAGCTTCGCTCAGAGCTGCAGCAGGCGGCCCAGGAGGGATTTCCCGAGATGGAAAAACTGCTGGCGGAGCTCGAAAATTGCGATACGGAAGGGTGCCTGGCAGCACTCTTGAATACCCTGGAAGGATTGAAGGAAACCATTCTTTCCAAGGAGCGATTTGCGGCCAAAGAGGACATTTATTATAAGCGTCATATTGCCGTTGATATTCCGTCAGTTTATGGCCGCTATCGTGAGCGCAAGTTCGACAGCTTGGGCCTTACCTTTCGTCTGGAGAATCTGGCCAATATCTATCTGGAAAAATTGCCTGAGACCGTCAACCTTTCTTTCATCACCGAGGTCACCTTTTACCGCATTGTCAAGTGTCTTAAACTGTACATGCAGGCCTTGCGGGTTGACGGCATCTCCTCTCGGCGTCTTGATACCTATATGCTGCTGCTGCGCAGTTCTCTGAAAATCAAGCGTTTTTCCTATACCCAGTACCTTGATATCTTTCGGGGACTTTCCGAAGGGGTCAAGGATGTTATTTATTCTTTTTATACCAATATTCATCAGAATAATCTGTCCATCATCATCCCCCAGATCGGTGAGAAGAATCTGCTCACCAAGTATCGTTCCCAGTGGGATGACAAGGAGATGGTAAACACTGTTCATCGGTTGTCTGAATCCTTCCTCCGGGATCTCATCTCATCCACCTTTGGCTTGCAGCATCTGGATAATTTCATCACCCGGATTATCGGGACCTTGGAGATCCAGAAAAATATGCTTGATCAGCGGAAGCTTGATCTGCTCATGACCTATAATCCGGAAAAGGCCATCTCCCTGCTCCATCGGGTGAATCCCTATACTCATGACCTGATTCATCTGGGTAACAAGGGTTTTAATCTGGTGACTCTTCATGAGGATAATAAACCGGTGCCGCCCGCCTTTATCATCACGACAGAGGTCTTTCGCTGCCGGGAGGTGATTTATGGTTTTGCCAAGGCCAGGGATGAGTTCATGCATCGGATCCGTATAGCCCTTGATGAGATTGAGCGGGAAACCGGTAAAGTCTTTGGCTCCTCCGAGCAGCCGTTACTCCTCTCCATTCGTAGCGGGGCTGCAGTCTCCATGCCGGGAATGATGGCCACGATCCATAATGTGGGACTCAATGAGGAGATCATCGAAGAATATGTACGTGCTCATGGTGAGGAGTATCTGGTCTGGGACAACTATCGCCGCTTTCTTCAGTCCTGGGCCATGACCTCGGGGATGCAGCGTGAGGATTTTCAGGATCTGATGAACCGGGCCAAGGCCAGGCATGGGGTGAGCCTGAAGAGAGAGTTTACGCCTGAACAGATGCGGGAGCTGGCTCTTGAATATCAGCAGCGGGTGCGCAGGCAGGGATTGGGGATCCCTGAAGATCCCTGGCTGCAGCTGGTGAATGCCGTGGCCATGGTTCTTGACTCATGGCAGACGGTCAAGGCTGCTGATTATCGGCGGATCATGGATGTCTCCGATGCCTGGGGAACGGCGGTTATCGTTCAGGCCATGGTCTTTGGAAATCGTAGTGATAGCGCAGGATCCGGGGTACTGTTTACATCCCATCCGTATCGCAAGGTACAGCGGGTGGCCTTGTGGGGCGATTATGCCTATGGTGATCAGGGCGAGGATATTGTCTCGGGCCTGGTAACCAGTCTTCCGGTCTCGGTGGAGCAGGCTGAGCTTGATGGCCGGTCTGTGGACGAGAGCCTGGAACTTCGTTTCCCCCTGATCTATGAGCGTTTGCTTGCTATCTCCAGAGATCTTGTCTATGAGAAACGCTGGGATCCGCAGGAAATTGAATTTACCTTTGAAGGGCCGGATCCTGAGCAACTCTATCTCTTGCAGACCCGCGATATGATCACCATCAAGAAGAAGGAACATTTTAACGTCTTTGCAGAGACAGTTGAGCTTGAGCATTCATTACTGGGCAAGGGCATTGGGGTTTCAGGCTCCGCGTTGGCCGGGCGTGCTGTCTTCTCCGAGGAGAATATTCTGGAATTACGTACCTCCGATCCTCAGACACCTCTAATTCTGATCCGTCAGGATACGGTGCCTGAAGATATCAAGGTCATTGATATGGCGGAAGGACTGCTGACCTCCAGGGGTGGCCAGACCTCGCACGCCTCGGTGGTGGCTGTCCGACTGGAGAAGACCTGTGTGGTCGGCTGCAAGCAGCTGAAGGTTTACGAGGCCGGAGAATATTGTGAGATCGGCAGTCAGGTGATTCGTTTTGGCGATCCCGTCTCCATTGATGGCCGCAAGGGACTGCTTCTGGCAGGGATGCACCCCATTCAGGAAGAGATGCATATCCTGCCATTGTAGTTCTTCGTATCCAATGATTTTTAAAAAAGTTCTTCAGGAGGGGAGCCTGTGCTATTCAAGGTTTTTGCAGCAAGCGAGCTGATTCGTCTCTATGAACTCCTGGCGGCAGACAGGATTGTCGGGCCGGTGAAAAAGGGGGACGATCAGTATGGACGTTCCCTTTATGATTTCGATGTGGTGCATGATTTTTCGGATCTGCATCTTGACTACGGGCAGACCATTCATTCGGCCAAGAATTACTTCCTTCCCTATCGGGAAGATCTCTGCGCCTTTACCTTCCAGGATGATGGGAGTGGCGCCAGTGGCGACTGGCACAAGGAGGTTGATTACGGGGTCTATGCACCGCTGGTTCTTTTTGGCCTGCATCCCTGTGATATCAATGCCTTGAATAAACTGGACAAGGTTCTGCTCGGCGGTAAGTATCCCAACCCATTTTACGGGGAGAAGAGGGCCAACATGTTTATTGTCGGTCATTCCTGCAGTCCCCAGCCTTTCTGTTTCTGCAAGTCCATGGGGACGGACTCGGCCATACGAGGCTTTGATCTCTTCCTCACCCGGATGGATGATCTTTATTTTGCCGAGATCCTTTCGTCCCGAGCCTTTCACCTGCTGGAGCAGATCGATTGCCATGATCCGGACAGTAGTGAGCTTCGTCACTATATGGAAATCATGGAGGCGAAGGAATCTCTGTTTGTCGCCCATGTGGATACCTCAGATCTGACCAAAATCCTTGATCTGGAGTTTCAGGCCTCAGTCTGGCAGGAGTGGGGGCAAAAATGTCTCTCCTGCGGGACCTGCGCTCAGGTCTGTCCTACCTGCTACTGTTATGGGGTGGAAGAGCGGGTCGATATGGATTTTAGCCGTGCCCATAAGGAGAAACAGCTCTATTCCTGTAACCTTCTCGATTTCGCCTCAGTTGCGGGCGGCCATAATTTCCGGCCTGAGAGCCATACCCGACTGAAGTATCGTTACTACCATAAGCATCGGGGTTTTGTGGAGGCCTTTGAAGAGTCTTTGTGTGTGGGGTGCGGTCGCTGCGGTCAGTCCTGTTTGGCGCGGATCACGGTGCCGGAGGTAATTGCCAGTGTCCGGGCCTCTAAGGAGTAAAATGATGAATACGAACCTTGAATGTGTCCAGCCTGTTTCCGGTGAGGAATTTGAGTATTCCTATAAGGCTGAGATTACCAATGTCTATCCCCTGACCAGGATGGAAAAACTCTATCAGATCCAGCTTGTTGACCCAATCGAGCGTGAGCGGTTCATCTTCAGGCCGGGGCAGTTTGTTATGCTGGAACTGCCGGGCATCGGGGAGGCCCCATTCTCCATCACCTCCTCTCCTGTCCGCCACGGTGATCTTGAATTGTGCATCAGGGCGGTCGGCAATATGACCAGGTTTCTCGATCGGGTGGGACGGGGAACCAGAGTCGGAATCAGCGGCCCATTCGGTACCCATTTCCCGGTGGAGAAGATGGAGGGGGAGGATATCCTCCTTATTGCCGGCGGCCTGGGCATTGCACCGCTGCGCTCTCCCATCCTGGCGGTGTTGGAAACACGCAGTCGTTATGGTCAGGTGGATATCATCTACGGGGCGCGCCGGCCTTCTGAATTACTTTTTGATTATGAGTACGCCATGTGGCGTCAATTTGACGTGGGGCTTGATATCATTGTTGACAGGGAAGAGCCTGGATGGCAGGGGCCGGTGGGGCTGATTACCGAGATCCTGAAGGAGCGTATTGCCAAGGGGCAGACTGATCGCTTCCGGGAGCGGACCAGCGCCATTGTCTGCGGCCCGCCGGTTATGTTTCGTTTTGTATGTGATCTGTTGATAGCCGCCCAGGTACCGGTGGAAAAGATCTTTGTTTCGCTGGAACGGAGGATGCACTGCGGCCGGGGCAAGTGTTGCCGTTGTAATATCGGTTCTACCAATACCTGTCTTGATGGTCCTGTCTTTGATTACTGGTCGGTGTTGAACCTGAAAGAGGCAATCTAGAGGCCGTTAATGACATTGAATCATATAAATTATTCTTGAATAGGGCCTGAGGTGACGATGCAAAAGACATTTCTGGGAGTTCCGGTGGTCAGGCCGAAGGTGGCTTTTTTTGAGTTGAGTTCCTGTGAGGGGTGCCAGCTGCAACTGCTTAATAACGAGGCGACCCTGCTCGATTTCCTCTCGCTGGTGGAAATCGTCCGTTTTCGTGAGGGGATGAAGGAGGCGGGTGATGATTATGAGATCGCCTTTGTCGAGGGCTCCATTACCCGGTTTGATGAGGAGGTACAGCTCAAGGTGATTCGCGAGCGGGCCAAGATTGTGGTGGCCTTGGGCAGTTGTGCCTGCTTTGGCGGGGTCAACCAGTTGAAGAATCGTTTCAACGATCTTGAGTGGGTGAAAAAAGAGGTCTATGGCTCCTTTCCTATCGAAACTCAGGAAGTAAAACCCCTTTCTGCGGTCATTAAGGTGGATCTGGAGATCTACGGCTGTCCGATCAAGAAGGAGGAGGTGGAGCGCATTGTCACTGCTCTGGTGCTCGGTGAGCAGATTCATCATCCGCAATACCCGGTGTGTATGGAGTGTAAAGCCCGGGAGAATATCTGCCTCTTCGATCTGGGTGAGCCCTGTCTTGGTCCGGTGACCAGAGCCGGCTGTGATGCCTGGTGCCCTTCCAACCGCCTCGGCTGCTGGGGATGCCGGGGGCCGGCACCAGAGGCGAATCTTTCCCAGTTACAGATAATCATGGCGGAAAGGGGCATCTCCCAGGAACGGATGATCGATCGGCTGGAATGTTTTGGCGGCTTTGGTACTTTTGTCGACGAGGTCAAAGGAAAAAAAGGGGAGCCAAGATGAAGATCTCCTGTGATATTGACATAAAACATCTGACCAGGGTGGAAGGGCACGGAAACATCCGTATTATTATTAAAGACGGAATGGTGAAGGAGGCCCGCTGGGAGGTGGTGGAGACCCCGCGCTTTTTTGAGGCCATACTGGTAGGGAAGCATTTTGAGAACGCGCCCTATCTCTGCGGGCGGATCTGCGGGATTTGTTCCATTGGTCATACCTTGGCCTCGATCCGGGCCGTGGAAAACGGCTTTGGGATCAGACCCACCCCTCAGACTCAACGGTTGCGGCTTCTGCTTAAACACATGGAAACCCTGCAGAGTCATATCCTCCATGTCTATTTCCTGGTGGCCCCTGATTATCTGGGAGTTGGCAGTGTTCTGCCCTTGACCCTGAGCCATCCGGAGGTGGTGCAACAGGCCCTCCGCCTCAAACTTCTGGCCAATGATATCTGTGACGAGGTGGGTGGCCGCAGACTGCACCCCACCCGCACTGTGGTCGGTGGTTTTACTATGTTACCTGACAGATACCGCCTGGGGCAGTTCCGGCAGCGGTTGCAGGCATCCCTTGCTGATCTTACGGCCAGTGTGGAGTTGTTCAGGTCGTTTACCATCCCTGATTTCCAGCTGGAGACCGAGTTTGTATCCCTGAAGGGCGATGGTGATTATCCCTTTATCGGAGGTGATCTCATTTCGACAGATGGGGTGGTGAAGCAGGAGCAGGAGTACGCAGCCATGACCAATGAATATATGGCGGATTATTCCACCTCAAAACTGAGTCGTCTCTCCCGGAAATCTCTGGCCGTAGGTGCCTTGGCCCGGATCAATAATAACTTTGCCGGATTGCTGCCTCAGGCCAGGGTCATCGCTGAGGAGCTTGGCCTTGTGCCGGTGATTCATAATCCCTATATGAATGTGGTCGCACAGCTGGTGGAATGCGTGCAGGTGGTGCTGGAATCAATGCAGTTGATCGATGATCTGCTGGCCGAGCCCTGGCAGGATCACCGGCAACCGGTTGAGCCTCGGGAAGGGATCGGAGTGGCGGCGGTGGAGGTCCCCCGGGGGATTCTCTATCACTGTCTGCACCTTGACGCAGCAGGCAGGATCGTCAAGGCTGATTGTGTGATCCCCACCAGCCAGAATCATGCCAATATACTTCATGACATTGAGGAACTTGCCCTCTTTTGTGCTACGCAGAGAAAAAGCGACAAAGAGATTGAGCTGCTGGCGGAGATGCTGGTGCGAGCCTATGACCCCTGTATATCGTGCTCTGTACACTGATGCCAGCTTACCTGGGAAATGTTCGTGCGGAAAAGCAATATTCCTCACGAACATTGGACGTGGATATTATTTTGCAGAGCAGCAGCCGCGTGTTTCGGCTACGCCCAAGGCTTTCAGAATCATGGCCAGAGGGCAGAACTTGGTGAATCCGAACTGGAAGAGATTGGCCCCCACAAAGGCGGTGAAAAAGAGCCAGTAGGGATGGTGAAAAAGGGGACTGGCCTCAACTCCCAAGGCTAAAGAGAGGAGGATGAAAAATCCGGCGATGGTATGAACCCAGTCTGTGATGATCATGGTGTTTTCCTTTATGAATATTTAGTTAAAAATGAGAGAGCAGCGTTATTGGGTGCGTATATTATTATATATACTATACGCCATTATAAAAAATATGACCATTATAGAGGATTGTCCACTAAGTATATTCAATAATTTGAATATTTTTTCGCCTCTGGCTTGACATTTATTAACCCTGTCTTTCAGTATTCTTTGTCCTGGATTGTAATTTGCAAATGTCTTTAATGACCTCGTGTGTCGTCGGTAAAAAATCCATTCATTGTCTCCCTCTCTCATTCAGGAAGATATTATACTCACTCGTCTCAACGATGTATCCGTCCGCGGAAAACTGATCTCCATTTTTCTTCTGGTGTGGATTGCTTTTTCGGCCATAACTTGCCTCGCCATCTACAAAACCTTGAAGAACTACGAAAAACTGAAGGTTGCAAATTTCCGACAGGTGGAGACTGAAAAAATCAAGAAGTCTCTCAAGGCAAGGCCTGTCAGGAGAACGTGTACGGCCCTCGGCAACAACACCAACCTTTTCCAGGCAACAGTTCAGGTGACCTTTCTGGTCCGTTACATCTTTGAGGCTCCTCTGACTCAAGCCATCTCTTTTACCGATCAGGTAGCTGATGGCTTCTTACAACCCATTTGGAGTGCAAGCGGAGGGATGAGTTCGGCCAGCTGGTCACCTCGATCAAGATGGTTCATGATCTGGCCCGGATATTCTGGGGGATAAAAATCAGGACAAGACCTTGGCCCTCTCCTCATCCGATATACATGCCTTTTTCTCGGAGATCTCCTCCGGGGACAGCCAGATGTCGAGCAATACCAGCAAGTTGACCGGGGCTGCAGAGGATATGAATAAAAAAATGCATATTGTTGCCTCGACCATCGAAGAGATGGCCGAGATTGCGGGGGCGATTGCGCAGGTCAACGAAATTGTCACCTCCATTGCTGCGGCGGTTGAGGAACAGTCGGCGACTACTGCCGAGATTGCTTCCGATGTTGCCCGGAGACAGTTTGTGCGCTTTAATGAGCAACGGGCCAAGCTCTTTGACGGGCTGGACGAACTCTACGCCAGCGGCGTGAATTGTAACTTGTGTCCTTGTCTCTCTCATGGTATAGAAATTTTCTGTTTTTCGTCAGGAAATGTTGATGAAATATTTGTTTTTCTGTGTACTTTTGTGTAACGGATGATTGCAGTGCCTGCTCAAATTTGTGTTTGGGTGCGTTGAACAGGAGATGGATCGGAATTGGCTGTGCCCGTATTGAGTAAGTATGATTTTTTTTTTTAACGTGTCACCTTTGAGGTTGGATAGATGAAATTTCGCTTTCCTGTCGTGATTATCGACGAAGATTTTCGCTCTGAAAACGCATCTGGCTCAGGAGTTCGGGCTCTGGCCGAGGCCATTGAGAGTGAGGGGATGGAGACCTTGGGTATTACCAGTTTTGGTGATACTGCCATGATTGCCCAGCAGCAGAACCGGGCCTCCTGTTTTATTCTCTCTATTGATGACGATGAGTTTACCGATGAAAATCAAAAGGATGAGGCCATCGACAAGCTGCGTCTCTTTGTGGCGGAGATCAGGCGGCGCAATGAGGATATCCCCATCTTTCTCTATGGTGAGACTCGGACCTCGCGTCATATCCCCAATGATGTGCTCAAGGAGCTGCACGGCTTTATCCACATGTTTGAAGATACCCCGGAATTTGTGGCCCGCCACATTATCCGGGAGGCCCGGATTTATCTGGATTCCCTGGCTCCTCCGTTTTTCCGAGCCCTGACCGGATACGCGGCCGATGGTTCCTATTCCTGGCATTGTCCCGGCCATTCCGGCGGGGTCGCTTTCCTGAAAAGCCCGGTAGGGCAGATGTTCCATCAGTTTTTTGGCGAGAACATGCTGCGCGCTGATGTGTGCAATGCAGTCGATGAGCTGGGACAACTGCTCGACCATACCGGTGCAGTGGCGGCCTCAGAGCAGAATGCGGCCCGTATCTTCGGGGCGGATCATCTCTTTTTCGTCACCAACGGCACCTCCACCTCCAATAAGATAGTCTGGCACGCCAATGTCGCTGATAACGATGTCGTGGTGGTCGATCGCAACTGTCATAAGTCCGTCCTGCACGCCATCATCATGACGGGTGCGGTGCCGGTCTTTCTCATGCCCACTCGCAATCATTATGGCATTATCGGGCCGATCCCGAAATCCGAATTCCTGCCGGAAACCATTGCCGCCAAGATTGCCGCCCATCCTTTTGCCAAGGATCTGTGCGCCAAGCCGCGGATGTTGACCATTACCCAGTCAACCTATGACGGGATTCTCTATAATGTTGATACTATCAAGAAGATTCTGGGTAACAGTGTGGTGAACCTCCATTTTGATGAGGCCTGGCTGCCGCACGCCACTTTTCATGAATTCTATCATGGTATGCATGCCATTGGCCGAGACACCTGTCGATCAGAAGGGCCAATGGTATACGCTTGTCAATCGACCCATAAGCTGCTGGCGGGCTTGAGCCAGGCCAGTCAGATCCTGGTTCAGGAATCGCCAACCTGTCAGCTGGATCGGGACCGCTTTAACGAGGCCTATCTGATGCATGTCTCAACCAGCCCCCAGTATGCGATTATTGCCAGTTGCGATGTGGCTGCGGCCATGATGGAGCCGCCGGGTGGAACCTCGTTGGTTGAGGAATCTATTTTTGAGGCCATGGATTTTCGTCGCGCCATGCGCAAAGTGGATGACGAATTCGGAGACTCCTGGTGGTTCAAGGTCTGGGGCCCGGAGGAGCTGGCTGAAGAGGGTATGGGAGAACGTGAAGATTGGATCCTGCGGGCCAATGAGCCCTGGCATGGTTTTGGGAATTTGGCTGATGGTTTCAATATGCTGGACCCGATCAAGGCCACGATCATAACACCGGGGCTGGCCGTAAGCGGTGATTTTGCAGCCACTGGGATTCCAGCGGCGATCGTGACCCGCTATTTGTCAGAGCATGGCGTTATTGTCGAAAAGACTGGTCTATATTCGTTTTTCATCATGTTCACCATCGGTATTACCAAGGGGCGCTGGAATACTCTGGTGGCAGCGTTGCAACAGTTCAAGGATGACTATGACAGGAATGCGCCTTTGTGGCGGGCGCTGCCAACCTTTCTCAAGAAATTCCCGTGCTATGATCGCATTGGCTTAAAAGATCTCTGTGATTCAATTCATGACATGTACAAAGAGAATGATGTCGCACGTTTGACTACCGAAATGTATGTCTCGCATATGGAGCCGGCGATGAAGCCGGCTGATGCTTATGCGATGATGGTGCATAATGATATTGAACGGGTTGAGATTGATGACCTTGAAGGTCGCATCACCAGTATCCTCCTCACCCCTTATCCTCCGGGGATTCCCTTGTTGATTCCCGGTGAACGGGTGAACAGGACGATCCTCGAGTATCTAAAGTTCGCCCGCAGTTTCAATGAAAAATTCCCTGGATTTGAGACTGATATCCACGGCTTGGTAAAAGAAGTGAAAAACGGTAAGGTCGTCTACTCGATGGATTGCGTCAAGGCATGATGGCGTTGCGAAAAGGCCCAAATACTTCGTTGCACTGCATCCTTCGTCACTGAGGCGTACCTGTTGTACGCCTCATTCCTCAGGATTTGTGCGCCTCGTCTTTGGGCCTTTTCGCTTAGCCATCGTATTGATAGTTAGTGCTAACTATCAATACGATGTTGCAGGTCTGTTGTAAGTATGGGAGGTATCGGTTTCATTGCCAGCCTTGTTTCGCGAGCAAGCTCGCTCCTACCCGTAATAATGCAAGTAGGAGCGAGCTTGCTCGCGAAACAGGACTTGCCGTTAAACACCAATCCTATAGTCTGCTTGTAGCAGGGGCGACCCGGTGGATCGCCCCTGCAAATAAATTATACAACAAGTTTATTTGACCTCACTCAGCGGAATGCCGAGTGCATCCGCCACTCCTTTGCCATAGGTAGGATCGGCCTTGAGGCAGTTGCCTATGTGACGAATCTTGATTGCTTTTTGGGCATCGCCCATTCCGGCGCACCCTGAGCAAAATGGTATATCGGAAAATTCTGTATCCCTAAGCAAAGCGTGGCGTTTCAGATTGTATTGAAACGCCACGCTCATTTGTTGTGAATAGCTTCAATGAGCGTTCAGAAGATCCGTCAATTCGTGGCGGCAATCGTTCCTCCCGATCATCTGTTTTGCAGCTCAGAAGATGCTTTAGAAGCCCTCGAAAACGTTTTACTACGTTCAGGCGAGATCGAAGCGGTCAAGGTTCATGACTTTATTCCAGGCTGCCACAAAGTCATGGACAAACTTCTCCTGTGCGTCTGCACTTCCGTAGACCTCTGCCAGGGCACGGAGTTCGGAGTGCGAACCGAAGATCAGGTCGACACGAGTGCCGGTCCACTTGGGTTCGCCCGTTGAGCGATCATGACCCTGGAACAGGTCTTTGTCTTCCGAGGTTGCCTTCCATGCCGTGCTCATGTCGAGCAGATTCACAAAGAAGTCATTGGTGAGCGTCCCGGGCCGCTTGGTGAAGACGCCGTGCTGAGACTGTCCGAAGCTGGCATTCAAGACGCGCATACCGCCAACGAGAACCGTCATCTCAGGCGGGGTCAGCGTCAGCAACTGTGCCTTGTCGATCAGCATTTCCTCTGCCGATACGGTGTATTTGGTCTTGAGGTAGTTGCGGAAACCATCTGCTTCCGGCTCCAGGGCGGAGAAAGCCTCAACGTCGGTTTGCTCCTGCGAGGTGTCCATGCGGCCCGGCGTGAAGGGGACCGTCACATTGTGACCACCATTCTTCGCCGCTTGCTCAACACCCGCGCAACCTGCCAAAACGATCAGGTCAGCCATGGAAACCTTTTTGTCGAACTCGCTTTGGATGCTTTCCAGTTTCTTCAACACGTTTGTAAGTTGATCCGGCTGGTTGACTTTCCAATCCTTCTGAGGTGCCAGACGAATACGGGCGCCGTTCGCGCCGCCACGCATGTCGGAACCACGGAAGGTCGAAGCCGAGGCCCAGGCAGTTGAAACCAGCTCGGAGATAGACAGGCCAGAAGCAAGGATCTTGCCCTTCAGGGTGGCACTATCACTCTCATTGATCAGTTCATGATCGACTGCAGGAACCGGATCCTGCCAAATCAGCTCTTCGCTAGGAACTTCCGGGCCGAGATAGCGTGCGCGAGGGCCCATATCCCGGTGCGTCAACTTAAACCATGCGCGGGCGAAGGCATCTGCGAATTCTTCCGGATTTTTATGGAAGCGCCGCGCGATCGGTTCATAGATCGGGTCCATCCGCATTGCCATGTCGGCGGTGGTCATCATGATCGGAACCCGCTTTTTCGGATCGTCAGCGGCTGGCGCAAGATTTTTGTCAGTTGCCTCCTTCGGCGTCCATTGCTGAGCGCCCGCCGGGCTTTTTGTAAGTACCCACTCGTTGTCAAACAGCATGTCCAAATACTTCATGTCCCACTTCGTCGGGGTCGGGTTCCATGCTCCTTCCAAACCGCTGCCAATCTGATCACCACCTTTGCCGGAGCCATGACTACACTTCCAGCCGAGTCCCTGCTCTTCGAGACCAGCGGCCTCGGGTTCAGGACCAACCAACGCCGGATCGCCGGCACCGTGGCATTTGCCAAAGGTGTGTCCGCCTGCGGTGAGCGCGACTGTCTCCTCGTCGTTCATTGCCATGCGGGCAAACGTCTCCCGAACGTCCCGCCCTGATGCGATCGGATCCGGGTTGCCGTCCGGGCCTTCCGGGTTCACGTAGATCAGGCCCATCTGCACGGCCGCCAGAGGGTTTTCGAGATCGCGCTCACCGCTGTAACGGCTCATGGGCTTGTCGCTCGTAGCCAGCCATTCATCTTCGGCACCCCAGTAGATGTCTTTCTCAGGCTCCCATATATCCTCACGTCCGCCGGCGAAACCGAAGGTCTTGAATCCCATCGATTCCATAGCGACATTACCGGTGAGAATCATCAGGTCGGCCCAGGAGATTTTCCGGCCATACTTCTGCTTGATCGGCCAAAGCAGCCTGCGTGCCTTATCGAGGTTTACGTTGTCGGGCCAACTGTTGACGGGTGCAAAGCGTTGGTTAGCGGTTCCCGCACCACCGCGGCCATCGCCGGTGCGGTAGGTACCAGCACTGTGCCATGCCATCCGAATAAAAAAAGGTCCGTAGTGACCGTAATCCGCTGGCCACCAGTCCTGCGAATCGGTCATCAGTTTATGGAGATCCTTCTTCACCGCTGCGAGGTCCAGACTCTTGAATTCTTCGGCGTAGTTAAAATCCTCGCCCATCGGATTGGACTTAGGGCAGTGTTGGCGCAGAACATCCAGATTCAACCGGTTCGGCCACCATTCGAGATTCGACCTGCCGCCCACTACGTGTTTGTTTGTTCTTCCTGTTACCGGGCATTTCTTTTCATCACTCATAATGTTTCCTCCCATTATTGTATGAACCTAGTCACTGTACTGCCATGCATACAGTACAGTGGTGTCCACAATATATTTATGATTAGTACCGTATACATTCGTTTCTTGATTTTTGTCGTGTTGCTGTCAACTCCGAAACTTAAGTCATTCCAAAAACCATTCAGAGCGGCACCGGTAAGCTCAGCAAGCGGCGACAAAGGTGCCGGTTTTGCAAAGCGTAATTACCAGTTCTCGGCCAGGAGCTCAAAATGGGCCTGGGCATGGTCGCAGGCCGGGCATTTGTCTGGGGCCTTGTGCCCTTCATGGAGATAGCCGCAATTCTGGCAGCGCCAGGTGACCTTCTCCTCCCGCTGGAAGACACGGCCGGCCTCAATATTGGCCTTTAGGTCCAGATACCGCTTCTCGTGCTGCCTTTCGGCCACGGCAATGGCCTCAAAGATTGTGGCCATTGCCTGAAAGCCTTCTTCTCTCGCCACCTTGGCAAATCCAGGATACATGATGGTATGCTCGTAGTGTTCGCCGCCAGCAGCTTCCATGAGATTTTCCACTGTTGTACCAATGACCCCGGCGGGGAAAGATGCCTTGATCTCGACCTCGCCACCCTCCAGCAGCTTGAACAGGCGTTTGGCATGCTCTTTTTCCTGATTTGCCGTCTCCTCAAAGATCTGGGAGATCTGCACATAGCCGTCTTTTTTGGCTTGGGCGGAAAAATAGGTGTAACGATTACGGGCCTGTGACTCACCGCAAAAGGCGGTTAAAATGTTTTTTTCTGTCTGGGTTCCTTTCAGAGTGGCCATGAGGTGATCTCCTGTGTTGATGGTTATTGAGTGATTCGGGAACATACGCTCTTCCCGAAATATATTTTTATACTATTTTTGGTATATCTCATTTCTGGCTCTGAACCAAGGGCCAGAACAAAAAAGTGATATAGTAAGATTGTGTATCTTGTATTAAATACTAAATAGTAATTATTATTATCGATATGTAAAAAAAAGAGTCCTGGCTTACGCTGGATTCTTTCTCTCCTTTACCTCCTGGCATCTCCGGCATGTACCATGGATGGTCACACTCTTGTTTTTAATAGCACCCCATTGGCGGATATCTTCCGGCAATGGGCTGCCATCAAAGGAGCTCCAGTGAAAGTCCATTATCTCTTTGCAGCTATCACAGATGACATGATGATGTTGGCTCATCTGCGCCTCGAAATGGGCCTGACTATCTACGGTCTGCACTTTTTTTACCAGATGATATTGTTCAAAGGTAGTCAGGGTGCGATATACTGTATCCAGGGAAAGAGTAGGCATAGCCTTTTGTAATCTTTTATGCAGCACTTCAGCGGATGGGTGGTCTGTCGCCCTTGCCAGTTCACGATAGATCTCAAGTCGTTGATGAGTCAATTTAAGATCGGCTGTCCGGCACGTCTCCTCAAAGGATTCCATTTGTTGTTGCAATGAGTTTTTAGTTTTTTTTTCAGACATTTTCTCTCACGGTAAGAATTATTCCTAATTGAATAATATATTTACTACAGAGCTTGTCAATGATTTTTTTTATATTCTCGTATCAATCCAGCTTCATTCTGCTGTCCCGGTTTTGATATCCGCATTTTCTGTAGTATACTTTTTTTATGATCCCAAGGGTCGTGCTTGTCTTCTCCATTGAATGTGTGCAGGTTTGATATTTGTTCAGAGAAAGAATCGTTCTCTCTTCAGAACGCTGATTGTCAGGGGGTTGTATGGCCATGATAAAGAAGATTGTTCATCAGTTCTATCAGGAAAGACAGCTGCTGCTCACTGTCGTGCTGGTTATGGCAGGTGTTGCTCTTCTCTTTCATTTTGATCTGGATGAGCATGTCTTGCCATTCCTTGAATGGCTTGAGTCGCAGGGGGCGTGGGCGCCGCTGATTTTTATCCTGGTTGACGCCCTGGTCGTTGTTCTTGTCTTGCCTGGGGTCCTCCTCACCCTGGGCGCCGGTTTCATGTTCGGTATGGTTTATGGCGGGGCTTATGTGGTTATTGCCACCACTCTGGGGGGCACCCTTGCCTTTGTGATTGCCCGCCGCTTTCTGGCCACCACAAGGCTTGCCCGATACTTACTGTCCAATCCCCGTTTTCAGTCGATAGCCAATCTGTCGCAGCGGCGGGGCTGGGGTGTTGTCCTTCTCACCCGTCTGATTCCCTTTTTTCCCTTTAAACTTTCCAATTATTTTTTCGGCCTTGCCGGCTTTTCTCTCCGTGATTTCTGCGTGGGTACCTTCTGGGGCATCATGCCCATCACCTTTTTTAATGTCTATCTGGGGTCCCTGGCTGCGGACCTGACCATGCTGCGTGCGCAGCGGCTGGAAAGGACACCGCTCCAGTGGTTCCTCTATGGACTCGGTTTTTTGGCTGTGCTTGGTCTGCTCATCTATGGCACCCGTCGGGCGCGCAGGATGCTGGAGACCTCTCTGGCTGGAGGAAAAAAATGATCTGGATGAAATGGTTTCCCTGGAGATATCTGGTGCGCCATGCCGCCCGCAGCCATGGCTTTCTTGATCCCATTGCCCTGCTGGCCAGCCTCCATCGCTTTGCCCAGCCCTCCGAGGTGGGCGAACCCATTGAACTGCTGCGGGCCGGCGTGGTCCTCCATGCCCGTGGTCTCATCAACAGCAGGATCATCCAGCATAACCTGGACTGGTTGTGGCCTTACTGGGTGGAACGGCAGTTTGATCCTGGCGACGATGCCTTTATCCCCCGGGCCTTCTCCATAACCCATATCAATCTCACCCACAGAAACTGGACCGCCGTGGGCATGCCCGATTTTGATGAACTTCCCCTTGTTGATCCCCGGGGGCTGCTCACCCCTTTCTGGGACGGCTGGTCGCTGGATTGCTGGATTGTCACCGACGATCAGCGTCAGCTCCTGCCCTCCCGTCTGCAGGAAGTCAGCCAGCGCCTGGACTATGCCCAGGGGCTGGCGGTGCAGACCGATATGGCCCGGGACGACCTGATCCTCCACTCGAAGGTCCAGGTGCAGGTGCAGTCCGGCATTCCCCAGTGCCTGCTCGAGATACGGGCTGAGGCCGGGACCGCCGCCTGGCTGGTTCTCTCTCTGCGTCCCTATAATCCCGAAGGAATCAGTTTTGTCCATGACCTGACCCTGGCGGGGGATCGGAGGGGCTGGACCGTGAACGGGGAGCAGCAGGTCGTCTTCAGTGATCCTGCCGACCGCCATCAGATCTCCACCTATCGCCGGGGGGATGTCCTGCTCCATCTCCCCGGCCGGAATGAAGAGAGAGAAGAAGAGAGGGAAGAAGAGAGGGAGGGGAGGTGTTCTGTGGGGATGTTGACCGGTGCCGCCCTCTTCAGGATCCAGCTGGGGCAGCCGCGGATGCTTGCGGTCAGCATCCCCCTGGATCACATCCGGGCGAACCGTCCCGTCCAGGCAATTTCCTGGGAGTGCAGTCTGCAGGGCACCTGTGCGCTGCACATTCCGGATCAGCGTATGCAGTTCCTCTATGATGCGGCGCTGCGGACCCTGATTCTGCACTCCCCGGATGAGGTGTACCCCGGGCCCTATACCTACAAGCGATTCTGGTTCCGCGATGCCGCCTTTATTATTCACGGACTGCTCTGCAGCGGCATGATTGACCGGGCAGAACGGGCTCTGCATCTCTTTTCTAAGCGCCAGACCCGTGCCGGCTATTTTCTCTCCCAGGAGGGTGAATGGGATTCCAACGGCGAGGCCCTGTGGATTATCTGCCGTTTTTGCGAGATGACCGGCAGGCCCCCTCATCCCGACTGGCTCGATTCGATCCGCCGTGGCGGCCGCTGGATTGTCCGTAAACGGACAGGGGAGAAAAAGGAGTCTCTGCACGGAGGTCTCTTGCCGGCTGGGTTCAGCGCTGAACATCTCGGTCCCAATGACTATTATTACTGGGATGACTTCTGGGGGGTCGCCGGTCTGCAGGCTGCCAGCCGGCTCATGCGTATGGCCGGAGACAGCAAGGCTGCGGCAGAATTTTCCGAGGAGGCCGACGCCTTCCTGCGGGCCATCGAACGCAGTCTGCACCAGGTGACTCTCCGCCTGCATCAACAGGTGCTGCCCGCTTCGCCCTACCGGCGTTTGGATGCGGGCGCCATTGGTTCCCTCGTGACCGGCTACCCCCTGCAGCTCTGTGATCCCCAGGATCCCCGTCTGCTCAATACCGTTGAGTTTCTTCTGGACAACTGCATGGTCCAGGGTGGATTTTTTCAGGACATGATCCATTCAGGGATCAATGCCTACCTGACCCTGCATATGGCCCAGGTGCTGCTGCGGGCCGGCGACCCCCGCTATCTTGAGCTGATGGAAACGGTGGCCGGGCTGGCAACGCCTACCGGCCAGTGGCCTGAGGCCATCCATCCCCGCACCCTGGGAGGCTGCATGGGTGATGGGCAGCACAGCTGGGCTGCGGCCGAATGGATCCTGATGATCAGGAACTGTTTTGTGCGCGAAGAGGGGGATGGCCTTATCCTGGGGGCGGGAATCGCTCCGCAGTGGCTTGAAAGCAGGGAGGCCCTATCTTTTGGCCCGGCCCCCACGCCCTTTGGCACCATTCAGGTAAGCGTGGAGAGTAGGCCAGTGGAGTCAGGGAAGAATGTGCTGGTGACATGGCAGGGACAATGGCATGCCGAGCCCCCGCCCATCGAGGTGCGTCTGCCCGGCTTTGTCGCCCGCTCGGTGAGTGCGGGAGAACAGTCCGTTGAAATTGAAAAGGAAACATCTGCATGAATATCATGATGATGACCAATACCTTTACCCCGCATGTCGGCGGGGTGGCCCGTTCAGTGGAAACCTTCACCGCCGCCTATCGACGGCAGGGGCACAGGGTTCTGGTGGTGGCCCCGGAATTTGAAAAAATGGACAAGGAGGAGATGGATGTGGTCCGTATCCCGGCCATCCAGCATTTCAACGGCAGCGATTTTTCGGTGGTCCTGCCTGTTCATGGACATCTTGCCTCGGCGGTTGAGGACTTTCGCCCGGATATCATCCATTCGCACCATCCCTTTCTCCTTGGCGGCACCGCCCTGCGCATGGCCAGTCGCTACGACCTGCCGCTGATCTTTACCAATCATACCATGTATGAGCAGTACACCCATTATGTGCCGGGTGATTCCCAGGCCATGAAGCAGTTTGTAATTCAGCTTGCCGCCAGTTATGCCAACCTCTGTGATCTGGTCTTTGCCCCCAGTCAGAGTGTTGCCAAGGTCCTCCAGGAGCGGGGGGTGCGGACCCCCATTGAGGTTGTGCCCACCGGTGTGGATGTCCAGGCCCTTGCCCGGGGTTCGGGTCCCGGGTTCCGGGAGGCGATGGCACTTCCGGCGGATGCTTTTGTTATCGGCCATCTGGGGAGGCTGGCCCCGGAAAAGAATCTGGAGTTTCTGGCCACGGCCGTTGCCGCCTATCTGCAGACGGACAGCCGGGCCCATTTTCTGCTGATCGGCAGCGGTCCATCTGAAAAGATCATCCAGCAGATCTTTGCCAGGGAGAATCTGACCCCTCGTCTGCACCATGTCACCCTGCTTGAGAAACCCCAGCTGGCCAGCGGCTATCAGGCCATGGACCTTTTTGTCTTTGCCTCCAGGAGTGAAACCCAGGGCATGGTGCTGACTGAGGCCATGGCCGCCGGGGTGCCCGTGGTGGCCCTCGATGCCCCCGGCGTCCGTGAGGTGGTGGTCGATGGCGTCAACGGCACGCTGCTCCACGACGAGTCCCTTGACGCCTTTGTCGCCGCCCTGCACGCCATGGCCAGGCTGCCCGCTGAGCAGATCGTCCTGTTGCAGGAGGGAGCCCGGCGCACTGCCCGCGATTTTTCCCAGGAAGTGACAGCAGCCAGGGCCCTGGTCCTCTATGCAGGCATTCTCGGCCAGAGAGAGGAGGGTCAACTCCACTCTGTCAAAGGTCAGGAGGAGTATGGTGTCTGGGAGGGGCTGCTGCGCCGGGTCAGCATCGAGTGGGATATCTTCAAGAATGTCCTTGATGCCGCTGATGCCGCCATCCATGGCGGAGATTCTCAAGATGAAATGAAACCATGATTTTGCGTCTTGAACTCTTGGTCAGAAGGATACGGCGCCTGATAAGCCGCAGTGAACAGGCCATCCGGCTTTTGTCTCTGTCAAAATCAGAGGAAGAGCGCCTCGCACCCGGCATTGTCATGATCCAGATTGACGGCCTTTCCCACAGTCAACTCCAGAAGGCCCTGAACAAGAAAAAGATGCCATTCCTCAGCCGCTTGCTGAAGAAAGAGCGGTATCAGCTCCATTCTCTCTATTCCGGCATGCCTTCCAGTACCCCGGCGATGCAGGCGGAACTTTTTTATGGGGTGAAAGGGGCAGTGCCCGCCTTCAGTTTTCTCGATAAAAAGTCAGGACGGATTGTGCGGATGTTTGATCCCGATACGGCGGCAGAGATCGAACAACAGCTGGAGAAAAAAGGCATTCCCCTGCTCATTGGCGGCAGCGCCTACTCCGACATCTTTACCGGCGGGGCTGATGAGTCTCATTTCTGTCCATCATCAATGGGGTGGGGAGATCTGATGCGCGCCGCCAGGCCTTTTTCCCTTCTTCTCCTCCTGCTCTCCAATGCCTATAGCTTTGTCCGGGTCTTCATCCTCCTGATCGTTGAGTTTGCTCTGGCCCTGGTTGATTGTCTTACCGGTCTTATTGACGGCCATAATCTGGGCAAGGAGCTCAAATTTGTGCCGACCAGGGTGGGGATCAGCATTCTTCTCAGGGAGTTGGTCACCATCGGCGCCAAGATCGATGTTACCAGGGGGCTGCCGATTATCCACCTCAACTTTATCGGCTATGATGAACAGGCGCATCGCCGCGGCCCCTCGTCCCTCTTTGCCCATTGGGGGCTCAAGGGGATTGATGATTCCATGGCCCGTATCTGGCGGGCGGCCAAACGATCCACCCGCCGCAGTTATGAGATCTGGATCTATTCCGATCATGGCCAGGAGAGCTCCCGCTCCTATATCAAGGAACAGGGGAGGACACTGGAGGCGGCGGTCTTGGCTCTTTTTGCCAGCCATGAGGAGGAATGGCTGGTTCCGGTGGATGGCAATCATCGGGGTATCCAGTCGCATCGGGTCAGATTGCTCGGAGGCCGACGGATTCAAAAACTGTTTCAGGTCTTCAAGGAGGAGGAAAGGGAGGCAGAGACCCAGGGCGTGGTGGTGACCGCCATGGGTCCCCTGGCCTTTGTTTATACGCCCTATGAGCTGGTTGCGTCTCGCCGTGATATCATGGCTGCTGAACTGGTGGTAAGTGGCCATGTTCCCCTGGTGCTGGTGTGTGATGTTCCTGGCCGGGTCAGGGCCTGGACCAGTGACGGGACCTATCTCCTTCCCGACGAGCAGGAAAAGATCTTCGGCTCTGATCACCCCTTTCTCCCTGAAGTGTGTGCGGACATGATCACCCTGTGTCAGCATGAGAATGCCGGTGATTTTGTGTTGTGTGGCTGGCGCGCCGGAGCACCGTCGATCACCTTTGCCATTGAAAACGGTTCCCATTGCGGGGCCGGACCGGAGGAGACCGGCGCCTTCGCCCTGCTGCCGGGTGATGCAATTCTACCGAAGAGAGATCATGGGTATCTGCGTCCCCATGATCTGCGTTACGCCGCTTGTCGCATTCTCGACCATCCCGAAAGAAGGATTACGCCCCGCCCCATGAGGACGGCTGGGCAGGAGACCCTGCGGATCATGTCCTATAATATTCATAGCTGTCTCGGTATGGATGGCGTGGTCGCACCGGAACGCATTGCCCGGGTCATCGCCCAACATCATCCGGATATCGTGGCCCTGCAGGAGGTTGATGTGGGTAAAGGCAGGACGGGTGGTGTTGACCAGGCCCGGATTATTGCAGAGTGTCTGCAGATGGATCATCATTTTTATCCCACTGTGCGGGTGGAAGATGAACTCTATGGGGATGCCATTCTGACCCATCTCCCCATGCGGCTGGTCAAGGCCGGGCCGCTGCCTGGTCTGCCGGCAAGGCCGAATCTTGAGCCACGGGGTGCGCTGTGGGTAGTCATTACGGTGGGTAACCGGGAGATTCAGTTTATCAATACCCATCTGGGCCTTTTCCCCAATGAACGTCTGCTGCAGGCCGAGGCCTTGCTGTCCAGTGAGTGGCTGGCCCATTCCGAGTGTCGGCTTCCGGCGCTTTTGTGTGGTGATTTCAATGCCACGCCTGGCTCCCCTGTCTGCCGGTTGATGCAGACCCGCCTTGTGGATGCCCAGTCGAAGGGCCTCGATAAACGGCCGATGAATACCTTTTGCAGCCGCTATCCAGTGGCCCGTATCGATCACGTCTATCACAGCCTTGGCGTGGAGGTGCTTGATTGTGAGGTGCCGGTCAATGAACTGGTTCAGGTTGCCTCTGATCATCTGCCACTGGTGGTTACCTTGCGCCTGCAGGGAGAGGATCGGACAGAGCACTTGCAGAAGATGAGTTGAGCAGGTAAAAGGAAGCTGCCGGAAGCATGAATTCGGTGCTGAATAGTCATGGTATGAATTTTATATAAAAAAAATAAGAAGGAAGTGAGCATGCTGACAACAGAAATTCCTTTGCAGGATCGTATTATTGTGGCCCTTGATGTGGAAAAAGCGGAGCAGGCCAAAGAGCTGGTCAGGCGCTGTGAATCCCATGTCGGCTTCTACAAGGTGGGGCTGCAGCTCTTTATGGCCAGCTGGTTTGAGGTGGTTGACTGGATCATCGAGCGTGGCCATAAGGTGATGCTCGATCTGAAATTTTTTGATATCCCCGAGACGGTGAAACTGGCCGTGGAGCAGGTCAATAACCGGGGGGTCACCTTTGCCACCATCCATGGCAATGATCCCATTATCCGGGCGGCGGTGGCAGCGCGCGGTGATATGAAGCTGCTGGCGGTGACTGTGCTCACCAGTTTTGGTGAGGAGGATCTGCGGGCCATGGGCATGACTCAGTCCATTGAGGATCTGGTCTATTTCCGGGCCAAACGGGCACTCGATCTTGGCTGTGACGGGGTGGTCTCTTCAGGATTGGAGGCAGGAAGACTGCGGCAGGACTTAGGTGAAAAACTGTTGATTGTTACCCCTGGTATCAGGCCGGGGGCCAACGTGACGGACGGCGAAGATGATCAGAAGCGGATTGTGACCGCAGGCAGGGCCATTGCTGCGGGGGCCAATCATGTGGTGGTCGGACGGCCGATCACCAAGGCCGATGACCCGATCCGGGTGATTGAGGCCATGCAGCAGGATATACTGCAATTGGCCAGGTGATGTGAGTGGCGGAGACGTCGCTTATGCCCTGAATGCTGCCACTGCAAACCAGATGAGCTGCAGGCTGGCCAGGGCATAGATGCCGGCGATCACATCATCCATCATGATGCCGATGCCGCCATGGATGCGCTCATCAAACCAGGAGCAGGGAAAGGGCTTGATGATGTCAAAGACGCGGAAGAGGAGAAAGCCCAGGATCCAGGCCGCCGGATGATCGGGGGCGCAGGCGAGGGTGATGAACATGCCCAGAATCTCATCGATGACAATGGGTCCGGCATCTTCCTGATCCAGCAGTTTTTCGGCAGAGCCGGAGACGAAAAAACCGAGCACGAAGACCAGGACCAGCATGAGCAGGTAGGTCGGCAGGGTCAGGTTGCGCAGAAAAAACCAGGGGATGATGGCTACCATGGAGCCCCAGGTTCCCGGGCAGAGAGGCAGTCTGCCTGCATAGAGTCCTGTTGCCAGGGCGATAATCACACGATCCATATTCATTCCTTCTCTTCTTTCTTGATTTCTCTTCCCCGATACACTTCCCGGTAGACCTGCTGCAGCGGGACCTGCGCCGATTCGGCAATCTCTCTGCAGGCCTCATATTCCGGATAGATCACCGTTCCGGCCGGGGTCTGCACCTTCTTGGCCACAGCATCTCCCCATGGGGTTTCCACCGTCACCTCTTCCCGCTCCAGAGTCAGCCGGGCCTCGGTGCGGAAGCGCAGGCCAATGGCCGTGGTCTCCGAGAGAATGGTCTGTTTCAGCTGCATGCCCTGGGCCGGGTGGCAGATGACGCGCAGCTGCTGTCCTGGGCGCCCCTTTTTCATCAGCATCGGGGTCAGGCTGACATCGAGCGCTCCTTGCCTGAGCAGGAGGTCGCAGAGATAGGGGAAAGCTTCGCTGTTCCAGTCGTCCAGGTGGGTCTCGATGATCTCAACGGTCTGGGAACTCTGTCTTTCCTGACCAATAATCAGGCGCAGCAGGTTGGGCTGACGGTTGGCAAGCAGTTGGCTGCCGGCCCCATAGCCGGTGACGTCGATGGTCATGTCAGGAAGCGGCCCAAAACCCTGAGCGAGGCTCGTAAGCAGGGCGGCCCCGGTTGGGGTTACCAGCTCCTGGGCGAGGTCTACGGCATACACCGGGACTCCTGCCAGCAGTTCACAGACGGCTGGGGCGGGCAGGGGCAGGTGGCCATGGGCACACTCCACAAAGCCATGGACCCAAGGCAGCGGTGAACTGATCAGGCGTCCTATGCCCAGATGATGCAGACCGAAGGTGACGCCCACCACATCCAGGATGGTGTCGATGGCCCCCACCTCATGAAAATGAATGGTGTCCACGGGCTGTCCATGCACTTTGGCCTCGGCGCAGGCCAGATTCCGAAACACCGCGCCGGCCCGCTCGATGATGATCGGCGCCAGATCACTGGTCTGGAGGATATCCAGGATGGAGGCCAGGTTGCGAAACTGTTGGTCGGCCCTGGCGCTGATCTCGACCTTGGTGGCCTTGATCCCCGAGGGTCTGGTGGTGGTGACAGAGAGATCGAAGGGTCCAATGTCCAGTTTTGCCAGTTCCCGGCGCAGGAGCCCTTCGTCCAGCCCGGCATCGAGCAGGGCGGCCAGAAACATATCTCCGCTGATTCCGGAGAAACAGTCGGTGTAGGCAATCTTCAGGGGCTGGGTAGCAGTGGGCATGGCAGGGTCAGGGGGGTTCTCTTGCGGGCGACAGAAGGCCGGGGAGGTTATTCTCGGGTGAGTTGCAGGCCAGGCGCCAGGGGATGGCCGCACAGGTAGGCTTCAACCGTCATCCGCTTTTTCCCCTCCGGCTGGATCTCTTTGATCAGCAGGCAGTCCTGGGCGGTGGCGATGAGCAGCCCCTGGTGGTCGGCCAGGATCAGGGTCCCGGCATCCTGTCTGCACTCTTTGTGGATAATCTCCGGCGTAAAAAAACGGAAACGCTGGCCGTCCACAAAGCTGTAGGCACCAGGCCAGGGATCAAGGCCGCGGATCAGACAGTGCAGTTCCGCAGCTGGTCGGTTCCAGTCAAGGCGGCCGTCCTCCTTGGTCAGCGGCGGGGCCTCGGTGGCCAGACTGTGATCCTGCCTGCTGGAAATGAGTTTGCCCTGCCGCAGCAGGTCGAGGGCCTGGAGCAGGCTGGTGCCACCTAGTTCCGCAAGTTTGTGAAAGAGACTGCCCGCAGTCTCGTCCTCGGCCACGGGGATTGCTGCCGGCAGCAGGATGTTTCCGGTATCCATGCCCACGTCCATCTGCATGATGGTGATTCCGGCCTGGCTGTCGCCCTTGATGACTGCCCACTGGATGGGGGCGGCCCCGCGGTGTCTGGGCAACAGCGAACCATGGATGTTGATGCACCCCAGTCGGGGGAGATCCAGGATGGAGTCAGGCAGCATGCGGCCATAGGCTGCCACGATGATCAGGTCTGGCTGGTAACTCTTCAGGGTATCCACAAATTCTTCGGTGCGGATCTTGGTGGGTTGCAGCACCGGTATGTTGGCCTCTGTCGCCGCGACTTTGACCGGAGGGGGGGTAAGTTTTTTGCCGCGGCCCTTGGGGCGGTCAGGCTGGGTGACTACGGCCACTATCTTGTCCGGCCCGTTCAGCAGTTTGTGCAGGGCAGGAACGGCAAAGTCCGGGGTTCCCATGAAGATGATGCGGAAGCTGGTGTCTGCCATTCTTTACGTCCTTTCTAAGCCTTCTTTTCGGCCAGCATCTTCTGGACCTTTTTCTTGTACAGGGTGCGTTTCAAGGCGCTCAGGTGGTCAATAAAGAGAATGCCATGCAGGTGATCAATCTCGTGCTGGAGGACAACGGCAAAACGGTCTTCCGCAGTTATCTCCCTGGGTTCGCCCTCCAGATCCTGAAAGGACACCGTGACCTTTTTATAACGTTTGACATTAGCGGTCAGCTCAATAACACTGAGGCAGCCCTCCTCGTCGATCTGAGTTCCTTCATGGCCAATGATCCGGGGGTTGAGCATGGCCATGACCTCCTGCTCCTCCTCGAGCTTGGCCACATCCACAATGATCAACTGGATGCACTCGCCGATCTGGGGCGCGGCCAGACCAATACCGGGTGCGTCATACATGGTCTCGGTCATGTCCTTGACCAGCTCCTTGAGTCCTTCGTTGAAAACGGTGATCAGTTTTGCCTTCTGACGGAGGACAGGGTTCGGAAATTCTAAAATTGTACGTATGGTCATGGAATAAAAGGTATGTGTTGAGGATCATGGGGCCATCCCTCGACCAGGGTGGAAGGATGTGTTTCTTTGTTTATATTTTATTCTATTAATATAATACAGAAATCGGGTTTTCGCCATTGATGAATAGCAAGAAGAGTCTGAGGGTGAGGTTGATGAACGGCAGGGGTGTGGTCTGCCCCCGTTGATGGTGTTGTCATCATTCCGGAGAGACCGCATCCTCAGACTGCTCCTGCACCGGTTTCAGCTGCCAACGCTCCTGCAAGGCGGCCAGATTTTTGCTGTGCGTGAGAATGACAATCTCGTCGTCCAGGTGGAGGGTTGTTTCTTCATCAACATGTGAAAACGTACCCTCACGGTAATAGCAGATGACCTTGGCGCCTGTCGGCAGATTCATATCCCTGACCTCGACCGCATCTTCCTTTCTGGCAATAAAGCTGAAAAGCCTGGCCTCATCTTTGATGACCGTGCAGAGTTCGACGGTTTCGCCACCGCCCGCCATGTCCTCCAGATACCGGCTGATGGCGCGGGAACGGACGATGGTGTCCTGCAGGCCCAACTCATGGCAGATGCCCTCGAACTGGGGATCGTCGATACAGGTCACGACGCGCTTGAAACCCAGGGAACGGCCGACGAGACTGGCAATAAGGTTGACCTGGTCGCTGTTGGTAAGGCAGAAGAGGAAGTCTGTATGCGGGGGATTGACCTCGCGCAGGACATTTGGATGACTGCCGTCGCCCTGCAGGAAGCTGCAATCCATCTCTGCGGACAATTCCTCTATCTTGGTCTTGTCGGTCTCAATGATGACGACCTCGTGCCCCTTTTTGATGAGCGCGTTGGCCGTTTCGATGCTCAACTCTCCGGCTCCCACAAAAACAATTCTCATGTCTCCTCCATTCTATTGCCAAACCAGGTCCCTGGATAGAGCATCACCAGCCAGGCGATGATCTCAAGTCTTCCCATCAGCATGTCAACGCACAAAATCCCCTTGAGCAGTGCGGGCAAGCTTGCACTGGTTAACCCCACAGACAGCCCCACCGTTCCCGTTGCCGAAACCACCTCAAACAAGGAGTCGAGCGGGTTGTATCCCATTACCACAAAGGGCAGCCAGGAGAGCGCGATGACAGCGACAAACAACAGGATGAGCAACAGGGATGCTTGGAGCTCTTCCCTCTGCAATCGACGACCTGCCACCTGGGGCTCGATGACGGCGTGTGTCGGCAGGCAGGTCCGCAGAAGGATCAGTCGAAGCACATTTGCCGCAATCAACAAGCGCAACAGCTTGAATCCGCCAGCAGTCGATCCTGCGCCGCCGCCCACCAGCATTGAGAAGATCAGAATCAGCTTCGAACCGGCATCGACTTGCGCACACGGCATCGTGGAAAAACCCGCGGTTGTCTGTGCGGAGATGGCGAGCAGGGGAGCGTGATGGAGTACTTGTGGCCAGGCCATGCCCCCGCTCAGGTGCAGGGCGGCTCCCATAGCCAGCGAAACGACCAGGGAGGCGATCAGGACGGCCTTGACTTGCAGAAAGTCCACGGCAACGCGTCGCTTCTCCACTACCAATCGGTGATAAAATGTCAGCGGGATCGCACCGGCGAGGCAGAGCAGGGTAACCCACATCTGTACGGGCCAGCCCAAGGTCTCGAGACTGGTCTCATTCGGGGCAAATCCCCCGGTGGAGATCGCCGAAAATGTATAGAGCAGCGCGTCGAAAAACCCCATCCCCACCGATAGGGCACCGAGGATGCCCAGCCCGGTCAAAGCGCCATAGACCTTCAGGGCTCGCCGCGCATGTGCCCGTGTGCCACCTATAAGATCATCGGTTTCGGCCTCTGTGACGGCCAGCCCCTTGGCCACCAGACCCGGCTGCATGATGAGCGCAAGTGAGAGTACCACGATGCCAAGTCCTCCGTACCACTGCATCCAGGCGCGGCCAAAAAGAAAGATCGGCGGTGCACCAACAAGTGTTGCTGTTGTGCTCAGGCCCGTGGTCGTCACGCCGGAGACAGCCTCGAAAAAGGCATCCAGAAAACCAAGCCCCGAGCCCATCATCGGGTAGGACATCACCAGCGGAGTGAAAAGAAACATCAGTGCGACCAGTATCATCCCTTCATTGGCCTGCACCTTGGAAGGAGTCCGCAGCCGAGCCATGGAGATCCCCAAGGCGGCGAGGCCGCCGATCACAATAGTATAGCGCAGGCTGCTGCTGGTGTCGCCAAAGATAAGCGACACCAGCAACGGCACCAGTGACAGCGCGGCGAGTACGAGGCACAGTTGCCCGAAATACTTGCAGAGTACTTGAAAGCGGACAGCGTACCTCAGTTCTGTTGCCTGTTTAGTCACCAAGGGATCCTCTCGCCTGTATGTGCTTGAGTCGGTTCTTAACTATTTTTGTTCGTATGAGGTTCCTGTTCAAAAGGCAGCCCCTGTCCTTACAACACTGTTCACGTTATATCATCCCCTGCGGGCGGGCCGGAATGGTGTTTCCTCTAAAGAGAGCGGCCAAAGAAGAGAATGATTACCATCGTAAGGATGGCGATGATCAATGTTCTCAAACCGGACCAGAGCCAAAAGGTCTTGCTGATTTTTCCCAGGAAGACTCCCAGGGAAAAAATACATATCAGGGCAACGAAAATGGCATTGATAAAAGGTGGTGACGGCAAGGCCTGAAGCTGTTCTGCAAAAAATAAGGGTAAGAGGATCAGCATGGATAACAGCAGTGGCGAGAGTCCATTAGCTAGGGCCACCAGCATCGGCAGATATCGGCTTGCCCGTCCATAATCACTCTCTGTCAGATCGAGCACCAGGGCCTGTTCCAGTTCACGCAGTTCATTTTCACGCTCTGCTTTTTCACTCAGGTACGCACTGCTCAGGCCGCTGATAAAGAGGGCGACTGCCGCGCCCAGGCAGGCACTGATTGCCACCGGCAGTTCTGTCATGCCGCTTGCATGAAAACCGGTCACCATGCCCAGCATGGTCAGTGCGCCATCAAAGCCGTTGGTGATCAGATAACGCCGGGCAATACTCCAGGCCCGGAGAGAATGTAACACCAGATGTTTATTCTGAGTAGAGGTCATATGAAAAGGACGGGCAAGCAAAAGTCAATGACAAACGACACAGCCGCGGGTGTTCTTGTTTAATGGATATATTGCTCTCAATGAACTGCTTGCAAGAGGCCTGAAATTTATGGGCACCTTTATGTCAGCTCTGTCCCATACACTTCAACTTCATCAAGACTGTGAACGGATGCCCCCATTTTCTCGATGGCGGCCTTAATATTGTCAAAATGGATATCTGTGCCTTCAATGGTTACCATGGTGCTTTCTGTTTTTTTATCAACCTCGATAACAGTTAAGGTTATACGGTAATCTGCCCCAAGCTCTGCCAAGGCAGAGGCAAAGTCCAGGGCATTGGGTTCATGTGGCTTGAGTACATCAAGTACCAGTCTTCGTATTTTTGTCATAAATCATTCTCGCAAGGTATGCATCTCTTATCTGTAAATGGCTGGAATCAGGTTTTGAACTTGTCAAGAACGCATGGGCCGTGACATCAGCCTCAATTATTCGTTTATCTCCTGTCGAGAAAAAGAGGTGGACTGTTTTGCTGCCCACCCTTTTCTCAAGTATTGACGAAAACCTTGTGAATTATTCTCCAAGCCCCAGGGCTTTACGTTTTTCTCTGATCCTTTTATCTATGAGCTCGGCCGCCTTGAATGGATCCGGTTCAATGCCGAAACAGGCGCCGAGGAGCTTGTCGAGTCCTTCCAGGGCCAGATTGGTCACCAGCTCGGAACCGGTAATGTTCGGAGGATGACCGAGGTGAGTGTAAATCCCGGAGGCGACACAGTAGGTGCCAATGGCGGCGGCTTTCTCCGAATACCATTCCGGGGATGAACCGGCCAGGGGCAGGTCGGAAATATCCACACCCAGTTCATTGGCAAGGAGGGCCGCCAGCTGCAGGACTCGTGCATTATCGACGCAACTACCCATATGCAGAACAGGCGGAATCCCTAAAGAACCACAGATCTCCTGGAGACCTGGTCCTGCCATTTCAATGGCCTCCGGTACCAGGAGTCCTGCTTTGCCGGTGGCGGTGGTAACGCAACCGGTGACCAGTACCAGAATATCTTTTTTGATAAGTTCCTTGGCCAGGTTGACATTGCAGTGATCCTGCTGGTATTTGGGATTGTTGCAGCCAACGATGGCCACCGCTCCCCGGACCTTCCCTGCTTTGATCGCATCAATGAGCGGGGTCAGGGTGCCGCCCATTGCGGCCATGAGGGATTCGTTGGAAAAACCTGTAATCAATTCAATGGGTCCCTGGGGAATCTCAACCCGATTGCTATTGCGCAAGGGGAAGCGTTCAATGGCCATGCGCACAACCTTGTGCGCCTGCGCCAGACCGTTATGCATCTCAAATTTCACATGCTCGGCCCCGGTAAACTTCGCCTTGTCGGCGGTGGTGACCATCTTGGTGTGGTAACAGTTGCCAACCGTTACCAGGCTCGGCATGATGCACTGATAATCAACGACGATGAGTTCGACGGCTCCGGTGACGATGGCCAGCTCGGTCATCAAGTGATTACCGGCCATAGGGATGCCCCGGCGCATCATCAGCTCATTGCCAGTACAGCAAAGCCCGGCCAGATTGATGCCGGCGGCCCCTTTTTCCCTGGCCAGAGCAATGAGTTCCGGATCGTTGACCGCCTCGACGATTTTCTCGGAGACAATAGGGTTATGGCCATGCACCAGGATATTGACCTGATCCTCTTTGATAACGCCGAGGTTCACCATCGATTTTCTGGGGCTGGGCGTACCGAAGAGAATATCGGAAATCTCAGTGGCGATCATGGAACCGGCCCAGCCATCGGCCAGACAGGTGCGGGCACTGTGCAGCATGGTGTTGGCGGCGTCGTTATCACAACCCATATGGGTGCGGTGCATCATTTCGGCAATCTCACGGTCAACGCCGCGGGGAGTAATGCCCAGATCCCGCCAGATCTGCTTCCGTTTTTCCGGAACCCGGCAGGAGAAAGAAAGCTCTTTTAGCAGGCTGCCGTAATTGGAAAAAAATTCACTGCTTAAATCTTTGGCAACCTCAAGGATCGGACGCCCCTCGGTAGCAATCCCCAGTTCACCAGCAATACGGAGCAGCTTAGCCTCATCTTTGATGGTATAATCCTTGGTCAATCCGTGGGCCACGGCATGCAGGGCCTCAATACAGTCTCGGCCATGGTCGGAGTGGCCGGCAGATCCTCCGGCCACAAAGCGACCAAAATTACGTGCCACGATGACATCGGCATCGGCACCACAAACACCCAGAGGGGCTTTTTTACTGATTCGGCAAGGTCCCATGGTGCAGTTTCGGCAGGAAAGACCGCTTTCGCAGAATGTACAGTGAGGTGTCTGGTGCTCCAGGCGGTCCCAGGCGGTTTCTACCCCGTCTCGTTCCGCCTTGCGCAGCATCTGCCGGGCATCATCCCAGATAGACTTCTCTTCAATGGATTTTTTTGCTGTTGACATTTCCTTCTCCTTTCGTTGTGGTGAGCAATTCCGCATGATCAAGATCGCTTTATTTATGGCTGCGTAGAGCTTGCAGGACCAACACCGCCGCCCTTTCCGGTGTCACTTGAACTATCTGGTTGGGCGATACGAGTCTTTGCACTTAATTTCTCTGTCGTTTGTTCAAGGAGCTTCAGGCGTTCGCGTCCTTCCGCGATTTCATCTTTGATACGTTTTTTCTCTTCTTCTGGAGCTTCTTTGAGAGCTGATTCCAGTACCTGCATGTCGTTTATCAACTTCTGTTTCTCGTCTTCAGCCTGTTCTGCCTGCTCTGCCTTATCAAAGACAATATCCTCTGCCATCACAGGCGGAGATGATACTTCTTCTTGGACAAGAGTGGGGATCATCTTTTCCCCATCACCCACCCGGCGCTGATTCATATAGGTGGGTGACATGATTTCGATGCCTTGGCCGTGCAATATATCCAGGACGGTGCGACAAAGATTTGAGCGGGCGGTAATGAGCCATTTTATCTCAGGCAGAAATCCGGAGATGCGGTAGGTGATGGCATAATTACCAAGCTCAAGGATATGAACAAAGGGTTCCGAAAGCCCGCTTTCCTCTGCTGCTTGGAGAAGAAGGGGCTCAACCTGTGAATGATGCACGTCGTAGCCTAAAGAGAGGGTAGTCGAAATGATGGTTCCCGAGGTGCGGATGGTGGTGACAGGATGGCTGACCAGGTACGTATTCGGAATCGCGATGAGCTCCCGGCTCTCTGATTGGACTTCTGTGTCAAACAGCCCTCGTTCCGCAACACGGCCGAAGTGATCGCCAATGCGGATGAAATCGCCAGTTCGAAACGGTTTTGTCAGATGAAGGAGAACTCCGGCCATTAGATTCGCCACGATGTTTGTTGACGAGAAGGCGACGATCCCTGAGATCAGGAGCCCGATGATGGCAAGCAGCCGATTACGGGAGCCCTCGCTTATCGGTAAGGCCAGAACCATGACCACAAGAGCGACAAGCATCAAAACGAGCATGGCAATCTGGCGTGGACACATGCGCTCGTTGCCGAGGTAGCGTGCCGTCCGATAAGAAACCAATACACAGCCCATAAAACAGAGCATAAGAGAATGATTATGGAGAGCAAGGGGAGGTAAGAAAGAGTGAATTCCAGCATGCTATTCCAGATTCCCATGGATGATATCCTTCATATACATTTCCTCCTAGACTTAAACGAGATGAGAGTTGACGAAATCCCAATTGATAAGATGGTTAATGAAGGTATCCAGATAGCTGCCGCGCCCGTTCTGGTAGTCCAGGTAATAGGCATGCCCCAGACATCCACCGTCAATAAGGGTTGCAGGCCGTGGGCTATGGGGGTGTCAGCATTGGAGGTTTTCATGATCTCCAGCCTCTTATTCTTGATAACCAGCCATGCCCAGCCGCTGCCGAACTGAGTAAGACCTGCATTCTTCAACTGTTCGATGAACTTGTCATAGCCTTTGAAGTCGGCATTGATCTTCTCGGCAATGGCACCGGTGGGTAATCCCCCGCCATTGGGTGTCATTGATTGCCAGTAAAAGGTATGGTTCCAGGCCTGCGCCGCATTGTTGAAGATGCCGGCCTTGAGGTCATCATTTGCTGTTTTCTTGATGATCTCCTCAAGCGATGCTCCAGCCAGGTCAGTCCCTTTGATCAGTTTATTGAGGTTGGTCACATAGGCACTATGATGTTTTCCATGATGAAAATCCAAGGTCTTGGCGCTGATATGTGGAGCCAGTGCATCTTTTGCGTAAGGAAGGTCGGGTAGGGTGATTGTCATATTGCTCTCCTTTTTGGCGATGGTTGGATTTTTTTGTGCTGAACATGCATGAGAGAGAGGCAGTGTTTAGCTCCTCTTTATTTTTTATATCATATTGACTATGGCTGTGTCCATATCGGCCAATATCGAGAGAAGGATAAAATTTTTATCAGGAAGGACGAAGGGGGGAGACAAAAAAAATAAGTCTGTCCTTTTACGCCCGCACTCTGTATGCTTCACCCCTTTTATTTATCATCCTCAACAAAATAAGGAAATTTCATGGCCTCAAACCATTTTATGGTCTCGGACTTCAAAGGCAGTATTCAAAGTGATATTTTTTCAGGAATTACCGTTGCCCTGGCTTTAGTTCCGGAAGCGGTGGCATTCGCCTTCGTCGCCGGTGTTTCTCCCGTTGTCGGTCTGTATGGTGCCTTCATGATGTGTCTTATCACCGCCATTGGCGGCGGAAGACCCGGCATGATCTCCGGTGCCACCGGCGCCATGGCTGTGGTGATGGTGAGTCTGGTTCTGGAAGGAAACGCCATGGGTGGAGCAGGCTCCCATGCCGGTGTTCAGTATTTATTTTTCACCCTTCTCCTGGTGGGAATATTTCAAAGCCTGGCCGGGATCTTTCGCTTAGGAAAGTTTATCCGCATGGTGCCTCGATCCGTCATGATGGGATTCGTCAACGGTCTGGCCATTGTAATCTTTTTATCTCAGCTGAACATGTTCCAGGCAGGAGGGAGCTGGATGCAAGGACAAGCACTTTGGACCATGACCGGCCTCGTCGCCTTGACCATGGGCCTGCTTTTTCTCATCCCGCTGATCCATAAAAAAGCCCCGGCCGCTCTTATCTCCATCATTGCGGTCTCTCTCCTGGTTCTTTTTGCCAGGATTGATACCGAAACCGTTCTCTCCTTTATTCAGGCCAAAGGCGGCAGCGGGATTCAGGCGGGTCTTCCCTCCTTTTCCTTCCCGAAGGTTCCCCTCAGCTGGGAAACACTCGTCTTTGTCACTCCCTACGCCCTTATTCTAGCGGCCATTGGGCTCATTGAATCTTTGATGACCCTGACTCTCATAGATGAACTGACCCTCACCCATGGCCACGGGAACCGGGAATGTGTCGCTCAGGGCGTGGCCAACTTCACCAACGGCCTCTTTGGCGGCATGGGCGGGTGTGCCATGATCGGCCAGAGTATCATCAATATCACCTCGGGAGGACGTGGCCGTCTCTCGGGAATCGTGGCCGCTGTCGCCCTGTTATTCTTTATTCTTTTCACCTCCCATTACATCGAAACAATCCCCATTGCCGCTCTGGTGGGTGTCATGTTCATCGTCGTCATCAAAACCTTTGCCTGGAGTACCTTCAATATCCTGAATAAGGTTCCTAAGTGGGATGTGGCGGTGATCCTGCTGGTGACCGTTCTTACGGTTATGTATGATCTGGCCATCGCCGTGCTCTGCGGAGTTGTTGTCTCAGCGATGATCTTCGCCTGGCAGAATGCCCTGCGTATTCGCGCCCGGAAGATGGTGGACGAACATGGCATCAAGCACTATCAGATCTACGGCCCCCTGTTTTTTGCCTCGACAACTCTCTTTTTGACCAAATTTGACGTGGAAAATGACCCACAAGAAGTCATTATTGATTTTGAAGAGTCGAGGATCATGGATCAATCGGCTATTGAAACCATTAACAATCTTGCTGAATCGTATCTCCGGCTGGGGAAACATGTGCACCTTCGCCATCTCAGCCAGGACTGCATCCGCCTGATCAAAAAGGCGGAAGAGATCTGTGATGTCAATGTGCTGGAAGATCCGGACTATTTTGTCAGCATTGATAACTACCGTAAATACCGGGAAAGTCTGTAGCCTTTATTGCCATAGGTGTTCTCAGTCCATGCCTCGATATCAGGCTGGTTGCAGACAGGAGAACACGGAGGCGGGACAGATTAATCCTGCACTTCGGCCTGGCGAAGTTGAGAGGCCGCCGCTTCCGGGCTGATGGTATTGATAAAAAGACCGGAGCCCAGTTCGAAGCCGGAAGGTATGCTGGTTCGTGGACAGATCTCAATGTGCCAGTGAAAGCTGTGGGCAAAGTCGCTGCTGTTTTCCACATGGGGCACGGTGTGAATGAAGTAATTGTATTGGACTTCTCCGACAACTGCCTTCAGACGAGTCATGGTGCGGCGGAGAACCCAGGCCAGGTCATCAAGTTCTTCACTGGTGACCTGGAGAAAATTGCTTTGGTGTTTTATCGGCAGGATATGGACCTCCCATTCGTAGCGACTGGCAAAGGGTTTTATTGCTACAAAATGTCTGCCTCGTTCAACAACATATTTCCCGCTTACGTAGTATTGACGTGTTTCCCCGGATCTGCGGTCATAGGCGGTTGTCTGAAGGGACATTGCCTCGTCAATCAGGGTGCAGAAGATACAGCTTCCGTTTTTCTGATAAAAGCCTTGACTGTATTCCACTTCATCATGAACATTATGCGGCACAATGGGCATGGCAATGAGCTGACTGTGGGTATGGGGCATGCTGCCGCCGGCAGCCTTGCCAAAATTCTTAAAGACCAGGACGTATCTGATCCGAGGATCGGTGTTGTATAAAAAACGCATGCGGTCCCGATAAAAAGCAAAGAGCAGGGCCAGGTGCTGTTCGCTCATCTGATCGAGGGCAATGCCGTGATTGGAGTGGTCGATGATGACCTCATGGTGGCCATATCCTTCGACAGCCTGTTGTAGTCCCTGTGTCACTCCGGGAGGAAGAGGCACGTCGCTGAGGATTGGATACGGGTTTTCGACTGCTCTGATCTCCCATTCTTCGGTCGAAGGAACCTGGAAGGATGCCGGTGGCGTAAGGTGTTCGTTTCCGCGGCAGAAAGGACAGCTTTCCACGTATTCACGAACATCTCGTGTGGGAGGCAGTTCTTCCTTGTGCGGCCGGTTTCCGCGTGCTGTGGAAATCAGCACGGACTGGGTGGGTACGATGGGATCGATGCGGATTTCCCGAATATTTTCATGGTCCATGGCCTGTGTCCTGCGATGGTGTTCCCGCAATTTTACGGGCTTGAGTGATTTGTGAAGCCTTTTCTCATGTCTTAAATTGGTGTGCAGAATCACACCAATTTAAGGGAGATCTCCTGGTGAAACTCGCCCTCCACCTCTTTGATTACCGCCTGGCCGGCAATCACTCTTTTGCCGTCAAAGGTCAGGCTGGGACTGCCGTAAAGCTCCCAGCCGTTGTTCAATCTTTCCGCAACTCTTTTGCAGAAGGCCTCATCATCCGGGCCGGTGAGAAATGAGTAAAGTTTCATAAGAGGGCTCTCCTTAATTTTTTGGATTAATCAAGAGATGAAAGCTATGGGCAAGTCGCTACTCTTTTCAAAGTGGGGCTCCCTGCGTCCGTCGTATGGCCAGGCGGGTAAATACAGGCCCGATAAGTTCAAAAATCACAGTTGAGCTGATAACAACTGATAGCAGCAGCTGGCGATATTCAGGGAATTGATTGGATGCCACTAGTGCCATGCCTATGGCGACACCTGCCTGGGGTAACAGGGCCAACCCCATCCAGCTTTTTGTTTTTTGATCAGCCCTGCTGATTTGACTGCCGAGTTTGGCGCCGAGGTATTTACCGGTGGCGCGGCAAAGGATATAGGTCGCACCGATCACTCCGATATCTTTGAGGATACTTAATTCAAGAGATGCTCCTGCCAGCACAAAAAAGATGACCATGAACGGCCATTCGATCCCTTCAATAGCATGAAAGGGATAGTCGTGATGTCTGGCGACGTTGGCGATTACGGTGCCCATCACCATTGAGGCAATTAGAAAAGAGACTCCAAGCCAGATGGCTAAACCACCGCAGACAAAGACCATCCCCAGTGCCTCGGTTAAGATCGGCTGCCCTTTTTTCACCCTGCCGGTCAGATACGCTGCGGGAAGTCCAATCAACACACCCAAGAGTACCGCACCGCCAATTTCTTTGCTTGCCATCAACAAAAAGGACATGTCTCCCCCAAGACCGTTGCATGATGTCACCACGGCCATGCCAACAGCAAAGAGGACCAAAGACCAGACATCATCAAGGGCAACGATTGAAAGCAGTAAGTCGGTGAAGTTGCCTTTAATATTTGCCTCGGTGGCAACGTCCAACACGGCAGCAGGCGCCGTTGTTGAGGCAATGCAGCCCAACAAAATGGCAATATCTTGAGACACCCCGATCGATATCAGGCCGAAGCTTACTATTATGGTGGTGGCTATCACTGTGGCACAGAGGGAGATCCAGAAGACTTTACCTGCTGATTCCCTCAAGGAGGCCTTGGTGAGCTTGCCGCCCAGCAGGAATCCCACCATGACCAGTGTCATATCGGCAATAATCTCGAAGTGGTCTGAAAATACTGGGGGGATAACATCAAGCACTTCCTTGCCAATGAGTATCCCAAAAATCAGCAACAGGGTTACTCGGGGCAAAAAAGTGTGGCGGGCCAGTGTGGATGTAAGCAAGCCCAGTAGAAGAATTCCGCCAATGGTTAAAAGAAACTGGGAGGATGCTTCCATCGTAAGTCCTATGTATTTCATTTTTACGATTTTATCTGATTGATTTCCATATATTACGATGTTAGGTGATGGGGTCTGGGAAGTCAAATCAAAACTGAAATGAAATCTCTCCTGAATCCCGATCTCATCAGATAATTTATCGGTGTTGTCAACCGCAGAGAGTTTGAGATGGGCATCGTCCTTATTCTCTGTTGTGCGGCTTTCTGTTCAGAATTTCCAGTGTTCGCAGGTCAGGCTGGCCGTTAAAATAGCTTGCAAGCACTCGTGCAAATACTGAATCTGCGGCGGCGAAGGTGGAAAAAAACAGTCGGTTTTGTTGCCAAGAAAGATAGGGGATTGTTCAATCCTTTTCGCGATAGCTATCAAAACTCAGCCCTTCGCGCTGCAGCCACTCTGGCGGTATATCGTCTGGTTGATACGATATACCCGTGTTTTCATCCACTAGCGGCACATTGAGACAAAGAGCTGTCTGAGCTGCGACGTAGCGTGCCCAGGCACGAAATACGGAAAAGTTGGGGGGCCTGCTCATGAGGAATTTCCCGCTGCTCACGCGCTCAAGATATTCTGGTGACCAGCCGAGCAAATAATCCAAGAAAGCAGTTTTGGACATAAGCCAGACAGGGTAAACCGGTCGAAGCGTTACTCCGCCTCCACGTGGGCTTGTTACCGGCAAATGGCGGCGCGCAATGATTATCCTATCCAACCCAAGCAGGCTCCTGTACCTTTGCGTCCCGATCCTGAGATTGAAAAACTGCCAACCAGAGTACACGGCTGGTTCCTTTGACTCTATGCGTGTCACGTAGTCCAGGCCACCAATTCCGAATCCTGCGCAAACAGGCAGGAAAACGACCAGGAAAATATCCCATGTCCAAGGCGTACTGTTCATGCTGAACGTACTGAAGATTGCCAGCCCGATGGCAATCAGCCCGCCTCCCAAGAGTCTGCGTTTGCCCTTGAGCGGCGTACGCAGGATCAAGCTTGTCTGCTGTGAGTCAGTGAAATCCATACCTTATCTCAGATGGATCAGGATAAGAAAGGCTGGAGCAGGAAGCTGATTTACAGACCATCATTCGGGATTTTAATTGAACGGTTAGCCGAGGAATATCTGTCAGCTTGCATAAGCTTATCAGCCTTTTTTGAATACTTTGTAAATTGCTGAAAAGTCTTCTTGTGCTATGCCCTCTGCAAAGGTCCGGGCGTACAGTTCTTTTACGACCGCCCCGGTAAAAAGTGTTTTTTTCTGTTCATACGCCAAATCCTGGAGGCAATGGAGATCCTTATAAATCAGGGCGCTTGAAAAGTGGGTTGAAAAATCTTCTGTGAGTAATTTGTTTCTCTTGGCATTCAACACCAAGGAATTTCCGCCCCCTACAGACAAAATTTCCAGGATTTCTTCCTTGTCAATGCCAACGGATTCCCCGAGTGACAGGGCCTCGGCAAGGGTAGCCATAAAACTCCCTAAGGCAAGATTGTTGATGAGTTTCATCTTGGTGGCAAGCCCTGGCTCCTTCAGGTAGAAAAGATTTTTACCAATGTCTTCTAAAACCGGTTTGATCTGTTCATACCCTGCCTCATTACCGCTGACCAGAACGGTAAGAGCGCCTTGTGAAGCCGGAACGACACTGCCCAATACGGGTGCCTCCAGATAAACAGCGCCGGCTTTTTCGCAAATCTCATGAATGAGCACTACTTCTTTGAAATGATTGGTGGAGAGATCGACGATGATTTTCCCGGAGATATCGCCTGACAGCAGCCCCTCCTCCTGACTCAGGATGGAGTGGACCGCCTGACTGTCAAACATGCATATAAAAATAATATCTGCTTTATTTGCCACCTCACGGGGTGAGGGGGCCAGTTCGGCCTTCATGCCGTCCGCCTTGGAAGGTGTCCGGTTCCAGATAGTGAGCGTATGACCACAGTCTAAGAGTCTGCCCGCAATTGCTTTGCCAAGGTGTCCAAGTCCGATGAATCCTAAATGCATTTTATCCCCCGCTTAGTTTTTATATAGAGATTAACTATCCTTTCCTGATTTTTCCGATAAGAAATAAGAGCAATGCCGCCCCGGAAGTTGCTGTCACTATGGCACCAAGTAATCCTCCCGCCAAGATGCCAAGCAGGCTAAAGACAAAGCCGCCAATTACCGCACCTATAATGCCGACAAGGATATTTCCCAGCAGGCCAAAGTCCCGGCCTTTCATCAAGGTTCCAGCCAACCACCAGCCTGCTACGGCACCAATTGCTAAAAAAATGGTCAAATATACTTTTCATGCATTTGCTTTGAATCCTTCATGAAACGTGACATTACCCTGCGGAAAGCGGCCGTCAAAAGAAAGAGCGAAAAACACCTCTTGAGGAACTCCCTCAAGGACAAGTCCGGCAACATTCTCAAATCCAAATTTCCTGTAGTATTGCGGATGCCCGACGAGACAGCAGCCTTTGGCACCGAGGTCTTTCAAACGCGATAGTCCTTCCTGTATCAGGGCTTTGCCAATACCCTTCCGCTGGTACTCTGGTAACACTGAAACAGGTCCAAGTCCGTACCAGTGCATGGTGCCGTCCGAGATGGTCACGGGGGAGAAAGCAATATGCCCGACCACACGGCCATCAACTTCTGCGACCAGCGATAGGGTCAGAGCTTTCGCGGCACGTAGTGCCTCAATGATGAATTGCTCCGTGTTGTTGCTGACCTCTAAAGTTTTGAACGCCTCGACGGTCACCTCTGTGATGGTGCTGACGTCAGCATCCGTCTCGTTTCTGATTATGATCGCAGGGTTCATGGAAGTCTCATTTTGAAGGGATGGGGTCAGGTCTTGCGATGAATTTATCATAAAGGGTCAATTGTTGGATTGCAAGACCTGACCCCTGTTATGCATGTTCAGTTGGTTAGCATGGCCAGACCCCAACTGGCTTGGATTGTAGTTTTGTATCGTGTCGGGGAGGAAAACTGAAAGTGAACTCTATGATACCTGACTTAATATTGCTGTCTGGGGGGCTTGGCCTTTTTTTTCTTATCACCCTCGCCTGAATTTTTTTCAGAAAATACCCAGACTGGAAATGTGCGTCCTTTAATCTTGCCGTTTTTCAGATAAGAATATGCCTTCTTAAGCCTGCTGCGCTCAATTGCAACATAGCTTTGCCGATCATAGATATCTATTTTACCCACATATTTACCTTCAATACCTGCTTCACCCGTGAGT